>NZ_JAMYQH010000049.1:0-36607 GCF_040320765.1 Mesorhizobium sp. M0618 | reverse complement strand
CCGGACCTTGGCTCAATCGCTCTAATCCCACGAAATCTCTCTCGTGTAGATACAAGGTGTCGAGCGGAGCTCGACGGAGTGGGGGAAGGCGTTCGCCAAACGCGCAGTCGCCGCAAGACAGGCACAATCCGACGCGCAAGAAATATTAGGCGGGCGGCGAAGGTCGACCCCCACTCCGTCGAGCTGCGCTCGACACTCTCCCCCGATCGACGGGGGAGAGGAAGGGCAGTGAGCGGCGGCGCTGATCGCCGTCCACAATTCAATCAATTGGGAGGCAGCGGTGTCCGACAAGGTAAAAGTGCTGGTGGTGGGTCTTGGCAATATGGGTGCGTCGCATGCCAGCGCCTATCACCGCTCCGAGGGTTTTCAGATCGTCGGCATCATGAGCCGCTCGATCAAGAGCAACACGAAGATCCCGGCCGAACTGGCGAACTATCCGCTCTATGAGGATTTCGACCAGGCGCTGAAGGAGACGAGGCCGGACGCCGTGTCGATCAACAGCTGGCCGAACACCCACGCCGAATACGCGCTGAAGGCAATCGCCGCCAACTGCCATGTGTTCATGGAAAAGCCGCTCGCCACCAACAATGAGGACGCCGAAAAGGTGGTCGCGGCGGCGCGCGCCAAGAACCGCAAGCTGGTGCTCGGCTATATCCTGCGCGTCCACCCGTCATGGATCAAGTTCATCGAGGTCGGCAAGACGCTCGGCAAGCCGCTGGTGATGCGGCTCAACCTCAACCAGCAGAGCAGCGGCAGCGCCTGGCACTGGCACAAGAACCTGATCGATTCGCTGATCCCGATCGTCGATTGCGGCGTCCACTATGTCGACGTCATGTGCCAGCTGACCGGCGCCAAGCCGGTGCGCGTGCACGGCATCGGCGCCAAGCTCTGGGCGGAGGCCGACAAGCAGAATTACGGCCATCTGCACGTCACCTTCGATGACGGTTCGGTCGGCTGGTACGAAGCCGGCTGGGGTCCGATGATGAGCGAGACGGCCTATTTCGTGAAGGACGTGGTCGGCCCCAAGGGCGCGGTGTCGATCGTCGCCGGACAGCAGGCGAGCAGCGCCGCCGACACCGCCGAGTTGTCGAACTCCGCCGACATCGACCGCCACACCAAGACCGACGCGCTGAAGATCCACTATGCCGCTGTCGATGGCGACAAGAATTTCTCCAAGCCCGACGAGATCGTCAGCATGGAGGACGAGCCCGGCCACCAGGAACTCTGCGACCGCGAGCAGGCCTTCTTCCTGCGCGCCATCCGCGAGGATCTCGACCTCACCGAGCAGGTGGATGCGGCGGTCAACAGCCTGCGTATCGTGCTGGCCGCCGAGCAGAGCATCGCGCTGGGGCGGACCATCGACCTGGCCTGACGCAATTCCCGTCTCCCCGTCCCCATTCGAGGCTGTCGCATATGGATTCTGGCGAAGAAGGACCCCCACCCTAACCCTCCCCACAAGGGGGAGGGAAGCTGCCGCGCTCTTCATCCTCGGTGTTAAACGCCTGTGATTTGCCGAGTTCAGCGCCTACAGAATCCCCCTCCACCTTGTGGGGAGGGGTTAGGGGTGGGGGTATTCGTAGGGCGAAAAGCTAGGTTTCTTGAGTGCCTTGGTCCCTCTCGACAGAGGGTGCCGGGAGGCGGCGCCAAACGTTGGCAAGATCAACGAACGACGTTGAAAAATTGGGAGAGAGACATGATCACCGAAAGTCTGCTGAAAACCTATGCCGAGTCCGACGCGCTCGACTTGGCTGGACTGGTGCACAGCGGCCAGGTTTCACCGGCGGAACTGGTGGAGGCAGCGATCACGCTGGTCGAGCGGCTCAACCCGGCGCTCAACGCGGTCATCCATCGCCTCTACGACATGGCGCGCGCCCAGGCCGAAACGGTCGACACATCAACGCCCTTCGCCGGTGTGCCGTTCCTGCTCAAGGAGCTGGCCTCGTCCTGGACCGGGGCGCCGAACACCAATTCTTCTTTCTACCTCAGGGATGTCGTTGCCGATTTCGACACTGAAGTGGTGCGCCGCATGAAGGCGGCCGGGCTGGTGCTGGTCGGCAAATCGAACGCGCCGGAAAATGGCTGGTCGATCACCACCGAGCCGAAACTCTACGGTGTGACCAAGAACCCGTGGAAGGAAGGCATCACGCCCGGCGGCTCGAGCGGCGGCGCTGCCGCGGCCATCGCGTCGCGCATGGTGCCGATCGCCGAGGCCAGCGATGGCGCCGGCTCGATCCGCATCCCGGCCTCCTGCTGCGGCATTGTGGGCTTAAAACCGTCGCGCGGACGTGTCAGCCTCGCGCCGTTCGGCGACTATTGGTATGGCGGCGCCTATTTTCTCTGCTGCTCGCGCACCGTGCGCGACACCGCGGCCTATCTCGATGCGGTTGCCGGCGCGCTGCCCGGCGATCCCTACACGCCGCCGGTTCCAGATGGCAGCTGGCTCAGCCTCTCGGCACGGGCGCCGAAGAAGCTGCGCATCGGCTTTTCCGTCACGCCGCCCAACGGCACGGCGATCGATCCGGAGGTGAAGGCGGCGGTGCTGGCGACCGTGGCGGCACTCGAGCGCCTCGGCCACCATGTCGAGGAGCATGACATGCCGCTCGACGCCAATGCTGTGTGGAAGACCTACACCAACATGACCTGCGTGCAGACGGCGGCGACGTTCGACTACCTTGAGACGGTGGTGGGGCGGCCGGTAACGCCAGGCGATGTCGAGGCGGTGACTTGGGCAATCATCGAGCGCGGCCGCTCGACCAGCGGCATCAGGCACATCTCCGATGTCGAGCAACTCAGGCAGGTCGGCCGCGACATCGCCGGCGACCTCGGCGCCTACGATCTCTTCATCACCCCGACCCTGACGCAGCTGCCGCGCCCGCTCGGCTATTACGACATGTCGGAAACCGACATCGACCGCTACAACGCCAAATGGGCGGACTCGGTGTTTGCCTTCCCCTTCAACATCTCCGGCCAGCCGGCGATCTCGCTGCCGCTCGGCTGGTCGAAAGGCGGCGTGCCGATCGGCGTGCAGCTCGTCGGCCGCTACGGCGACGAGGCAACGGTGCTGGCCGCGTCGGCGCAGTTGGAGCAGGAGATGCCGTGGAAGGGGCGGCGGCCGCCGGTGAGTGGGTAGGTGCTGGGCACCGCGTGCGGCTTCGAGATTGGCCAAATCCGCCCATCGCTTCGTCATCCACGGGCGGAGCAAGGAGCGCAGCGACGCAGCGCAGACCCGAGGATCCATGCCGCGACTTCAAAGCGTCGCTACGATGAAGAGTTCTGCTCCGCTGCATTCCTCGGCCAAGGTCACGGCATGGATCCTCGGGTCTCCGCGACGGAGCTTCGCTCCTGCTCCGCCCGTGGATGACGAAGGTGGGGAGGCTTCGGCCAATCTCCAGCGTGCAGACTCAAAGCCGGCTATCCAATCCTCTCCAACCGTCTCGGCAGACGATTCATGGCAACAGGCCCGTCCGGTGTGATCAGGAACTGGTCCTCGAGATTGAAGCTGGCGAGGCGGTCTATGTAGAGTGGGATTTCGAAGGCCAGCACCATGCCGGCTTCGATCACGACATCGCTGTCGGCCGCAATGAACGGCCATTGCTCTGAGAAGACCGACTGGCCGACGCCATGGCCGAAATGGCCGCGGCGGTAGGTACGCAGCCCTTGCCGCGCCAGGCTGTCGGTGGCCACGCGATGCACTTGGGCGAGCGTGGTTCCCGGAACAAGGGATGCCAGCCCGTCGTCAAAGGTCCGCTCGGCGATCGCGTGCAGTTCGGCCTGCTCGGCGGATGGCGGCCCGAAGGTGAAGTTGCGCGACATGTCGGAGGCGTAGCCGCCGACCGTGCAGACCATGTCGCACTTCAGCGGATCGCCCGGCATGGCTTTCGCATCGGTGCTTTTGAGCCGGGCGCCGAGCGTCACATATTCGGCCGTGGCGACCGGATGGGACAGGCCGGCCGCGGCCGTGGCGACGCCTTGCCGATAGAGGGCAATGAGATCGGCCTGACGCATGCCGGCCATGGCATCGACCTGCAGCCGCTCCAGCCCGGCCTCCGACAGGATGATGCCTTGCTGCAGCAGATCGATCTCGCGCGGCGACTTGACGGCCCGCAGCCTGTCCAGCACGGTCGAGCCGTCGACCATCGTGCAGCCCGGCAGCAGCGCCTGCATGGCGGAGAAATCAGCGGCGGGAACAAAATCGAGATCGACGCCGATCGTTGCGCGCTCGAGCCCGAAGCCGGTCAGGATCTGCTTCAGCTCATGGACGGAATTGGCCAACTCGAATGTAGCGGGCCGGGTAATGGCAGGCGTCCAGCCGGACGAGCCAAAGCCGGCCACTATGCGCCGCGCCAGCCCTTGCGCTGGCCTCGAGGCGTCAAACGTGGCGAATTCGATCCAGATCGGGTGGCTGCGGATGACGGCGTCGGGCAGAGCCAGTTGCAACTGTCCCGCATTGAAATCCGCCACCACCACGCCGATCGGCAGGCCTTGGCGGGCCGGGATGACGACGAAGCCGGCGCCGGCGCGCCGGAACAGTCCCGCCGGGCCGATCGAGGCGCCGGTCGCATAGTGGAAGGCCTCGGGTGCGCACAGCACCAGCGCCGCGATGCCCGCGCGCTTCATCAGTTGCGCCGCGCGCCTGCGATCGACAAAGCCTGTCATGATTTCCCCACTGTTCGAAGCGGCAACGAAGCACTCCGCGCATCGACAATCAAGCCGCTGACAGCAGCTACTTGATCGATTCCAGCTTGGCGACGGCGGCCGTGAAGCCAGCCAGCGACACCGGGATGGTGACCGGCTTGCGGGTGACCGATTCCATGCCGATGTTCAGATTGGTGCCGGACTTCATTGCCTTGATGAGATCGGCCGACAGCGGCGTGGCGGCATAAGCGCCGTTCTGGTCGCTGGTCTGGATGGCAATCGTCGTCTTCTGGCCCTGGTCGATCTGGAAGGAGGCGCCGGACGGCAGGAACAGGCCGTGTGGCAGGGCAAGCAGCATGGCGAGGCTGCCATTGCCGTTGTCGCGGCGCACGGTCACGGTCAGCACGCGCTGCCCGGTCTTGGCCTCGGTCAGGTTCTGCGAAACCTGGCACTGAAGCTCGCTGGTCGCCGAACCGCTGGAGCAGTTCACTGCCCATGGATTGGCATCGGCCGGTTTTGCATTGCTTTCAGCCGGCTTTGGCTGGGCCGGCTTGGCATCTTCGGCAAGGGCTGGGCCGGCGGCCAGACCAACCCACAGGGCGGTCAGCCCCGCGGCCACGCCAAGTAAATTAGACTTCGCTAAAGTAGCTGTCATGTTATTTTGCCGGACGTCTTGCATGTTTCCTCACCGCGCCCGGTATTCTCCCGAGCACGGCTTGATACAACACCCGCGGCTGTTTCGAAAGCTCGACCGGAGGGAAGCAAGCCGGCGAAATTACTGTGACCTTTCGGATACAGCGAACAATTTTACAGGGAGCTTTCAGAAATCGGAGCGCCCGAGACTCGCTATACAATAGAATTCGATTAAGGATTTACACGGGGCGCGTGTAGTCCCCGAAGGACTCGCCAGGGATGGGAACTACCGAGACTTCTCGGCAAGTTGGTGAGATAGCGGCGCGTGGGGAGGATTTCCACGCTCGCGCCGGCTATCGCCGTTCGCGAATCGCCAGGCATCTCTGGAAGACGACGGCGCTGACGACGCTGGCGCTCGGCCTTTCCGGTCCGGCGGCCCATGCCGATCCGAACGGCCTGTGGCAGCCGCAGATCCGCGCTATCATCGGCGCCGACAACAATGGCGGCAACGCCGCGCTCGAAGGTTTCATCCCCCTCAAGCAGACGGCCGAATCCGTGCTGTTCCTGGATGTCCGGGCCAAGCACGATTTCAAGGATGGTTTCGGCCAGGATGTCGGCCTCGGCATTCGCCGCATCGTCAACCCGGACCTGATGATCGGCGGCTACGCCTACCTCAACATCGAGAACTACAACTCCACCCAGTTCACCGCCGCCACGCTGGGCGCCGAGGCGATCACGCCTCATTTCGATGCGCATGTGAACGTCTATCTGCCGATCAAGGGCGATTCGACGGATCACTCTGCCAGCTCGACCCTGTCGATGGTCAGCAACCAGCTGATCGAGCAGATCTCGGTCATCGACCACCGCGACTACGCGGCGTGGGGCATCGAGGGCGAGATCGGTGCGCAGGTGCCGGTCGCCCTGCCCGACAAGCATTCGCTGCGGCTGGATATCGGCGGCTATCATTTCGAGGATCCGCATGGCGACGACGGCAGCGTCACCGGCGCCAAGGCCGGGTTCGAGTATACGATCGGCGATGTCTTCGGCAGCAACACGGAACTGGTCTTCGCCGGCGAGGTCCGCAACGACAATCGCGACGACACCCAGTTCGCCGGCAGTGTGCGGCTGAACATCCCGTTCAATCCTGGCAGCGGCTCGGACAATGCCGCCAATGGGGCCGACAACGGGGCCGACAGCGGGGCGGAGCCGGTCTATCCGGTCAGCGAAGGCCTTCGCAAGCGCGTCAACGAACGGGTGCGTGGCGACATCGGCGTCCGCGTCCAGTCACAGACGCTGACCGGCGGCACGACGACGCGTGTCGCCATCAACGCCGCCACCAATGCCGCCTTCGGCAAGTTCTATTTCGCCGATGGCGGCCTCGCCGGCGCCGGCACGCTGGCCGACCCGACGACGCTGAACGACGCCGTGACCAAGTCGGGTGCGAACGGCTTTGTCGTCGCGCTTGGCGGCAACGGCAATCTGACGACCGGCGGCGTGACGCTCGCCAATGGCCAGACCGTCATCGGCGGCGGCGAAAGCGTCACCGCCAGGCTTTTCGGCGGCGGCACCAGCACCTTCAACCTGGGCGGCAGCGACGGCACGATCCAGGGCACCAACGTCGCCAACCCCGTCATCACGCTGGGCAACGGCAACACGCTCAACGGCATCACCATCACCGGCGGCGCCGACGGCATCTTCGGCAACAACATCACCGGCGCGACGCTGACCAATGTGACGGTCACCGGGGCGGGCGGCAACGGCGCCGACTTCACGGGCAGCTCGACCGGCATCACCGGCTCCAACTTCACCGCCACCGGCAACGGCCTCGACGGCCTGCACATCGACGGCGACGGCACCTACAATTTCACCGGCACGATGCTGCTGCAGGGCAATCTCGACGACGGTCTCGATATCACCGGCAAGGGCACCTACACCTTCGCCACCGTCAATGCGCAGGACAATACCGACCGCGGCATCACCGTGCAGGGCACCTCGACCGGAGGGACGTTCACCACCACCGGCGGCACAATATCGGGCAATGGCGGCACCGCCGTCTTCATCGATCCGATCACCGCTCATGTGGTGCTGGACTCGATCAGCCAGAGCGGCGGCACGTCGGGTGTCGTGCTCGAGAATGTCGCGGGCAGCTTCACCGTCAACGGTGCGACGACGATCTCCGACACGACCGGACCAGCGATCGCCATTTCGGATTCGCCGGCGACGATCCGCTTCGGCGACATCAGCATCACCAACCCCAGCGCCGACGGCATCTCGTTTGCCGGCGTCAATGCGGCGGTGGTCGCCGGTAACATCGTCATCTCCGGACTGGGTGTCGGCACCGGCCTCGACTTCTCCGGAGCCAGGACCAATTTCACCGCCCAGTCGCTCAACATCACCGGCACCGGTGCGGCCGGCTCGATCGGCATCGACCTGACCTCACCGAGTGTTGGCGGGGCGGTCATCACCATCACCGATGGCGGCGTCATCACCAATGTCGATACCGGCGTGCGGCTGGGCATTGCCGGCACGCCGGGGGCAACGGCCAACGCCGAATTTACCTTCGGCGGCGATTCCAGCTCCATCTCCGGCATCACCGCCTCGCTCGATGCGCGCGGGCTCAATGAGGGCAGCGGCCACTACGCCTTCGGTACGACACAGTTTACCGGCCCGCAACTTTACGATCTGCGCAACTACATCTTCGTCGCGGCCGGGGCTTCGGGCGGCGGCACGTCGATCGCCGACCTCGCCTCGATCGATTATGCCGACAGCATTACCGCCAGCGACGCCATCATTGTGCTGGTCAACCGCGGCACAATCGACGACGCCACCGGCTTCTCGCTGAGCGACGGACAGGAACTGGCCTCGTTCGGCAACGGCCGCGAGTTCTCGCTCGGCGGGGTGCCGTTGAATGTCACCGGCACCAACGTCCATCATGACGAATCCATCTCGGATTCCGCGGGCGCGGCAACGCTGACCAGTTCCGGCGGCGGCGATGTCGTGACGCTGGGCAACGGCAACACGTTGCTCGATTTCAATATTTCCGGGGGCGCCGCCGCCGGCATACACGGCCTGGGCATCAATGGCCTGACCGTCCAGGGCGTGACGGTCAGCAATGTCGCAACCGGCCTCTTCCTCGATGGAGTGACTGGTACGGTCTCGGTCGACGACCTGACCGTCCAGACCGCATCTCAAACCGGCATCGCGCTTGTCGGTTCGAGCGCGACCGTCAATTTCACCGGCAACACCAAGATCACCAACGCCACCAGTGCCGCGCTGTCCACCAACAATTTCGACGGCATCGCCACCTTCGACGATCTCGACATCACCGGCGGCGGCGTAGGCATAGGCATCGTCGGCGGTTCCAGCGGAACCTTGACCTTCGGGGTCGGGAGTTCCATCGCCAACACGAGCAGCAACGCCTTCTCCATCAGCAACTCGACGCCCAATGTCACCTACAACGGCACCATCAACCAGACCGCTGCTACCAGCGCGGTGACGATCTCCGGCATGAGCGGCGGCAGCGCCACGTTCGGCGGAGCGATCACCGCCAGCACCGCCACCGCCTTCGCGATCAACCTGAGTGGCAACACCGGCGGCACAATCAAATTCACCGGCGGGCTGGATCTGACCACGACGATCGGCACCGGCTTCAGCGCCACCGGGGGCGGCACGATCACAGTCGCGGCCGCAGGCACGGAGCGGATCACCACCGGCACCGGCCACGCGATCTATCTCGACGGCGTCACCATCGGCACCGGCGGCATGGCGTTCGACAGCATCACGACAGGCGTCGTGGCAGCCACGGCGCTCAATTTCAATGCCGTCTCGGGCGGCCAGTTCCTGGGTGGCAATGTCACTATCGGTGGCACCGGTGCCGGCATCAACGGCGTTGCAATCAACGCTTCGTCATCGACCTTCACCATCACCAATTTGGTGACGACCAATGTCGCGGGCACCGATGTCAGCCTGACCAACAACACGGGCTCGATCACGATCCTCGGTGGCACCATCACCAATTCGGGCGCTGGCGACGGTGTCGTCATTTCCGGTGGCAGCGCGACAATCGGTGTAGCGGCCAACATCTCCAGCTCGGCAACCGCGCCAGCCACGGCGGTCAAGGTCGACGGCACCACTGGCGGCTCGGTGACTTTCAGCGGCAGCGTCACCTCGACCGGCAACGGCAATCTTTTCGCGATCGGCTCGTCGCTGCCCCCGGTCGGCGGCGCGATCAGCTTCACCGGCCCGACACTCTCGGCGACAGGCGGCGGCGGTGTGGTTGTTGTCGGCCTTGCCGGCACGGCGACGCTGAACGTCACAGCTCCGCTGTCGATCACCGGCGCGACGGCTACTGGCCTGGCCGTCGCCAATGTCGCCAGCACCGCATCGGCGACCTTCGGGGCGGTGACCGTGTCGGGCGCCACGGGCAATGGCATCGACATCACCAACAATGCCGGCGCCGTCACCTTCGGCACCACCAGCGTGACGATGGGTTCGACCGTCGGTCCAGCCGGCATCAACTTCGCCCTGACCAATGCCGATGTCACATTTGGAACAACCAATGTGACGATGGGCTCCGGCGCCAACCAGACCGGCATCGACTTCAGCGGTTCGTCAACGACAGCCGATTTCGGCGTGACGACGATCACCGGCACCGACGACCTGACCTCGCGCGGCATCGACCTGTCGTCGACCATCGGCAACAAGACCATCACCTTCCTGCAGGGCTCCAGCATCTCGAAGGTCGGCGTCGGCGTCGAACTGTCGTCCGGCGGCACAACGGCGACGTCGGCCAACGCCAATTTCACCTTTGGCGACGGCAATGCGGGCGACGGGCTGGAATCCTTCATCAGCGCGGCCAGTGGCGGCTACACGGTCAACACGATCGGGCTCGATCCGACGCTCGGCAATTATGATTTCGACGATGTCGCCTTCACCGGCAGCGCCAATCTGGCCAGCGCGGTCGGCGGGGTCGTCATGATTTCCCAGGACGGTGGTGTGATCGCTGCCGGCACCAACGGGCTCAGCGCCGCGGTGACCACGGTCACGGCCGCCCAGGCCGATGCCATGACCGGCACACTGACCTTCGCCTTTGTCGGCACGGTCGATCTGAGCGCCACGCCGTTCACGCTCGATTCGGGCCAGTCGATCGCCGGCTTCGGCAACGGCAGTTCGATCATCACCTCCGGCACCATCCAGCCAATCAATGTCCAGGGCAATCTCGGCGCCACCGGCGGCAACGTCACCGGCAATGAGGGCGTGGTCAAGAGCACGGGCGGCGATACCTTGCAGCTGCTCGGCAGCAACCAGGTGCGCGACACCGCGTTCGACTTCAGCGGCGGCAGCGGTTCGGTCTTCCTTGTCGACCAAGGTACGATCGTCGACAATGCCGGCGGCATCTTCATCGAAGGCGTCACGATCACCAACGTCGCCGCGGGCCAGACCGCGTTCAAGGTCGTCGGCCTCGACAGCAATTTGTCGATCACAGACAACAACATCAACGTTGCCGGCACGCTGCTCGACGTCGATGGCGGCGCCGGCAACATCACGGTCACGCGCGGCACCTTGCCCAACAGCGGATCGGCTGGCACGCTGACCGGCGGCGGCATCTCGATCGCCAACCGCAGCGGCGGCACGGTCGATTTCACCGACAAGGTGACGGTCAACGGCAATGGCGTCTCGCTGACAGGCAATGCCGGCTCCACGATCACCTTCGCCGATGTCGACATCACCACGAACGGCGTGACAGCGTTCAGCGCCACCGGCGGCGGCACGGTCAATGTCGTGACCGGCACGATCAATGCCACCAACGCGCAGGCGGCGGCGCTCGACGGCATCACGGCCGGTATCAACTTCGCCTCGACAAGTGCCACATTCGCTTCCGGCAGCGGCGTCAACCTGCAGAACCTCAGCGGCACGGCAAGCCTCGGCACCGGTACGCTGACCAACACCGGTTCGGGCACGTCGTTCAATGTCGGCTCGGGGACCGCAGGCAGCGGCGGCAACGCGACGATTTCCTATGGCGGCACGATCGCCAGCAACGGCACGGGCGCCGCGGTGTCGATCCAGAGCATGACCGGCGGCTCGGTGACGCTGTCGGGCAATCTCACCGATACCAATGCGGCAGCCGGCGGCAACATCGTCGTTGCCGGCAACGACGCGGCCGCGATCACCTTCTCGGGCACCAGCAAGGTGATCAGCTCGGGCGCGACGGACGGCGTGAGCTTGGGTATCATTGGCAATTACGCTTCAGCCGTCCCGGCACTCAATACCAACAGCACGATCGACTTCACCAATGGTGGCCTTGCTATAACGACAATGACCGGGGCGGGCTTCGTCGCAATTGGCGATTTAGGCCCGGCTGGCGCAACCTCCACCATCATTACCGTCACCGGCGCCGGCAACAAGATCAATGCCGGCAGCGACGGACTTGTGGTGTATGGTGCCAATGTCGGCAGCGCCGGCATTACCTTCGACAGCATCTCGGCGGACTCCACGATCCCTGCCCTTCCCGGCGACCCCGGCGGTGCCGGCGTGACGCTGTTGGGCGCCAATCTCGTCGGGGATGTCAACGTCGGCGGCCTGAGGGATACTGGATACACCGGCGCCTGGCTGTACGCCCTGAGTGGCACCGGGGAGGTCAACTTCACCGGCACGATTGATCTCGACGTCCAATATGCCGGGTTCGATATCGGCGGTCCCGAGGTTGGCACCGTCAACATCGCCAATGTCGCCGGATCCACCCTGACCATCGATGGCGGCCAGTTCGGCATCATACAGAGCTCGCAGGGCGGGACCGTCAACGTCGGCGTCAACGGCAGCGCCAGCATCACGAACACCACCCTCTCGGCTATCAGCCTCGGCGGCGGCAATGACCTGGCCTTCACCACGCTGACCTACAAAGGTTCGATCACGGTCGGTGCGGGATCGGTGATAAGCGCCAGCGGCGATGCGACCCGTCTGAACATGAGCGGTTCCGTCGTTTCCACCACGTCATCGACGGCCTTCGACTTCTTTGGCCATGCCGAAGGCATATACGATATTTCGAGCACCATCGATCACAGCGGTGGCGAGGGTGTCGCCATCGGCGGCTCGGCCAACGGCACGGTCACCTTCTCTGGTACGTCGAAGATATTCAACACCGGCGCCAACGATGCCATCGTCAAGGCACCGTCATACGTGATGGACCCGCAGACCAAGGGCACGCTCAACTTCACCAATGGCGGCCTCGTCATCACCACCAGCAGCGGCGCCGGCTTCACCGCCAGCACCTTCGGTTCGGGAACAGTCAGTGTCACCGGCGACGGCAACACCATTACCACCACGAACGGCGGCACGGCGCTGAAGCTTGGCGACGCGACGGCGGTCGTCGCCGGGGCGAAAGGCGCGACGGTCGGCGCCGGTGGTATCAAGTTCGATACGATTTCGAGCAACGGTGCTGCGACCGGCATATCGCTCAACAATGTCAGCGGCGGCACCCTCAATCTCGGCGCGGTCAACCTGCAGGGCGTCACCACGACCGGCGCCCAGGTCTCTGGCACGCTCGGCTCGACGCTGAATTTCGCCAGCCTGACCATCGGGCTCAATGCCGCCAATGCGGTCGGCCTCGACCTCAACGGCGCGGCGCTCGGCGCGAGCAACATCACCGCGGACGATTTTGATGTAGACGGCGGCGGCTTCGCCGGCACGATCGGAATCGACATGGCCGGCACCACCGGCACGGGCACCATCCAGCTCGGCGACACCGTCAACAACAATCCGGCCGGCCAGAAATCGACTATCGCCAATGTCGGCTATGGCGTGCAGTTCTCCAGCGCCACCAACGCCAGGCTGGTGTTCGGCGACGGCGCCGGCCCCGCCGAATCGTCGATCGCAACCACCGGCGGCCAGGTCATCCACACCACCGATACTTTGCCGACCAATGGCGACTACAATTTCGATGACGTCAATTTCACCGGCGACGTTTCCAACCTGTCATCGATCAGCGTCTACTACGTCACCGAAGGCGGCACCGGCGACGGCAGCCTCGCCAATCCGGGCAGTTACGCGGGCGCACAGGCTTCCACGGCCAACGTCGTGGTGCTGATCGACAAGAACGTCAACGGCGCCCAGGAAACCATCGACCTCAGTGGCACCACGTTCAACCTCGATGACGGGCAGGTGCTGCTCGCCTTCAAGAGCGGCGACGCGGCGGTCGATGTTTCGCAGCTCGGTGTCGACACCAGCAGCGGCGCCTCCGCCGCGTTCCACTTCACCACGGTGCAGAACTCGCCGATCATTTCGGCGCCGGGGGGCATCGACACGCTGCGGCCGGTCCTGCAGAGCAACAACGCCACGCAGGTCATCAACCTGGCGACATCAGGCAGCGGCATCTTCACGGGCGGCATCCAGAACCTGATCGTCAGCAATCTCGGTTCCGGTGCGGGCGTTGCCGTCAACGCCACCGGCGCCTCCAGTTTCTTCGTCAGGAACAACACCATCGCCGCCGGCGGCAACGCGCTCGATTTCTCCACCACGGGAGCTCCGGCCAATACGCTTCTGCTGTCGATTGACGGCAACACGCTGCAATCGACCGGCTCCGGCCTCGCAGCGTCCTTCGCCGGTCAGAACATCAATGCGACCGACAATTCAATTGCGATCAGGTCATTTGCCGGCAACAAGGTGACCGGCGGCGCCGGCAGTGGCGGCATCGCCTTCAACAATGTCCGCTTCGATTCCGACGGCGCCGGCGGCACGGTCAGTGCCGGCACGCTCGGCATCGGTAACCCAGGCGCTCGCGTCCAGGGCAATGGCCTCAGCTTCACCACCACCAGCGGTACCCTTGATCTGGGCACGCTCAGCCTTGCCAACAATGGCGGCACCGGTGTCATCTCCAACACCAAGACCACCAATTTCACGCTGAACAACAGCGGTGGCGTGGTCACCACCAACAACGGCGCGGCATTCGATCTCGATCCGCTGACCGTCAACATGACGTTTGCCACCGTCAGCGCCCTAGGCGGTACCAACGGCATCATCTTCGACGGTGTCGCCGGGACCTTCACCGTCACCGGCGGGACAAGCATCACCAACACGACGGGCTTCGGCATCGATGCCATCAACACCAACACTGGCACCTTCAACTTCAACACGGTGACGGTGAACAATGTCACCGTCCCCAACACAGGCGGCGGCATCCGAGTCCAGACCGGCACGCTCAACGTCACCGGTCTCGCCAACATCGACACGACCAGCGGCGTTGGTCTCTCGCAGGCCGGCGGCACAACCAGCTTCACCAATGGCGTCACCATCGACACCACCGCCGGCACCGGCATTCTCGCCACCGGCGGCACGATGGGCATCACCGCTACGGCTGCCGCCCAGACGGTGAACGCAACCGGCGGCACAGCGATCAATCTCTCCGGTGTCGCCGCCACCATCGCGCTCGATTCGACCTCGTCGGCCGGCGGCGTCAACAATGTCAGCCTGACCAATGTCAGCGGAGCGCTCAATCTCGGCACCGGCGCGCTCAGCGGGGCGACGGGCGCGTCGTTCAATGTCGTCGGCGGTACGGCTGCCGTGAGCTATTCGGGCACGGTCAACAATTCGGGCGCATTCAGTCCGGCGCTGAATGTCCAGAGCCGGCTTGCCGGCGCCGGCCTCGTCGCACTGAGCGGCAATCTGACGGCCAGCGGGCTGGGCGTATCGCTGAACAACAATGCAGGCGGCACGGTGACGGTGTCCGGCGCCTCGAACAGCTTTACCGGTGGGGGCACCGGCATATCGATCACCGCCAACACCGGCGGCACCTACAACATCAGCGGCGCCAGCTACGCCATCGGCATGAGCGGCGGCGGGCTTGGCGTCGATATTGCCGGCAACAGCGCCCCGGTGACGGTCAATTTCAACGGCGGCGGTCTGGCGATCGTGACCTCGGCAGGCGCCGGCTTCAATGCCACGGGCTCCGGCACGGTCAGCGTCACCGGCGTGGGCAACTCCATCGCCACGGGCACCGGTGTGGCGATGAACCTGAGCGGCGTCACCGTCGCGGCCACCGGCATGAATTTTTCCTCGACCAGCAACGGCGCCGGCGGCAACAGCGCCGTCGTCCTCACCAACGTCATCGGGTTGGGGACGATCAATCTCGGCACCGGCACGCTGGTCGGCGGCAGCGCGGCAACCATCGCTGTCAGCGGCGGCACCGCCAACCTCAACTATACCGGCAATGTCAGCCAGGCGAACAATGCCACCCTGGTCAGCGTCGCGGGCGGCCACAGCGGCACGCTCAACTTCGCTACCGGTACGCTGTCGGCGACGAACGGCACCGGCCTGCAGTTCGACAATGCGGACGGCATCTACAGTTTCGTCGGCACGACGACGCTGAATGGCGGCAATGCCAGCGTCGACATCCTCAACGGCTCGGGCGGCACGTTCAATTTCGGCACCGGCACCTCGATCATCAGCCCCAGCGGCACGGCGTTCAACGTCAATGGCGGCACCGCCACCGTCACCTATGCCGGCACGATCACGCAAGCCACCGCCGGCCAGCGCATGATCGTCGTCGCCGACACCGCCGGCGGTTCGGTGAATTTCACCACCGCCGTGGCGAACGGGCTCAACGACACCGGCGGCACCGGCATTGTGATCGACGGGGCGGCGGGCAGCGTCACCGTCAACAATGCCAGCCTGACGGGCACGGCCGGCATCACCATTCTCGGCGATTCGACCAACAATGCGACCGGCACCTACACTTTCAACAATGTCGCCATCCAGACCGACGCGGGGGCTGCGAACAATGCCTTCGTCGTCGATGGCGACCAGGGCACGCCAGGCAATGACGACGTCAGCGCGGTCGTCAACCTGAACAATGTCGACATCACCAATCCTGGCGGCAATGTCGCCAACATCCGCGGCATGGCCGGCGGCTCGGTCAATTTCGACAGCGCCAGCACGATCACCCGCAGCGATGGCGGGCTGGGCATTGCCGTGCTCAGCAACGCCGGCGGCACAATCAACTTCGGCGGCGGGGTCAAGACGCTCTCGACCGGTGTCAACGCCGCCGTCATCCTGACCAGCAACCCCGGCGCGACCATCAACTTCTCCAATGGCGGGCTGGCGATCAACACAACGAGCGGCGACGGCTTCAACACCACGGGCGGAGGGACGGTGACGGTGCAGGGCACCGGCAACACGATCGCGTCCGGCACAGGCACGGCGCTCAACGTCGTCAACACGACGATCGGCGCCAGCGGGCTGAATTTCCAGAGCATTTCGGCGAATGGCGGCACCAACGGCATCGTGCTCAACACAACGGGCTCGGGTGGATTGACCGTGACAGGTGTCGGCACCACCGCCGGCTCGGGCGGCACCATTCAGAACACAACCGGGCGCGGCGCCAGTTTCATCAGCGCCAGCAACATCACGCTGAAGAACATGAATTTCACCAATGCCGGAACCACCGATCTCGACGCCGACAATTCAGGGCTTTCGACCGGTGACAACCTCGCGACCAACGCGGCCATCCACCTTCAAAACGTCTCTACGGCGACGCTGGACCGGATCGCCATTTCGGGCGGCGCCGAGCAAGGCATCAACGGCAATACTGTTTCGAACTTCACGCTCAGCAACAGCAGCATATCGAATGCGGGCAATGGCGCGGACGAAGACGGCATCCATTTCTACAACATGTCCGGCACCAGCGCGGTCACCAGCACCACGATCACAGGCAGCGGCGACGACAACTTCCAGCTGCAGACCCAGTCCGGCACGCTCGCACTGACGATTTCAGGCGGCAGCTCCACCGGCGCCGTGCTTGGCAGCGGGTATCTGTTCGGCATCCGTGGAACGTCGAACGCCACGATCAACTTCTCGGGTGCCAATTCGAGCAACAACTTCAGCGGTGGAATCGTCGCCGATGCGTTCGACAGCTCCACGATGAACCTGAACGTCATCAACAGCACGTCGAGCAGCAACAACGATCAGCTGTCCGTCAGCGCCGGGGACAACAGCGATGTGAGCCTCGTCGCCACCGGCAACACGCTGAGCAGTACGGCCACGGGCGACTTCGTCGTGGTGAGCCTACTCGGCTCGGCGTTCGACAACGGCTTCACTTTTGACGCTCGAATTGAAAACAACACCATCACGGTCGCAAACGGGCTGACAGCTGATGGCATATCGGTAATCAATGCCGGCGGCGGCGCCATGCGGGTCGGGATCAAAAACAACACCATCGATTATGCCGGCTCGCAACGCGCCATCCTTGTCCAGACCGGACAGGACGGCGCCGGCAGCATCCTGGCCCAGATAACCGGCAACGCGATTGACATCAAACTGGATGGCGCCGGAAATGCAGTCGCTGGCATTCTCGTTCAGTCGGGCATCACGTCGCCGACGGGAGATGGTTCATCCATCGATTTGAACATAGGCGGCGCCGGCGCTCTGGCCAACACCTTCACGCATTCGCTTGGCGGCACCATGGCGGCCGGCGACATCCGGGTACGTCAACGCAACAACGGGACGATCAACCTTAGTGGCTATGCCGGGGCCCCCACGGATCTGGCCGCCGCCATCGCCTATCTGAACAGCCGCAATACAGTTGTTTCTGCATCAACTGCGACGGCCGACTCGACCGGATTTACCGGGCTCGCCACGCCGCCGTTCCCGTGATGACGACGCTGATGAGGTAGAAAGGCCACCACTCGGCCGGTTCAGTGCCGTGATCTTGGTGCGATGATCTACAGCCTTGGATGTGTACTGTCTTCCTGCGCCTCTCGTTATTTAAATACTGTCTATTATTTTATAAATTACCTATTTTGTTAGAGAGCCAAGTAGACTTTTGTGTCGTTCCGTGTATTCTACTGATATCTTATGAGGGCGCGAGACATGGCCGAGCCATTTCTATCGGAAATCAGGATTATGTCATTTGTCTTCCCGCCCAAGGGTTGGGCACTCTGTAACGGGCAGCTTTTGCCAATCAACCAGAACCAGGCGTTATTCTCACTGCTCGGAACCACTTTCGGCGGTGACGGCCAGGTCAATTTCGCACTGCCCGATTATCGGGGACGTATCCCAATCCATGTCGGGAGCGGTCACACACTAGGCGAGCGCGGTGGCGAGCAAAGCCATACGCTGTCGATTTCCGAAATACCGACACACGTTCACGTTGCGCAGGCAAGCACAAACACCGGTAGTAGCCAGGATGGTGCGGGGAACGTTTTGGGGGTGGTTCCGGGGCGGCTTTATAGCGACTTCGCGAACGTGACGACGCTGAGCCCCAGCACAATTACCAGCATCGGCGGCAGTCAGGCGCATCTCAACATGCAGCCGTTCCTGACGCTGAGCTTCTGCATTGCCCTGCAGGGCATTTTCCCTTCGCCGAATTAAGGAGGCGCGACCATGGCACAGCCTTACGTTGGCGAGATACGCATGTTTGCCGGCAATTTTGCGCCGGCCGGCTGGATGTTCTGCGAGGGACAGCTTCTGCCGATCTCGGAGAACGAGACACTGTTCCAGCTGATTGGCACGACCTATGGCGGCGATGGCGAGAGCACTTTTGCGCTGCCCGACCTGCAAGGCCGTGTTCCGCTCCATCAGGGCAGCGGCTTCATCCTTGCGGAGACGGGAGGCATAGAGGAAGTCAATCTGACAATTTCCCAGATTCCGTCACACAGCCATCCGATGGTCGCGTCCCTGAACATTGGTCAAGATACCAGTCCCAGCGGGAAGGTCGTTGCACAGATTGGCGGTGGCGCCTTGCCATACATCCAGGACACGACCGATACCGACATGGCACAGCAGGCTGTAACAGCCGTTGGCGGCAGCCAGCCGCACAACAATTTCCAGCCGTATCTTTGCATCAGCTTTATCATTTCACTTTTCGGCATCTTTCCGTCGCCGACCTGAGAGGGACATCATGGCTGACCCGTTCGTCGCCGAAATCCGAATCTTCCCCTTTTATTTCGCGCCCAGGGGTTGGGCGTGGTGCGACGGGCAGTTGCTGCCGCTGTCGCAGAACACGGCATTGTTCTCGTTGCTGGGCACGACCTATGGCGGCAATGGCAAAAGCACTTTTGCCTTGCCCGACCTTCAGGGCCGCTCGCCGATGCACCCGGGGCAAGGACCAGGGCTTTCGCTGCACGATCTCGGCGAGACCGGCGGTACGGAAACGGTAAGCCTGCTCGAATCGGAGATTCCTAACCACACCCACGCAATGCGCGACCATGACATCGACCTGGGCGAACTCAATGCGCCGTCCTCGACGCGAAGCCTGGCCAAATCCACCAACGCAACAATCTATACCCCGGCGGCCAACCTGACGCAGATGAGCCCTCAAGCGCTCCCCCCTGCCGGCGGCGACCAGCCGCATAACAATATGCAGCCCTATCTCACCTGCTATTTCTGCATCGCGCTGCAAGGCGTCTTCCCGCCAAGAAGCTGAATTCCGAACTAAAAGGGCAGGACCGTACGATGGCCAAGAACGCAGAACCGAAGTCGAAGGCCCCCGCAGCGAAAGCCCCGGCGCCGAAAGCGGCTTCCAGGGCCAGTGTCCGCCCGGCGCCGTCCAGCCCTCCATCCATTTACCAGCACAAGCCGGCCGGCACGTCGTTTTTCGAACTGTCGCGGCTGATGGTGGTGGGGATCGATTCCGCCAAGGGGCAGTTGATCCAGAAGGCGCAGCTTTCGCCGAACGGGCCATGGCCTTCGGCCTGGTCGTTCATCGCGCCCGGCGCCTGGGTGATTATGACGGCGGGCCTCACCAAGGACGGCCGTGTCGCCGTGGTCGCGCAGCCATCGGGAACCACCAATCTGTCCTTCATCACCGAAGACGCGAACCAGATCGGCCCGGTCGAGAAATGGACCGCGCCGGTGAGCATCGGCACGCCGCTCGGCGCCACCTCCTATCAGAAGCTTTCGATGGCGCGCGATGCCGACGGCCGCATCGAGATCTTCGTCACCGACAATCAGGGCCGCATCTGGTGGATCTACCAGAATCCGGACCAGATCGTGCAGGTGCAGAAAACCATCACGCCGCCGGGCACGACGACACCGATCGTCGTCACGGTCGACGTGCTGACGCCGCCGGCCAAACCGTGGAGCGACTGGATCCAGATCCCCGGCGGGCTGGTGACGGTTTCGGCGATACGCCAGGGCGACGGCCGCATCGCGCTGTTCGGCATCAATTCAAACCTGCATCTCTATCGCTGCCAGCAGGCGAAGGCGCAGGCCCTGAAGGCCGCCGACTGGACGGGTTGGGTGCAGATCGACACGACCCAGACAGGTGGCTTCATCGAGATGGCGCCGGTCGTCGGCCCGCTGGGCGCCACCAATCTGTTCGCCCTGACCCAGAACGGCCAGGTGCTGCACACGCGCCAGATGCCCGCCGGATCGGATACGTGGACGCAGTGGGCGACACCCGGCTACTCCAGGGCGCCCAACCAGGCGCTTGCCGCCGGCATCCAGGGCGACGGCGATATCGTGCTGGTCGCCGCCGACCAGCAGCACTTCCTCCAATTCAACGCGCAATGGGATGCCTACACCCAAAACTGGTCGGGATGGCGCGATTTCGGCGCATCCCTTCGCTCGACGCGCCTGACGCTCAACTACAATGCCGACGGCCGGCTCGCTTTGTTCAGCCTGGCGCTCATGCCGGACGGCACCAACGGCCTGTGGACGATCAACCAGATGGGCATCGACAGTTCCGAATGGGAGTATAACTGGACGTCGCTGACCGACAACAATCTCAAGCAGATCGTCGTCGTGCGCGACCTGACTCCGCCGGTCTGACGGTTGATTTACGCCAGCGTGGCGCAAGCGAAGCAGGCCCGTCCGGTCTGGTCCCGGTCTGACACGGCCGGGCTCCGCTTTCGCGCTGCGACGGAAGCGGACTTGCCGTTCCTGTCGCGGCTCTATGCTTCGACGCGTCTCGAAGAACTCGCGGTGACGTCGTGGAGCGAGGCGCAGAAGGCCGAATTCCTCGGCATGCAGTTCCAGGCCCAGCATGCGCATTACCGAAAACACTATCCCGAGGCCGACTGGCTGGTGGTGGAACGCGATAGCGAAGACATCGGCCGCCTCTATGTCGAGCGCTGGCCAAGCCAGCACCGCATCATCGACATCGCCTTCCTGCCGCATCATCGCCGCAAAGGCTACGGCACCGCACTGCTCTGTGACCTCATCGACGAGGTATGGTTAGCCGGCAAATCAGCGTCGATCCATGTCGAGAAGCACAATCCGGCGAGACGGCTTTATGTCGCGCTGGGCTTCGCGGTCGTCGAGGACAAGGGCGTCTACGACCTGATGGCCTGTGCGCCGCCGGGGAGCGGGGCGGCTGGTTTGTGACGGCGAGCATCGCAAGCGGCGGCTCTCACCAGCTTCGTCATCCTAGGGCGGAGCAAGGAGCGGAGCGACGCGGCGCAGACCCTAGGATCCATGCCGCGACCTTTGTCCAAGATTGCTGCGCTTCAAGAAGGGCCTCGGACAGCCTGGGTGCACGAGCCGGCAGTAAAACAGCATTGCACCGTTGTCGCGCTCGAAAGTCGCGGCATGGATCCTAGGGTCTCCGCGACGTCGCTTCGCGACTGCTTCGCCCTAGGATGACGAACGAAGAGGAGAGGCTTCAGCTAATTTCGAAGCGATCAGACCCTCCCTGCGTCAAGCCTCTAATTGAACACCGCTTCGTAAAGCCGCCCGGTCGCATCGGCGGCGACCGGCACGATGAAGATCTCGTGGCTGCCGCTTTCCCCCGTGAAAAGATAGGTCGCCTGCGGCAATGCGATTTCGCGCGGGCCTTTGAACAGCAGCGAGAAACCGCCACCCGGGCGCGGGCTGGCGGCGATGGGCTTGACCGCGCTCAGTTCGAGCGGGATCTGCCGGCCCCCGGCTTCGACGGTGAAGGTTTGTCCCTGCTCGAAATCCGACACCGACGCCATTCCGTTTCCCTCAATCTGTCCGCTGGAGCGGTTCAGCGTTCGGATCGCTGATCCGGCTTTTGTTTCTTCGCAATTGCCAGGGAAAACCGCTCCACACTTTTCCTGGAATTGCTCCAGCGGAGGCACTGTCGCCGCTTCGCCGCAAGCTGTCCAGAGGCGGGCAGGCCGGCGGTCGTGTTCCCCAAGACAATCGACCGCCGCAAACCCAAAATACAGCACCGCCTGTCCTTTTATGCGCGCAAGAGACGCTGTAGTACTTTGTTCCTGCGCGGGATTCCTTTCGATCCAAGATCAGCGCAAACAAGCATAAATCCCGGCTTCGGGACCATTGGCAGCCTGATGGGCGTGCGGGAGACGGATGATGGCGGATGCAAAGACGAACGTGACGGGCGATGCGTTGCCGCTGTTCTATTCGAGGCCCGAGGCGCTCAATCCGGCGCGGCACGGCTCGCTTGGCCTGACCGCGCGCAGCGACTTCGGCTTCGCCCGCTCCGCGCACGCCATTCCGGTGGTCGCGTCGGAAATGCCGGCGGCGATGCGCTCCTACCCGATCGTCTTTATCGGCCCGGCCAAGTCGCCGGTGATCATCACCGGTGTGCGCCAGAACGAGAACCTGTTCGTCGATGCCGACGGCAAATGGACCGGGCCGCACTACATCCCCGCCTATGTCCGGCGCTATCCCTTCATCCTGGCCGAAGACCCGACATCGGCCGGCCGGCTGACGCTGTGCGTCGAACGGGCCAGCGACCGGGTCGTCGACCAGTTGCCGGCGCCGTCCCGCGATGACAAGATCCTGCCGTTCTTTACCGGCAACGAGCCGACCGAAGCGACCAAACAGGCGCTCGCCTTCTGCAACCAGTTCCAGATCGACTTCAGAGCCACCCGCGAGATGGTCGAAAAGATCGATGCACACAGCCTGTTTTCACCGCGCCAGAGCAAGGTGACGCTGGAAGGCGGCGAGGTGCTCAACCTCACCGATTTCCAGGTGATCGACGAGCCGGCCTTCAACAGATTGAGCGACGAGGCGTTTCTCGACCTGCGCAAATCAGGCGCGCTCGGCCTGCTCTATTGCCACCTCGCCTCGACCAACAGCTGGACCTCGCTGGTGCATCAGGCGTCGCTGCGGAAGGCGGATGGGGCGAAGAGCGCCTGAGGAAAACGGTGCGGGTTTTCCCGGCGTAACTTCCAACCGACGCGTCCGGACAGCCGGCTAGGCAGCAACCCTTCTGTCGTGCCGCCCTTCGCTGATCTCCTCAGCGAGCTTGTCGCAGAACGCCTCGAGATCGCCGGGGTTGCGGCTGCTGACGAGCCCCTGGTCGGTGACGACTTCGGTGTCCTCCCAAAGACCACCGGCGTTGATCACATCGGTCTTGATCGATTTGTAAGACGTGACCCGGCGACCCCTTACGATGCCGGTCTCGACGAGAAGCCAGGGCGCATGGCAGATCGCGCCGACGACCTTCTTGGCCGACCAGAACGATTCGATGAAGCCCAGGGCCTTTCGCTCGACACGCAGCAGATCGGGATTGATGACCCCGCCGGGCAGGACGATCGCGTCATAGGCGTCCGCTCGCGCCTCATCCAAAGTCTTGTCGACGGGAACTTCTCGGCCCCAGTCCTTGAGATCCCAGCCTCTGATCTTGCCGCTTGCGAGCGACACGACATCGACCTTGGCGCCCGCCTCGCGCAGCTTCTTCAGCGGCACCTCAAGTTCGGATTGCTCGAACCCGTTCGTCGCCAGGATAGCGACGTGCTTGCCGGAAATGTCCTGCATGGCTTTCTCCATCGTTGCGTTGATGGAGCGCTAACGAGGCGAGGCGGGAACCGTTCCTCGCTGTAATTTTATGTGACTCCTGGGGAATTCCGCCGAAACTCTTAGCCAGGCAAGCCCAAAAACGAAAAAGCCGCGGAGTTCCGCGGCTTTCGATGCTTAGTCCCCTGGAGGAAACTGGAGCGGGTGAAGCGATTCGAACGCTCGACCCCAACCTTGGCAAGGTTGTGCTCTACCCCTGAGCTACACCCGCTCGCACGGCGTCTTGGCCGCAAGCCGGGCCTATATGGCTGAAGAGCGCGGCGATTGCAACAGGGAAATCGCAGGCTTTTTGTGACACGCCGCGCCGGGCCGGCAAGCCGCCGGCGGGCGGCGGGGCGCCAGCGCGAAGGGCGGTGCCGCTCCCCATGATGTCGCATGACGGTCTTGTGTCGGCTGCCCCATTGGCCGTAAACGGCTGGCTTGAGAAACGGAACGAAACCGATGCCGAAGACCGAAGCCGATTTGATGGCCTTTCTCGCTGAACTCGGGATTGCCGCCTCGACGAAGCGCCATCCGCCGCTCTACACGGTCGCGGATTCGCAGGCGTTGCGCGGCGAAATCGCCGGCTCGCACACGAAGAACCTGTTCCTGAAGGACAAGAAGGATAATTTCTTCCTGGTCACCGTCGGCGAGGACGCGGTCGTCGACCTGAAGCAGATCCACCAGGTGATCGGCGCCGCCAGCCGGGTCTCCTTCGGCAAGCCGGAGATGCTGATGGAGCTGCTCGGCGTCACACCGGGCGCCGTGACGGTCTTTGGCGTCATCAACGACACGGCAAACAGGGTCAAGCTCGTGCTCGACAAGGATTTGATGGAGCATGCGGTGATCAATGGGCATCCGCTGACCAATGAGGCGACGACATCGATCGCGGCGCGGGACCTGATCAGATTCGTCGAGGCAACCGGGCACGATGCTGCTATCTTGAAAGTCTCCGTGTGATCGCCACATGGATGGCTTGAGTCAGATGGTCTGAAGCATAGGGCGCCTGGCCGCCGGCCGGCGGCGCCACGGAAGGGTAAAGAGATGAGCGACAACAATCCGTTCGGCGGCTCCTTTGGCGGTAATGGCGGCCAGTACACCACCTCGGTGCAGTATGGTGGAGCGGCGCCGGCGCCGGCGAAAGTCGCGCTTGGCGATGCGCCCGCCGCTCCCGCCGATGTGATCAAGGACACGACGACGGCTGCCTTTGCCGCCGATGTCATCCAGGAATCGCGCCGCCAGCCGGTGCTGGTCGATTTCTGGGCGCCCTGGTGCGGGCCTTGCAAGCAGCTGACGCCGCAGTTGGAGAAGGCGGTCAAGGCCGCCGGCGGCAGGGTCAAGCTGGTCAAGATGAACATCGACGACCATCCCTCGATCGCCGGCCAGCTCGGCATCCAGTCTATCCCGGCGGTCATCGCCTTCAAGGACGGCCAGCCGGTCGATGGCTTCATGGGCGCCATCCCGGAGAGCCAGATCAACGAATTCATCACCAAGGTCGGCGGCAAGGGCAACGGCGCGCCGCCGGTGGCGGAAGCCCTGGCCGCGGCGACCGAAGCGCGCGAGGCCGGCGACATGCAGACCGCGGCCGACATTTATGACGCCGTCCTGGCGCAGGCGCCGGAGACGATCGAGGCGATCGCCGGACTGGGCGAACTGTTGTTCGACGCCGGCGACACGGAAGGCGCCGAGGCGCTTTTGGCAACAGCCCCGGAGGCCAAGAAGGATGCGCCGCCACTGGCAGCCCTGCGCGCCAGGATGGCGGTTGCAGCGCAAGCGGCAGCTCTCGGCAATCCAGCCGAGTTCGAGCGCCGGCTGGCGGAAAATCCTGGGGATCACCAGGCGCGCTTCGATCTGGCCATGATCCAGAACGCCAACGGCGACCGCACTGCGGCCGCAGACAATCTGCTGGCCATCATCAAGGCCGACCGAAGCTGGAACGAGGATGGCGCCAGGACGCAATTGCTGCAGCTGTTCGAGGCATGGGGCATGACCGACGAGGCAACGCTTGCCGCGCGCCGCAAATTGTCGGCATTGCTGTTTTCCTGAGCCGTTTGCCGGTTGTTTTGCCGCACGGGCTTGGCGTCGGCCATGACTGCGCCAGATTAGAACTGCCATGACGCGCTTCTGGTGAAGCGATCGGAGGAATATGGTGCAAGCGGGAAACGCGCATTACCGGCTCGCCAAGGATTTGCCGTCGACGATCCCGATCTTTCCGCTCGAGGGTGCGCTTTTGCTGCCGGGAGGCCGCATGCCGCTCAACATCTTCGAGCCGCGCTATCTGCAGATGGTGGACGAGGCGATTGCCGGCTCGCGGCTCATCGGCGTCATCCAGCCCAGTCTCGACGGCGCCTTGCGCGGCGATGGCGAGCCGGAGCTCTGCAATGTCGGTTGCGCCGGGCGCATCATCGCCTTTTCCGAGAGTGGCGACGGCCGCTACCTGATTTCGCTACAGGGCGTGTGCCGGTTCCGCATCGCCCACGAATTGACGGTCAAGACGCCGTTTCGCCAGTGCAAGCCCGCGCCTTTCCTTGCCGATCTCGACGAGGATCAGGCGGACAATGAGATCGACCGGCCATCGCTGCTCAAGGCGTTTCGCGCCTATCTGCAGGCCAACGATTTGGAGGCCGACTGGGAAAGCGTCAGCCGCGCCGAAAATGCCATGCTGGTCAATGCGCTGTCGATGATGGCGCCCTACGGGCCGGCCGAGAAACAGGCGCTGCTCGAAGCAGCCGACCTGAAGACCCGGGCGGAGACGCTGATCGCCATCACCGAAATGGCGCTGGCGCGCGAGAATGAGGACTTTGGCTCGAGTTTGCAGTAAGAGGGCGCGATGGCGGACGGACGTGACGAGAGGAAGGTCGACCCCAAGCTGCTGGAGCTGCTGGCCTGCCCGCTGACCAAGGGGCCGCTGGCCTGGGATCCAGAGCGCGGCGAACTGATTTCCAGGGTCGCCAAGATTGCCTATCCGGTGCGTGACGGCATCCCGATCATGCTGCCCTCCGAGGCGCGGACGCTTTCGGTGGAGGACGTGCTCGCCCCGCCGCCGCCACGCTTGGGTGGGCCGGGCTGAGTTCTTGCACCACAGGCTGGCGAGGTGGGCGGGACAGCACCCCCCTCTGGCCTACCGGCCATCTCCCCCGCAAGGGGGGAGATTGGATGTAGTCTCGGCTTTCGCTAATCTCCACGGTTGCTGGAATGTGCGAAAGCGCCAAAGCTGCCAATCTCCCTCCTTGCGGGGGAGATGTCCGGCAGGACAGAGGGGGGGTGCTGTCCCGCTGCCATCGAAGTTTTTGACACTACTGAAAATTCCGCCCCTTGGGCATGACCCTTTCCGCTTCTTCCGACAGCGTTGCGAGATCCTGCCGGATCGGTGCGCTTTGTTCGGCGGGGCTGGAGTGATCCGAACGCTCCTTGGCGAGGTCTCCCGGAGGAGCCGCTGGTGCGGCTTCGCTGACCTTCTCCAGAAGCACGGTCAGCCAGGGCGTCAGATCCTCGATCCTCTCGGCGACGATGTGGACCACGCCCGATTCCGACTGCAATTTTCCGGTGACCTTGACGAACCGGGCGCCCATGACGATGGGTCGGTAACGGTCGAAGGTTCTTTGCCAGAAGATGACGTTGGCCACCGCCTTGTCGTCCTCCAGTGTCAGGAAGATCGCATTGCCCTTGCCGGGGCGCTGCCGCACCAGCACGAGGCCGGCGACGGAGACGCGCCTGCCGTCACGCACGGAAGGCAGGTTCGCATTGGGAATGACGCCGGCGCGGTCGAGCCGCTCGCGCAGGAAGGCGACCGGATGCGCCTTCAGCGACAGGCCGAGCGCGCGGTAATCATGGATGACATGCTCGCCGAGCGGCATTTTCGGCAGCTTCGTCTCGGGCTCCAGCTCGCGCAGGCGAAGCGCCGGCTGGTCGAACAGCGGCAGCCTTTCGGCGGCGCTCTTGCCGTCGAGCGCGCGCACCGCCCACAACGCTTCGCGACGATCAAGGCCGAGCGAGCGGAAGGCATCGGCCTGCGCCAGTTTTTCGATCTCGCCGATATCAAGGCCGGAGCGCAGCCAGACATCCCGGACGGATCCGTAGCCTGAGCCGCGCCGTTCGACGAAGGCCGCCATGCGCTCCTTCGACAGGCCCTTGATCTGGCGGAAGCCGAGCCGGACGGCATGCTTCGTCTCGATGACGCCGCGCATTTCGGCATGGCGCGGGAGGATACGGGCCGGATCGAACGGCGCCTTTTCCAGCGTACAATCCCACACCGAAAAATTGACGTCGACGTCGCGAATGTCGACGCCATGGTCGCTTGCGTCGCGCACCAACTGGGCCGGCTGGTAAAACCCCATCGGCTGTGAATTCAGGATCGCGGCGCAGAACACGTCGGGATAGAAGGTCTTGAACCAGCAGGAGGCATAGACGAGCAGGGCGAAG
This sequence comes from Mesorhizobium sp. M0618, assembly GCF_040320765.1. Lineage (NCBI taxonomy): Bacteria > Pseudomonadati > Pseudomonadota > Alphaproteobacteria > Hyphomicrobiales > Phyllobacteriaceae > Mesorhizobium > Mesorhizobium sp. M0618. The sequence continues at coordinate 8,221 of NZ_JAMYQH010000049.1, read as the reverse complement.
GAAGCGGCATGGCTTTCGGGAAAGCCATATTCGCCAAAGCCCTCGATCTGCTTGAAGCAGCGCTCGGCGAAGTCCTTCGTGTAGCCTTTGTCGACCATGCCTTCGATCATGCGGCGACGATAATTGCCGATGGTGCCGGTGCGCTTGAAGGTGGCCATGGCACGGCGCAGTTCATCGGCCTCGCCCGGCTTGAAGCCGCCGGCAACGATGGCGATCTTCATCGCCTGTTCCTGGAACAGCGGCACACCAAGCGTCTTGCTGAGGATCGCCTCCAGCTCCGGCTTTTGATACTCGGCCTGCTCCTTGCCTTGCCGGCGGCGCAGATAGGGGTGGACCATGTCGCCCTGGATCGGGCCCGGCCGCACGATCGCCACCTCGATGACAAGGTCATAAAAGGTTTTCGGCTCAAGGCGCGGCAGCATCGACATCTGGGCGCGCGATTCGATCTGGAAGACGCCGAGCGTGTCGGCGCGGCAGATCATCTTGTAGACCTGCTTGTCCTCCGGCGGCAGGGTGGCCAGCACATAGGGCTGCCCATACGGGTCCCTCGCCTTTGGATAATGCTCAGTGAGCAAGGTGAAGGCGCGTTGCAGGCAGGTCAGCATGCCGAGCGCCAGCACGTCCACTTTCAGGATTTTCACTGCGTCGAGATCATCCTTGTCCCACTCCACCATCTTGCGCTGGTCCATCGCCGTCTTGACGATGGGCACGATCTCATCGAGCCGGTCCCTTGTGATGACGAAGCCGCCGACATGCTGCGACAAATGGCGGGGAAACCCCATGATCTCGTTGGCGCGTTCCATCACATGCCGAGACACCGGATCGGTGCGGTCGAGGCCGCCGGCGCGGGCTTCCTTCTCGCCGAGCTCCGAGGTCGACCAGCCCCAGATCGAGCCGGAAAGGGACGTCCTGATATCCTCGGACAGGCCCATTGCCTTCGACACTTCGCGCAGCGCCGACCGGCCGCGATAGCTGATGACGGCGGCGGCAAGTGCTGTGCGCTTGCCGCTGTATTTCGTATAGATGTATTGCATCACCTCTTCGCGTCGCTCATGCTCGAAGTCGACGTCGATATCCGGCGGCTCGTTCCTCTCCTCGGAAATGAAGCGCTCGAAGAGCGTATCGATCTTGTCGGGTCCGACTTCGGTGATGCCGATGCAGAAGCAGATGATCGAATTGGCGGCCGAACCACGTCCTTGGCAGAGAATGCCCTGGCCACGGGCGAATTTGATGATGTCGTAGACGGTCAGGAAATAGCGGGCGTAGTTGAGGCGCTCGATGAGAGTGAGCTCTTCCTGGATGCGCTTGATCACCGAATCCGGCACACCCGCCGGATAGCGGTTGGCCGCTCCCTCCCGAGCCAGCCGCTCCAGTTCAGCCTGTGGGCCAAGACCCGATTCCGTCGGCTCGTTCGGATAATTGTACTGAAGGTCGCTCAACGAAAAGGTCAATTCTTCCGCAAACCGCAAGGTCTCGGCCAATGCTTGCGGATGCCTGCGGAACAGGCGCGCCATCTCCATTGGCGGCTTCAGATGGCGCTCGGCATTGGCGCTGAGTTGCAGCCCGACCTCGGCGACGGGCGTGTTGAGGCGGATCGCGGTCAGCACGTCCTGCAGCGGGCGCCGTTCGGCCGTGTGGTAGAGAACGTCGTTGGTCGCCATCAGCGGAATACCGACGCTCTCGGCAAGCGCCGCGGCCTGCTCGATGCGGAAACGGTCATTGCCGGCGTAGTCGGGCGAAACGGCCAGACGGAGATTTCTGCCGAAACGATCCTTGAGCAGCCGAAGCAAGGCGAGACCGTCCTGCGCGCCCGCCGACAGACCGGGCAGGACCGCCAGCGACATCAGGTCACCCCATTCGAGAAGGTCGCCGCGCTGCAGAAGGGTGGCGCCTTTTTCGTTCTCGTCGCGCAGATTGGCTTGGGTGAGCATGCGGCAGAGATGTCCCCAGCCCTTGCGGTCCTGGGGATAGGCGAGGATGTCCGGCGTGCCGTCGCCGAAAACCAGCCGGCAGCCGGGGTGATAGGAGAGTTTTTCGACCTTGGCCTGCTGCCAGGCGCGAACCACGCCGGCCACCGTGTTGCGGTCGGCAAGCCCGATCGCCGAGAAGCCCAGGAGCTTGGCCGCGACCACCAGCTCCTCCGGCTTGGAGGCGCCGCGCAGGAAGGAGAAATTCGACTGGATGCCGAACTCGGCATAGGGGATGACGGTCAGCGCGTTCATGCGAAGACACCATGCATGAACCAGCGCGGCGGGACCTGCGTGTTGCCGTAAAGACCTTGCCGGTAAAGCCAATAGCGGCGACCATCGGCGTCCTCGATACGGAAGTAGTCGCGGGTTGACGTGATCGGGTCGCTCGCTGCCTCGCGCCACCATTCGGCGGCGATGCGTTCCGGCCCTTCGGCACGCGTGACCCGGTAGAGCGCGCGGCGCCAGCGGAAGTTCAGCGGTGGTCCTTCCGGCATTTCAGTGGCCGGCACATCGATGGGTTCGGGCGAGCGGAACAGCCGGATTGGCCGTTCCGGCGGAAAGATGGTTTGTGGTGCCTGCAGCCTGCCGGGCTTTTTCGGCGGCGTGGTCCGGCGTGGCGCTTCGGTGAAGGGGATCGTGGCGACGGCGCGCTCCGGCAGATGGCTTTCGACCGCGACCGGCCGGAGAACCGCGCCCTCGCCGAGCCGGGCGCGGATGCGGTCGGCGAACAGCGCGATGTCGGCACCGTCGTCGGCCGTTTCGCCAGTCAGATCGGCCTGCTGCATGTCGAAGGTGGCTGCCGCCAGCACCGAAAGCCGCACCAAGTCGAAGCCATAACCGGCATCGATATCCTGTTCGAGCGCGGCCAGCCGCTCATGGAACAGTTTCTGGATCAGCATGGGTTCGCGCATCGGCCGCGAGGTGCCGAGCGCGATGCGGCTGACGGCGCCGTCGACCCGAAAGAGCAGCAGCGCCAGTGTCCTGGCACCCTCGCCGCGGCGCTCGAGATCGATTTTCAAGGTCGCCGCCAGCATGCCCACCAGCCGTTCGATGTCCTCGGTCAGGGTGACGGGTTCGGCGAGATGGCGTTCGACCGAAAGCGGCGCGACGGGAAGGCGCGGCGACACCGCTTCGTCGAGACGGCCAAGCGCCTGGTCGAGGCGCAGGAGCAGCAAGGCGCCGAAGCGGCGGGCGAGCGGCGCGCGCGGTGCCGCCATGACGGCGCCCGCCGTGCGCAGGCCGACGCTTTCCAGGCTGGTGCGGGTCGCCGGCTCAATGCGCAGCGCGGCCAGCGGCAGGGGTGCCAGCAGCGCTTCCTCCTCGCCTGACACAACGATGCGGTCGCCGCAAAACCGTGCCGCCGCCCAGGCCGCGCCCGGCGTCGCGGCAAGCCCGGCACGGACATCGAAACCCTGATGGAAGAAGCGCGACAGGATGTCGTCCAGCATGGCACGTTCGCCGCCGAACAGATGGGTGCAGCCGGTGACGTCGAGAAACAGGCCGTCCGCGCCATCCAGCGCCACCAGCGGGGTGTAGCGGTCGCACCAGTCGGCAAGGCCTTCGAGCAGGCGGCGGTCGGCTTCCGGATCGGCCTCGACGATGTCGATCGACGGATGCATGGCGCGCGCATCGGCGATGCCCATGTCGCGCTTCAGGTGCAGCGCCTCAGCCCGCTCGTCGAGGGCCGAGATGCGCTGTGCGTTGCGGTCGCGATGGCTGATCACGAGCGGCGGGTGAGATGGGTGATCCGACGGCCGGGAACGCCAGGACCGCCCCAGACGCTGGCGCAGGACTCTTTCCGCCGCCAGATAGGGAAACCACAGGGACAGGATTCTTTGGCCGGTTTCTTTCCCCACCTGCTCCTTCGTCTCCCGCTCTTTCGTCGCCCGCTCTTTCGTCGAATGCGCATTCATCGGGATTCCACTCCAGTGTGAATTGTCCAGGCAGGGCCGTGCGGCTCTTGCCGATGGTGAGGGTGAAGGCCGGGCGGCCGATCGAGCCGGCCAGCGGCCCGGCGATGGTGTCGCGCGGCACCGCCGGTGCCGACGTGACGATGAGGCGGACGGGTGCCGCCGTCGGTTCGGGCTCGGCCGCCTGCCGCAGCAGGAACACCGGGCGGCCGGCCGCTTGCGCCCTTGCATGCAGCCGGCGTGTCGCGGTCAGGTCAAGCCGCTGCGGATTGCCGCGAATTTCGAGGATGACCGCGGCGAGCGCCGTCATCCGGGCCGCCTCCTCGGCGACCCACAGCGCATCGACAAGTCTCGGTGCCTCGGAAAACAGCAATTGCTCCGGCTCGATGCCGAACGAGGCGTGAAGCCCCCTGGCATAGGGAAAGCCGGCCTCGCGAAAGATCTCCGATGTGCCGATCCACAGCACCGGCAGCCCCGGCGTTTGCTTGAGGATCAGGCTTGTGAGCGACAAAGCGAAGCCGGCGACGGCCCCGGCATCGCGGGTTTGCGTGCCATGGATTTCGCTCAGGGCGGCCTTCGGCAGGCCGCCGCTCAGGGCGGCGTCGAGGCGCTCGACGCCAACAGGCAGGAACGCATCCGGCAACGCCGCGGCAATGCCACGCCGGACGATTGTGAGATCGGTGTTGACGTCGGCATCAAAGGGCGCGGCGGCCGGCGCAGCCAAGCGCTCGGGCAGCGTTCCCTCGATTTTCGCGATCTGGCGGCGCAGGGCAAAAACAGTCTCCCGCGCCACAGCGGTCATCGCCATGACGGTCAGCTTCCACTCACATTGTTCCTGTTATGTTCTCTATAGATTCCAGAGCGCATCCCAAGAGTCAAGCAGACACATAGGGAATTATTCCTCTCGGCATGGATGGCGCAGGCGCATCGGCCCGTGTCATTTGCCGATTACGGTGCGAAAGCCTATATGCCGGGATCAAAGGACAAAGCATGGCCCGCATCTACAAGACCCGCACCTGGCACGACGAACTCTCGCCCTCGATGGACGAAATGGAGTTCCTGGCGCTGGAGGCGTACGCCCATCTGCCGGAGGATTTTCGCAAGCTGACCGGCGAGATCGTCATCCAGATCGCCGAATTCCCGACCGACGAGATCATGGACGATCTGTCGCTGGAAACGCCGTTCGACCTGCTCGGTCTGTTCGAGGGACGCGGCATCGCCGAGCGCTGGAACCCGCAGACCGGCGAAGGCCCGAACCGGATCACGCTTTACCGCCGCGCCATCCTCGACTACTGGTCCGAGAACGAAGAGACGCTGGGCGACATCGTCACCCACGTGCTGATCCACGAGATCGGTCACCATTTCGGCCTGTCGGACGATGATATGGAGAAGATCGAAGAGGCGGCGGAATAGCTGGTTCCTGCGTCGCGTGAAATGTCCATTCCTATCCAGTCGGTCCAGAACCCAGCGGCGGCAAGGGTTTCTGGGATCCCGCTTCAGATAGGTTGGTCATTCGGCTGATGAAAAGATGCAGCGCCTTGCGCACGGCGAGCGATGGCGGCTCGGACGGATGCCACTCCGGAAAATGACCATCAACCACCATTCGTGCCAACCCATAGACAAAGGCACGAGCGGCAAGAACCAGATGATCGAAATCCGCGTTCGCAGCCAGTTGACCCTGGTGTTGCGCTTGGGTCAGCAGGTCGATCATCTTCCGGCGAATGGCCTCATTCTGACCGCGAAGACTGTCCGACGCGTCGAAATCAATCAGGGTTCGGGAACTGATGATCTGGAAATGCGTGGGATTGGCGATCGCCCATTCCAGATAGCCTTGTCCGATTGCTTCGAAGGCCACGATGGGATCCGCGCTGTCGACTGCTGAAAGTGCATTGGCAACGGCCTCTGTCAGCCGGTTCATGGCCTGTTCGGCGACCGCGGTCAGTAGCGCTGTTTTCGACTGAAAATGCCGGAAGGGGGCGCCGGGGGAAACGCCGGCCCGCTTTGCGGCTTCGCGCACGCTTACATTGTCGGGGCCGCCTTCCTCGACAAGTTGAATTGCAGCATCGATCAACGTGTCGCGCAAATTGCCATGGTGGTAGCCGGTGCGGCGAGGCGTCTTGGCGTTTGCCATCTCTTTTCCTTCGTTCCGTAGAGCTGCTTCACGCGTTTGTAGCACGATCCGCGATTTATGTAATCACTGTTTACAATGCAGACAAGAGCATGTAAGCAGTGATTACAGATGGGATCGGAACAGGCCTGCGGTCTTCGCGGCTCCCGTTTTCCCAGTTGAGGAGACGACCATGCTCGCCACAACCGCCGAACCCCGCCGTCCGCAATCGACTATTTCGCTTCGGAGTCCAGCCGAAGAAGCTCAACACAAGGAGAATTCCACGACCATCCAGTCGAGCGCGGCTGTGCCCAGCGCTACGCTTTATCGGCTTGCCTCCGCGGCCGGCGTCGGAAGCGCGCTTATTCTCCTGGTCAACGCGGCCAAACGCAGCTCGCTCATCGCGACCACCGATCTGACGCAACTTCTCGCACCGGTCGCCGAGATATTGGCGCTTGGTCTTGTCGTCGGCCTGTTTCTTGCGTTTGGCCGGCGCGCGGGCCTGTTCGGCACCATCGCGTTTGTCATCAACTTCGTTGCACTGGCAAGTTTGGTCGGCGTGGAAGTGGTGATCAATCTGGTATTTTCGAAACTTCCGCTGACAACCATCATCGAGCTGCGCGCCGGCCCTCTCGGACTGGCTTTGGTCGTCAGTTCGTTCCTTTTTCTGCTTGGGACACTTGCGTTTGTAATCTCTCTTGTCGTTGCAAGAGGCGTTCCGCGCATTCCACTCGCCCTCTATTTCATTGGCGCGGTGCCTATCGCGCTCCGTGCGTTCGTGCCGGAGTGGGCTCTTGACCTGGGCCTGGTGACGCTTGCGGCAGCCATCGCCTGGCTGGCCGGCTGGCTGTGGATGCGAGCGGAGCCTACCAGTCGCTGAGCTTCGTATCGGGTCCGTATTCCTGGCCGTCTATATCCTTGACCACGGCCTGGCCGCAACGCATCGCTTTGGCCTTCTTGTCGTAGGCATAGGTCGGCGAGCCGAACAGGTGCCAGCCCTTGTTCAGCGCCGCCGTCACCTTGTGGCAGAAGCTGGCATCGTCCGGAGCGGACAGAAAGCGGTAGAGTTTCATTGTTCAATTCCTGTCGTGAGTAGCTATAGCTCGCCCGCATCCATCGAGCATTTATGACCCGATGGCGGCTGCCTTCGCCAGCAGTTTTTCGGCCTGCGCCAAGTGCAGCCGCTCGACCATCCTGCCGTTCAGCGCGATCACGCCCTTGCCGGCATTTTCCGGCAGCGCGAAGGCTTCCTTCACCGAGCGCGCCTCGGCCACCGCTTCCATGGACGGCGCAAAGGCTCGGTTCGCGGCTTCGATCTGGGCCGGGTGGATAAGGCTCTTGCCGTCGAACCCCATGGCTGTGGCTTCCGCGCATTCATGTGTGAAAGCGTCGAGGTCACGAAAATCGTTGGAGACGCCGTCGAGCATGTCGATGCCGCCGGCGCGCGCGGCCAGCACCATCTGCATCAGCCATGGCACGAGGTAGCATCGATCAGGCGTTGCCAGAATGCCGGTCTCCTTGACCAGATCATTCGTTCCGGCAACGAAACAATTTAGCCGCGAGGCCGGATCACGGCCAAGCTCGGCGATGGCGCCGATGTTGAGCAGCGCCTTGGGCGTCTCGATCATCGCCCATAGTTTCACGCTATCGGGGACAAAATTGTCGTCAAGCACATCGCCGGCCTCGAGCAGGTCGCGCGGCGTGTCGACCTTGGGCAGAAGGATGCCGTCGGGCTCACAGCTTGCGGCAGCCAGCAGGTCGTCGGCGCCCCATTCGCTTGATATCGCATTGATGCGCACGATCATCTCGCAGCGTCTGCCAATATGGCTGGCAACGGGATGGCCGGCGAAAATGCTGGCCAGTTTTTCGCGGGCAGTGATCTTGTCGGCCGGAGCGACGGCGTCTTCCAGGTCGATGATGACTGCGTCGCAGGCAAGCTGCGCGATCTTGGCCAAGGCCTTGTCGTTGGAGGCCGGGATGTAGAGCACGGAGCGGCGCGGGCGATAGGTTTCCATGGGTGATCTATGCCGCTTGTGGTTGGTGGAGGCAAGCCTGCAGGGCTGTGCCTGAGGCGAGCCAATCCCGAAAGCTGGTGCTGCCCCTTGCGAAGCAGTTGCGGAAGGGGGCCCCTTCCTCTCCCCCGTCGACCGGGGGAGAGCGACTATCTGGGGTGTCAAGTTGCAATTACGAACTCGTTGCGCGCATCGCGTGCTTTTGCATTGAGGATGACCAGG
>NZ_JAMYQH010000048.1:0-41391 GCF_040320765.1 Mesorhizobium sp. M0618 | reverse complement strand
TCAACAACAGTGCGCTTCAAACTCTCGCTGTGTTTGGACATGAAAACCCCCGAAGGTTGATGTCCAACTTTCGGGGGTCAGTTCACACAGGCGGGTTTTTCGTTTGATGCACCGTCAGCCAACGCCCGGCAAAGGCTCCGTTAACCCGAGTTGGTGGGCTCTGGCATTGCGATGGGTGGAAGACGGCAGTTCGCATCACCCGGCGAAGGTCGATCAGAAATAGCGTCTGAGGTTCGTGCGAATACGATCGAGCACGCTGTCCCCGGAAAGGTCTGGAGAAAATTCCTTGCCGGTGATCGCCTCATAGGCCTGCGCATAGACCCGCGAAGCCTGTTCGACGATCTCGTCGGGTATCTCTGGAATCGGGTCCTTGTAAGGATCGCATCTGGCCGAGACCCAGGAGCGGATGAAATCCTTGTCAAAACTCTCCGGCCGGCTGCCGCTGGCGAGCGCCTGTCCGTAGCTCGATGCGATCCAATACCGGCTGCTGTCCGGGGTGTGGATTTCATCGGCAAGAATGATGGTCCCGTCCTTGTCGGTGCCGAATTCGTACTTCGTGTCGGCGAGGATCAGGCCGCGTTCCGCGGCGCGCTGCTGGCCGCGGGCGAACAGCCGCAAGGCGTAGTCCGATACGGTATCCCACTGCGCCTGCGTGAGAAGACTCTGCTCGAGGATCTCCGCTTTGGACAGAGGTTCGTCATGGCCGCCATGCGCGGCCTTGCTGGTCGGCGTGATGATCGGCTCCGCCAGCTTTTCATTGTCGCGCAGGCCGTCCGGCAGGTGGATGCCATACATGTCGCGGTCACCGCGCTTGTAGCGCGTCAGAATTGAGGTGCTGGTGGTGCCCGCCAGATAGCCGCGCACGACGATCTCGACCGGCAGGATGTCGAGCCTCGTGCCGACGACGACGTTCGGGTCGGGGTATTCGAGAACATGGTTCGGGCAGATGTCGGCGGTTTCCTCGAACCAGTAGCGCGCCGTCTGCGTCAGGATCTCTCCTTTGTACGGGATCGAAGTCAGGATGGTGTCGAAGGCACTGAGGCGGTCGGTGGCGATGATGATGCGCCGGCCATCCGCAAGGTCGTAGTTCTCGCGGACCTTGCCGCTGTAGTGGCCCGGCAGTTCGGGGATGAACGCGTCAGGGAGGGTTCGCATATGATTTCCTGCCTTCCGCAGAGTGGCCAGAGCATGATTCCGAAAAGTTGCAGACTTTCGGAGAAAATCATGCGCCAAAATAATGCCATCGCATAGGCTGTCGAGAAGGTAGATATCAAGCGCGATTGTCGGGCATCCCCGCAAACCCGGCCAGTTCGACGGTCGCTTTTTTCACAACTGATGCCGGATGGCGCGGCGACTTCGGAATGCCGTCGCGTCTAGGCTGCAGCCAATTTTCCGGAGCCGCCCGCATCATCATGCAGACCTATGATTTCATCATCGTCGGCTCCGGCTCGGCCGGCTCGGTCCTGGCCGAAAAACTCTCAGCCTCGGGACGCTTCTCGGTGCTGGTGCTGGAGGCCGGCGGCACCGACCGCCGCTTCTACGTGCAGATGCCGCTCGGCTACGGCAAGACCTTCTTCGATCCTGCCGTCAACTGGAACTACAAGGCCGAGCCGGATCCGGGCCTCGCCGGCAATACCGACCACTGGCCGCGCGGCATGCTGCTCGGCGGTTCAAGCTCGATCAACGCCATGGTCTGGATCAGGGGCGCCCGCGAGGATTTCGATGCCTGGGCCGCCGCCGGCAATCCCGGCTGGGGCTATGACGATCTGCTTCCCGCCTTCAAGGCGCTCGAGGACAACCAGGCCGGTGCCGACACATGGCGCGGCACGGGCGGCCCGCTGCATGTCACCGACTGTTCGGACGCAGTCCATCCGCTGACCAAACGCTATCTCGCCGCCGGCCAGCAGGCCGGCCTGCCGCTCAACCCGGATTTCAACGGCGCCGCCCAGGAAGGCGTCGGCATCTACCAGATCTCGACCCGCAACGGCCGCCGCATGTCGGCGGCGCGCGCTTTCCTGCGCCCGGCGATGAAGCGCGGGAATGTCCGCGTCGAGATGAAGGCGCTGGCGACAAAAATCCTGTTCGAGGGCAAGCGTGCCGTCGGCGTCGAATACCAGCAGAACGGCGGGATGAAGACGGCGCGTGCCGGCCGCGAAATCATCCTGTCGGGCGGTTCGATCAACTCGCCGCAATTGCTGCAACTGTCCGGCGTCGGCCCTTCCGCGCTACTGAAGGGCCTGGGCATTCCCGCCGTCCATGCCAACGAAAATGTCGGCGCGCATCTGCAGGACCATGTCGGCATCAACTACACGTTCAAGGGCCGGCTGCCGACGCTCAACCAGACGCTGCGTCCCTGGTGGGGCAAGCTGCTGGTCGGCATGCAATACATCCTCACCCGCTCCGGCCCGCTGTCGCTGTCGATGAACAATGCCGGCGGCTTCTTCCGCACCGACCCGGCGGCGGCGCGGCCCAACATGCAGCTCTATTTCCAGGCCTTCTCGACCGTCATTCCCAAAAGCGGCGAGCGCCCGATCCTGACGCCCGATCCGTGGCCGGGTTTCTCCATCGGCCTGTCCAACTGCCGCCCGTCGAGCCGTGGCGAGATCATGATCCGCTCGGCCAACCCGCGCGACTACCCAAGGATAACGGCCAACGCCTATTCGACCGAGGCCGACGTCGCCGAGATGCTCGACGCGGTGAAGTTCGTGCGCAAGATCGCGTCGATGCCCGCCATGGCCGAGATCATCGAGGAAGAGGTCCTGCCCGGTCCGTCGATCGCCTCCGACGCCGATCTGATCCAGGATTTCCGGAAACGCTCCGGCACCGTCTATCACCCGGTGTCGACCTGCCGCATGGGCCCCGATCCCGCGCGCGCCGTCGTCGATCCACGTCTCAAGGTGCACGGCGTCGAAGGCTTGCGCGTCATCGACGCCTCGATCTTTCCCGACAACATCACCGGCAACACCAACGCCGCCTCGATCATGACCGGTTGGAAGGGCGCCGAATTGGTTCTGGAGGACCAAAAATGAAGATCACCGACGTCAAGACCTGGGTTGTCGGCAATCCGCCGCCCGGCATCGGCGGCAAGTATTTCATCTTCGTCAAGCTGACCACCGATGGTGGCGTGGTCGGCTATGGCGAGGCCTACAACGCCACCTTCTCGGCCCATGTTACCGCCCGGATGGTCGAGGACATGGCCGAGCGCTATCTCATCGGCCGCGATCCGCACGACATCGAGAACTTCTTCCGCCGCGCCTATTCCTCCGGCTTCACCCAGCGCCCCGATGTGTCCGGCATGGGCTGCTTCTCGGCGCTGGAAATGGCCTGCTGGGACATTATCGGCAAGGAAGCCGACAAGCCGGTCTACAAATTGCTCGGCGGCCAGGTGCACGAGACGCTGCGCTCCTACACCTATCTCTATCCGCACAGCGGCAGCGTCCACTCCGAGGACGCGCACGGCAAGAACGTCTACAACGATCCAGATCTCGCCGCTGCCTGTGCGCTCGAATATGTCGACCAGGGTTTCAATGCCGTCAAGCTCGACCCGGCCGGCCCCTACACCGCCTTCGACGGCCATCAGCCGCGCCTCGTCGATATCGACCTGTCCACCCGCATGATCAAGGCAATCCGCGAGGCGGTCGGCACCCGCGCCGACATCCTGTTCGGCACGCACGGCCAGTTCACGGCGTCCGGCGCGCTGCGCATGGCGCGCGCCATCGAGCCCTACGATCCGTTGTGGTTCGAGGAGCCGGTGCCGCCCGACATGCCGGAGGTGATGGCGCAAGTGGCCCGCGCGACCTCGATCCCGATCGCCACCGGCGAGCGGCTGACGACCAAATTCGAGTTCGCCCGCGTCATCGAGAACCGCGCCGCGACCATCCTGCAGCCGGACCTCGGCCGCTCCGGCGGCATTCTCGAAACCAAGAAGATCGCCGCCATGGCCGAGGCCTACCACATCCAGATCGCGCCGCATTGCTATTGCGGACCGATCGTCGGTGCGGCCAACATCCAGCTGGCGGTGACGCTGCCCAACTTCCTCATCCTGGAATCGCTGAAGCAGTGGGACGGTTTCCACGCCACGCTGCTGAAGAAGAAGATCGAGTGGCAGGACGGCAAAATCATCCCCTCAAAGGAGCCCGGCCTCGGCGTCGAGCTCAACGAGGCGGTCTGCGACGCGCACCCCTATACGGGCAAGGACCTGCATCTGCAGATGATGCAGACGCCGTTGATGCCGTGAGCGAAAGCTACGCCTTCATCGGTCTTGGCCACCTCGGCGGCAACCTTGCCGCCAGCCTGATCCGCAACGGCTTTGCCGTCACCGTCTTCGACCGTGATCCCACCGCCGTCGAGCGCCTGGTGGTGCTCGGGGCCACAGCGGCAAGCAGCCCCGCCGAGGCCGCCGCACGGGCCGGCAACGCCATCTCCTGCCTGCCCTCTCCGAAGGTCAGCGAAGCCGTGCTGGCGGGCGCCGATGGTCTGCTGGAGGGCCTGCCCACAGGCGGCACCTGGATCGAGATGTCGACCAACGGCCGCGACGAGATTCTCCGCCTCGCGGCCCTCGCCTCGGCCAAAGGCATCGAGACGCTGGAATGCCCGGTCACCGGCGGCGTGCATCTGGCGGCGGCCGGAAAGATCACCGCGCTGGTCGGCGGCGATCCAGCGCTCTATGCGCGCCATCGCCCGGCAATCGAAGCGATGTGCGCGAAATCGTTCTTGATGGGGCCGGTCGGCTCGGCGGCGGTGATCAAGGTGATCACCAACATGCTCGCCTTCGTTCACCTCGTCGCCGCCGGCGAGGCGCTGATGCTGGCCAAGCGAGGCGGGCTCGACCTCGCCCAAGCTTATCACGCCATCGTCGCCTCCTCCGGCAACAGCTTCGTCCACGATACCGAAAGCCAGCTCATTCTCAACGGCTCCTACGATATCGGCTTCACCATGGATCTGGCGCTGAAGGACCTCAGCTTCGCGCTCGCCATGGGCGAACAGTCAGGCGTGCCGCTTGAGCTGGCGTCGCGCGTCAACGCGATTTTTCAGCAAGGCAAGGCCGCCTATGGCGGCGGCGCCTGGTCGACCCAGATCGTCAAACTGTTGGAAGATGCCGTCGGCACCGACCTGCGCGCACCTGGTTTCCCGGCCAAGCTCGAACTCTAACGCCGGCTGGATATTAAGCGATTTCAGCGAGTTGGCTGGATCGGCGGATTCATCTGAATCAATCCGTCAACGGCTTGATTCAGTATCTGAGCGTCAACGCACCCGGCAGGATCTCGAAGGTCGCGGGTATGCGTCCCGGCGACTCGCCGTCTATGTCGACCAGCGCGCCGTTCTTCTCGACATCGCCGAGCGGTTCGACCACCACTTTCCTGCCGCGCAAGATGGTGATCGCTGGATGGTTGCGGTGCCGGCCGCCATAGAGCAGCCGGATGTCCCAGATCAGCTTCAGCTTGCCGGCGGCGCGCAGGATGACGATGTCGAACTGCCCGTCGGTCAGTTCCGCATCCGGCGCGATCATCATGCCGCCGCCGAAGAATTTTCCGTTGGCGACCGCCACCAGCGCCATGCGCGCTTCGACGGGCGCGCCGTCGTCGACCGTGATCCTGACGTCCTGGAAGCGGTAGCGGATGAACTCGACCACGGTGCGCCACAGGAAAAGCGCCTTGGCCGACATCCTGCCCTTGCGCTTGTCGGCATTGACGGCGCGGTCAGTGGCGCCGGAAAGCCCCAGGCTGGCGATGTTGATGAAATGCCGGCTGGCCAGCGCGCCGTGATCGTCGATGTAGCAGATGCGCCCGGCATCGACCTTGCGACCCTTGGCTTCGGCCAACCGCTTCAGCACGGCATCCACCTCTTTCGGCAGGCCGAGCCCGCGCGCGAAATCGATGCCGGTGCCGCACGGCAAGAGGCCGAGCTCGGTGGTCCGGCCGCTTTCCTGGAACGCCTGCAGCAGTCCATCGGCCACTTCGCTGGCAGTGCCGTCGCCGCCGGCCGCAATCACCAGGTCGAAGCCAATCATCGCGAGATCGATTGCCAGCCTTTCGGCGTCACCTTCCGCCTGCGTTTCGCGCAGCTCGAATTCGCCAAAATGCTTTTTCAGCGACACGGCGACATCAGGCCAATGCCGTTTCAGCCGGCCCCCACCGGCAATCGGGTTGAGAACCACTCCGACTTTCAAGCAACCCTCCCGCAAGGATCGAGGCGCTCGGCGCCTCGAATCCTTTGCCGGCATTGAAGACTGCACCCGCCCGCAGAGCAAGGCCGAATGTCCGCCGATGACGCCCATCGTGGCGGACAGGAAAATTTCGTTACCCCAGCTTGATCCCCGATAATCCCGTTATCCACAGGCCTCCGGCCATTCCCCAGGACCCTTACCCGGCGTAGGTTAAACCCATCTCAGGCGGCTACCGATCATCAAGCCGAAAGGCGAAGTGAAAGGCGGATTTCCTGAGGCCCGTACGGCCCGAAGCGAGAGCAGGCTTGCCTGTTTCGAGGGACGGAGCCGAGACCTACGGGGCCGCGGAAAGCGTGCCAACGCCGACGGCGGACCGATGCTGCCATGAAGGACGGCAGAAACCTTCGATGGTGCGCAGGGCAAAGCCCGCAAGGGTGGAAACCAGCGTGGTCCCGAACGGACGCTGCTCTCGGGCGGCGGACTGGCAGGACCGTCAAAATCAAGGCCGGCAAGGCGCGACGACTTTACGGAAGTTGCTGCCGCGACCGTGTCCTGATCTGACAGGGAGGCGCTGGGAGAAATCCCGGCGCCGACTGTCTTTTTGCCCCTCGATATCCTTCGCCGGCGATCTCGCGGGCGCCGCTTCACCGCGCGCTAAAATCGGTTAGTATCGCTGCGTCGTCAGAGTCTGTTTGCAAAGCGGACTCGTAGAGGGGGGATACTTCATGACGCTGATCCAGAAGCTTGCCGTCGCCTATGCTTTCCTGTTTTTCGGCGTCGTCGCCATTGGCTACATACCCGCGTTCAATGACGCTGGCGGCAATCTGTTCGGTCTGTTTTCGCTGCAATGGTATGACGACCTGCTGCACGCCTTCTCCGGCGTCTGGGCGCTGGCCGCCGCCTTCATCTCGCACCGCCAGGCGGTGTTCTATTTCAAGTTGTTCGGTTCGGTCTACCTGTTCGACGGCGTGCTCGGTCTGGTCACCGGTTCCGGCTGCCTCGATGCCGGCATCTTCATCAACGGCTTCCGCTCCCTCAACGATATCGAATTCCCGGCCCGCTTCTTCGCCAACCTGCCGCACCTGGTCATCGGTGGCTTCGCCGTCTATGTCGGCTTCCGGCTGGCCAGGCGCATACACGAACACTTCGCCACGGCCTGATCTGGCATGTTCCTGTTCCGCTGGCTGAAGCGCATCATCAAGACGATCCTGTGGGTGATCGTCCTCGTCATCCTCATCCCGATCGCCGGGCTGAGCTACGGCTTTCTGACGACGTCGTCGCTCGACAAGACGCCGCTGCCCGGAATTGCCGATGGCGCGCCGCCCAAGGCGCTGGCCGACAAGGTCCGCGCCGAGATCCCCTTCTACCAGCGGCCGGAGGAATCGACCTTCCTCACCTATCCGGAATGGGCGATCGTCTACGCCGCGCGCGAATATGCCGGCTTCGTCGACAAGGACCAGCCGAGCGGCTTTCCCTACTGGTCCTATGTCGGCCGCTTCTGGCAGGACTACGCCATGGTCATCCGCGCCAGTTCTGCCTACAAGTTCAACTACGCCAACCACCAGATGCTGGTCATCATCGGCACCAGCCACTCGATCGAGCATATATTGCAGTGGGCCTATGAGAACACGGTCGGCCGCATCACCGAGGCGACGACGGCCAAGCGCACCGCCGCCGACATCTATCAGGCCAAGCTGGCGGCGGACTATGCAGGGTTTCTCGACCAGGTGCCCTGGTATCAGTTCCCCTATGCCGAGAAGCGCGCCGGCCTGTTTGCCGTGCAGCCGGCGCCGGGAGACAGCTCGATCCGGACCAGCGAACGCAAGCTGGCGTTCGGCCTCGCCGACACCATCAAGCAGGGCTATGCCGACCTGATCACCAAGGCGCTCGCCGCGACGATGGACCCTGCCTTGCTCGACGTCCATGTCTGGGCCAAGGGACCCGTCGGCGAAGCCACCCGCAACGAGCCCGACACCTTGCTCGAACGCGACATGGGCGCTGACGGCACCATCTTCGTCACCAGGCGCTATCAGGTCTTCACCGAAATGATCCCGCCCCTGATCGACAAGGGCGTCTCCTTCGTCGAGATCGGCGGCAATGACGAGATCATGGTCACGGTGCTCTCCACCGATACGATCGCTGTTCCCGAAGGCATGCGCATCCTGTTCAGCTATCCGCTCCCGGCCGATCAATCCACGCGCCGCACCGGCATGGTCGTCGCCGTGCGCAAGCTGCATCTCGTGCTGCCGGCGCTGATCAAGGCCGGTGCCCGGCTTGAACACGTCTACGATTACTGAGGCCTTTCGGCCACGCCCGGCCAGGATATGCATTTCCTGCGCTCCGCCACGCCCATTCCACAATCGCGGCCAAATCCCGCCTTGTTCGCGCGCGAAGGAATGGGAAGAAATGGATGGATTGCCGGGGGGCATCTCGAAGGGACAAGACCGTGATCAAGACCGCCCTTGTCGCCATGACCATTGTCGGCTGCGACTGCGACGCCAAGCTTTGCGAATATATCGGCGAGACGCCGGCCAAGTGGTCGACCGTCGCCGAGTGCGAAGCGGCGATGAAGAGCCAGATGCTGCACGAGCGCAATTTCAACTATCCGCTCGTCTCCGGCATTTGCCGCACGAAGGGTTCGTCGTCCTCCTCGCAGCTGGCCGCGACCGCATCGCGCCCGGAACTGAAGCCCGCCAGCCGCGTTGTCAGGACCGAAAGCCCATTGCCGCCTGAATTGAGCCACCGGCCGAGCGTTTCGGTCGGTTCACCGACGACCGCCATGGAAGCGGATGCCGCCCGGCCGGTCGCCTATGAACAGGTGGTCGACGGCGGAACCGGTGTGCTCTATCGCACCAAGAACGGCTACGCCGTGGTCAAGACCGATCTCGGCCGCGCCGCCTCGGCGACCGCCGATGCCGCGAAACGCTCCGTGAACTGGCTGGCCGGCTTGGTGCCGAAGGGGCTTTAGGCCCGCCGGCGTTTGACGACCGCGTGGTCAGGCAGGAACATAGGTCAACCTGATTACGTCATCACCGATCAAATCGCTGGCCACAAAGCGAAGCGGCGGCCGGGGGCCGGCGAAAAATGGCTTGCCCTGACCGAGCACGAACGGATGGAGGTAAAGTTGATATTCATCGATAAGACCAAGATCGGTCAGGCTTCGTGCCAGGTTTGGTCCGGAAACTGAAATCTCCCCGACGAGCTCAGCCTTAAGCCCACCTATCACCGCCTCGACGTTGTCCCCGACAAGTGTGGCGTTGGGGCCGACCGACTTCAGCGAGCGCGACACAACCCACTTCGGTTGGCTCCGCCACGCCGCCGCGAATTCGTGCGCCTCCGCGCTCCATTCAGGACTGTCTTCGTCCCAATAACGCATGACCTCGTACATGCCGCGACCGTAAACACTGCCGCTCAAATTGCGCACTTGCTCTATCCAGTGACGAAAGATTGTCGGGCCTGACGGCATTTTCTGGTGGTCGACGTAACCGTCGAGGGACTGGTTCATTCTGAAAATGAGCTTCGCCATGCTGCAGGACCTCCAATTCAGGGTCGTCAGAATAACTTGAGCCGCCGTTATGCAAAAGTATGGATTCCCCCCCGAAACCCAACTGAGACACGACCCTAGTCCGGCCTGAACTTGACCTTCAGGCTCTGCCAGAACTTGTCGATAAGCGGCTGTTCGGTCGCTGCATCCTCGCCGGCAACGCGGGTGATGAACAGCAGCCCCCGATCGGCCAGGCCGAAGCCGACGATCTCGAAATCGGCGGTGTCGGTGCGTGTCTTCACCTCGGCGCGGATCCCGGTCAATTCCTTGCCGTCGGCGAGCTTGCGCGTCATCGGCTCCTGCGTCAGCTTGGCGCCGGCCTGCACCGATTCCTTGGTCATCTCCTGCAGCATCAACTGGTTGAGCGACACCGGGTTCATCTTGCCATATTCCTGCACGACGACGATCGTGCCCAGCGCCGACGCCATTAGATACTGCGTGATATCATCGCCGAGATCGGTCTTGGTCACCGAAATATTGCTCGGATGGACGAAGGAGAAATCGCTGCCGGAGAAGGTCGCGAAGTCGTTGCGCTCGAGCGTCACCTTGCTGTGCTTACCGCCGGGTAGCGTCACATCAGTGCTCTCGCCGGGATCGATATCGACCGTCACACCGTCGATGGTCAGCTTGAAGGCCTTGAGATCCTCGGCTCCGGCGGGGCCAGCGCACAGCGCGATGAGGATGAGTGCCGCGGCTGATACCTTGCGCATGAAGTCTCCTAACGTCTACGCCACCCCGCTCAGCGCCTTGATGGCACGGTAGAAGGTCGAGGAAAACAGTTCCGTCGGGTCATACTGCCGCTTCGCCGCCAGGAAGGCCGGCAGTTCGGGATAGGAGGCGAGCAATTCCCTGGCCGTATAATGCAGCTGGTAAGGCAGGAAGAAGCGCCCGCCATGCTTGATCGTCACGTCGATCAGCGCCCGCGTCAGCGCGCGCATCCTGGCATTGCCGTCGGCATCGGTCGGCTGGTTGATGTAGAGCACCAGCGAATAGGCTGGCTCCGGCGCGTAGGTCAGCGCCACATCCTCCTTGTGGACGATGCGCACCGAAGCATTGAGCACCGGCAGCGTCTGGTTGCGCAGGATCTCGCGCGTTTCCGCGATGAATTCGACATAGGCGGCACGTGGAATAAAATATTCGTGCAGGATGTCGGTCTCTTCTATTTGATCGTTGAAGAGATAGGGCACCGAATCGTGCATCGGGTTGTTGCGGGTGACGAGACAGGCCTCGCCCTCGGCCATGGCCGAAGTACGCGCCACCGTGCAGCTTTCAAATTTCGGCTCCAGCGTCTTTTCGGTGAACCACTTCAACTCCTGGAACAGGCTGCCCCATTTCGCCAGGTTGATGATCACCCGTTTCAGCCCGACTGAACCCGGCTCGCCGATCTCAGGCTGATCCGCCGGCGGCTGCTCCGCCACCTTGTCGTAACGGTAGACGATCATATCCTCGAGGAAATTGCCGGGCGCCGTCGACAGATGGCCGTAGAACAGGCCGATATTCTTGTTCGGCTCCAGCACCTCGGCGAAGAATTTCGGAAAATCGTCCGATCTGATGATTTCGCGCGAGGTCCGGTAGACGGCGTTTTCGACGATATCGAGCGTCGCCTCCAGCACCACGCCGAACAGGCCATAGCCGCCGACGACGTGGCGGAACAGATCGGTGTTCTCGGTGGGCGAGCAGGTCGTCACCGAGCCGTCGGCCAGCATCACTCGCATCGAGCGGATCGAGCCCGCCACCGACCCTGCCTGGTGGTCCATACCGTGCGCATTGACCGACAGCGAGCCGCCGACCGAGAAGATGTCGGTCGACTGCATCGCCTTCACCGCAAAGCGCGGATGCAGAAGGTTCTGGATGTCGTGCCAGCGCGCGCCCGGCTGCAAGGTCATGGTCTTCGCCGCCGCATCCACGGTCACCTTGTTGAACTTTCTGAGGTCGAGTACCAGCGCGTTGTCGTCGAAGGCATGCCCGCCCATCGAATGGCGAATGGCGGCAAGCGAGACTTTCAGGCCATTGGCACGCGCGAAGGCCAGCGCATTGGCGATGTGCTCGTCCTCGCTGACCTCGACGACGCCGTAGACCGGCGTCATCGACAGGCCGCTGGCATCGTTGATGTCGCCGCCTTTTGCCGACCAGGGCAGCGACGCATCGAAGGCCGGCGCATTGTCCAGCGGCTTCAAAGGCAACGCGAAGCCGTCGATATCGGCTATCCGTCCGGCGTTCTTCGGCCCCGAAGGCGCGCGCGCCAGCCGCGCCACGGTGTTGCCGCCCCACAGCACCGCGCCACCTAGGACAGCCGCACCCAGCAGCAATCGCCGCGACAGGCGAAACCCTTTTTGTTCGTCGGCCATGAATATCCCCCGTTGGCCAAGGGATAGCGCGGCTTTTTGGCAAAAACCATAGCGATGCCGCCGGGACAGCGTTCCGCCTCGCATCGAGGGGTGGAGGGCACGAAAATGGCCGATCCCGGAGGGACCGGCCATGAGTGGAACAGGGTTGAAAAATCCGGTCAGCAGGTCTGCCGACGCACGATGCTCTCGCCTTACGAGGCCTTCTTGATCGACGTCACGATGCCCGTCTTGTCATCGACAGTCACCGCCACCTTGGCGCCGACCTTCAATTTCCCGATCGTCGCTTCCGGTGACAGCTGGTAGATCTTGCCGTCGTCGAGGGTGATCGACTTGGTCGTCGGGTCGACGGCCTGGATCGTGCCCTGAACGGTCGCGGCATAGGCCGTGCCGAGGAAGGCGAGCAGAGCGGCGGTGGTTGCGAGGGTCTTCTTCATGGGGTGCACTCCGTGCTGTTTCACTTTTCCGGGCCGCCTTGGGAAACGACAGCACCGGACGGCCTGAAACTGGAACGGAAGCGCTCGCTCCGCAAATCACGTTGGGTGAATTTTTGCAAACAATATCATAGGCTTAATTCCGACACATTGTCTGCGACCGAGATCATTTCAGGCCGCTTCGGCTCCCCCAATGAGCGGACTTCTGTCCGCGAAAAGAGTCGTTTAGCCGGATTGTGGCGGGCGGTTTCGATCACGGCGCGGCCGCCGCAATCCGTCTCAAGCGGCATCACGAAACAAACTGCCGACCGGTCATCGATACACATTTTGTTTCATGGATCAGCTCAACTCGCCGCTCCGAAGTGGATGAAACTCGCGCTCCGGTTGCAAATCGGGAACGGATGCCGGATGGTGCGCCGTTACGATGAAGGGGGCCTTCCATGAAACTTGCAGTCCGGACCGCGATGTCCCTGATGCTGGCGCTTGCGCCGGGGTCCGCCTGTGCGCAAGGCGCGGATCCGGGCGATGACAAGACGATTATGTTTACCGAGGACGATCCCGAGATGGCGGCAGCGACAGCGCAGGCGCTCGCCAGCCTGGATGAATTCCTGGCACTGTCCGAGGCTCCTTCCTCCGACACCGACAGGTTCAAATTGAAGGTCAAGGTGCGCGACGGCAACGTCAGCGAGCACTTCTGGGTCATCCCGTTCCGCCGCACTGAAATAGGCTTTGTCGGCATATTGGCGAACCAGCCGGAGCAAGTGCGTAATGTGGTCCTCGGGCAGAATATAGAACTCACCCGAAACGATATTTCCGACTGGGGCTATATGCGCGCCGGCCATCAGGTCGGCAGCTTCACCGTCTGCGTTATGTTCAACAAAATGTCGAAAGAGGAGGCGGACACCATGCGCGACCAATACGGCTTTGACTGCTGACAGCGAGGCCCAACTAATCGATCTCGTCCTTCGCGCCGATCTTGCGCACAAGTGCCGCCGTCGCCAGCATCGCGCCCATGTCCGATATCATCGGCGCGACATGCGTGGTGTAATCGAGCGGCACCGAAATATCCGGCAGCTCGAAGAAATTCTTCGTCTGCGGCAACAGCAGGAACCCATCGCTGCCGTTGAGCGCGACACGGGCCGGATCGTCCGGCCAGGTTTCGCCAAGCCATTTCAGCGCCTGCGCCAGCCGGCCGCTCACCAGTGGCTGTGCCGCCCCGAGATTGTCGGTGCGGAACTCGTACGCGGCGTCGAGCGCCACGTCGCCACTGGACAGCTCCTGCAGCTTGCTGGCGAATATGCCGCGAAAGAAACTGATGACCGCGTTGGTCCGGCGCGTCGCCACCAATATGCCGGGGAACGGCGCGATGGTCTCGAAGGCGACGATGACGCCCTGAAAGGCCGTCGACGAGCCCTTGCCCGACCCTTCCCGCAGATGCGCCTCGTAGAGCTCGAACGGAAACCCTTCGTAGCGGCCCGCGACGATGTCGTCGAACGCCTGCCGGTTGAACGGACCAACCGCCGTGCGCGGCAACCGGTCGAATGAATTCGGCGTCACGCCATGCTGGTAGCGCATGTCGGCGATGAAGCCGAAGATGATCGGCAACAGCGTCTCGCGGAACGATTGCTGCAGCCGCGTCGCCGGTTTCCTGGCCTGGAAATAGAGCAGGATCGAAGCCGCGAAGCCGATGACATACAGGAACACATGCGGCGTCGAGACCCATTGCTCGTTGGGGTCGGCGACCTTGTTGAACAGCCAGGCGACCAGCACCACGGCCACCAGCACCAGGCCGACGAACACCGGCACCCGCCAGCGCACCTGCCTGACCGCCGACGCCCTCGCCGCTTCATAGGCCGCGATGTCTTTCCGGATGCCGGCGATGACCGTTTCGCTCGGCATGAAATCCGCTGTTTCCACCGCTATCCCCCGCAATCCTGCCTCTGCGGGAGCATGATAGTCGGTTTTGCAGGGGCCGCCAGACGTTTAAGCGGGTACGCCTTGATCGGTTGGTGGAGAAGGGAAGATCGCTTTCAGTCGCCCCTCGACCTTGTCACGCACTCGGCCCTCCAAAGCCTCCACCAACACCAGCCGCTCATGGTCGCCGGCGCGCAGGCGCATGAAGGGATGCAGCCGGTAAGATGCAATCGTGCCGCGCGTACCGGCATCGGCACTGACATCGACAGTGAGGATAGAACCGATGCGACCCGGCCATGGCTGGCGGGCGAAGGCGGTGCCGAGGAAATCGCCGAGTCCATAAGCGACCACCGTCTTGTCGATCCTTTCCACCGGCTGCACGACATGGGCGTGATGGCCGGCGATCAGTCCGACGCCCTGCCCGGCCAGCCGCCTGGCCAGCGCCCGCGTCTCGGCACGCGGAAAATGCCGGAACTCCCAGTCCCAATGCGGCACGGCGCAGAGAAGATCCAAGCCAGCGCGCGGCCAGCCCGCCGGATCGCTGTCCATCGAAACGCGCCCGGTGAACAGGTTTTCATCGGCGTTGCGCCACAGCGTGAAGGCGGCAAAGCCGATATCAAGCGGTCCGACCCGGACAGGCATCACCGGACCATTGGCCACCAGGCCGATCGTGCGGATGCCGAGCCGCTGAAACGCTGCCACCGTCTCGTCGAAACCGGCGACGCCCTGATCGAGCACATGATTGTTGGCCAGCGACAACAAGAGCTTTTCGCGTGAAATACCAGCCGCCGCCAGCGCCTCGGCCAGGAACCGCTCGCTCATCGCGTGATGCGTGCCGAGCGTCGTGCCCAGAGCCGCGCTTGCTCTGTCCACAACAGGGCTTTCGCAATTGCCGATCACCAGATCGGCAGCGCCGAGCAGCGCCTTGATCGCCGGATCGCAATCCGGCGCGCTGCGGTTGGCCACCGCCGAGATGTCCCCGACAAAGGCAAGCCGCATTGTCTGCCTCGGCGGCGGATCCATAAGCGTCCCAGCCATCGGCGCAAAGTCTTGCACGTCGCCGGCCAGAGACGGCTTCAGGAAACGCGGCAGCCAGGACAGCTTGTAGGAAAACGGATAATTCGACACGCGATGCCCAATTGTTTGCCCTGTGTAGACCGTCCGGCGGGCGGGTTGAAGCGCAGCGCTGCAAATGGTGTATATCTGCGCTGCGCGACAAATATTGGGGGAAAAGATGACACGACTGGCAGGCCTGCTGACCGCTTTCATTTTGCTCCTGCCGCTGTCTTCCGCGTCGGCGGCAATGCCCGAAGCGGCTACCCGACTGTTCGAGGCGAAGAGCGTGGCCGCGCGCGACGCTGCCCTGTCGATGCTGGAGGCCGCCGCGCCAAACGACCCGGCATCCGCCTATGCGGCCGGGGCGGGCGAGTTCTTCACCGCATTGGAGATCCTGGCCACCGGCCTGCACCGCCATGGTTTCGAAAGCCCGCAGTCCTTCATGCTGCCACTGATGCGGTTGCCGGTGCCCGACAATCCCAATCCCGAGCCGCTGACTTACGAGCAGTTCCGCGCCATCCTGGTCGGCTTCCGCGACCGGCTGGAAAAATCCGCGGCGACGTTTGCGTCGGTGCCGGCGAACGCCGATATCGGCATGGCGATCGATCTCACCCGTGCGGGCATAGACCTCAACGAGGACGGCACCATCGCGCCGGACGAGAGCATGGCGGCGATCATCGCCGCGTTGTCCCGTGGCGGCATTACATCGGACGACGCCGTCCCCACGCTCACCTTCCGTTTCGACCGCGCCGACGGGTACTGGCTGCAGGGCTATGCCGAGTTCCTGATGGCGCAGGCCGATTTCTGGCTGGCGCATGATTTCAGGAGCACCTTCGACGGCTCGTTCCACATGCTGTTCCCGCGCGCCAAGCTGCCGTTGCAGGATATTCTGGTGCCGCCGGCCGGCGACATGGGCTCGAGCATCTTCTCGTCGGAATGGCGCATCGCCGATTTCATCTCGATGGTGCATCTCATCAACTGGCCGGTGGTCGAACCGGAGCGCCGGCAAGCGGCGCGCCGCCACCTGCTGGAAATGATCCGGCTGTCGCGCGAGGACTGGAAGGCGATCCGCGCCGAGACCGACAATGACCGCGAATGGCTGCCTGGACCGCAGCAGAAGGGCGAGAACCCGCTCACCGGCCTCGAAGTCGGCGAGGAGCAGGTTCAGGCCTGGCTCGCCGCCCTGACCATGGCCGAAGATCTCCTGGAGGGCCGCAAGTTGCTGCCGCATTTCCGCGTCACCGCCGGCACGGGCCTTGGCATCAACATGAAGCGCTTCTTCGATGACCCGAAAAACTTCGATCTGGTGCTGTCGATCACCGGCCCGGCCATCGCGCCCTACCTCGAAAGCGGCGAGCTCGTCACCAGCAGCGATTTCGACCAGATCCAGCGCCAGTTCGGCGGCGGCGGGTTTCTGACCTTTGCGCTCTGGTTCAACTGAGGGCGGGATGTTGAGGCTCTTCCGCAGGGGAAATCTTGGCAAGACCGGCAACATTTTTACTGGAAACAGGCGCCTTTCCCAGGCGATGTCTGCTGGCAGTCACCTCACTGCAGATGCCGCGCGAAGGCGCTTCGCAAAAATTAGCAGCGGCTGTTTTGCTTGACTCGGCCGCCAAAAACAGGCAGCAAAACCAGGTCGGAAGGGCGACAACACCACTTTCCTGGCCGTGGACGAAGGCTGATTTGGCCAAAATCCACATCTCGTCGTTGGTTTTGAGAGGAATTGATTAACCAACTTTGTCCATATTTTGAAGCAATTGGCAACCAACTACAGACGCGGCAAACGCGTCGAGGACCACCTGGGATCACTCACAGAATGGTCGTCGCGGCTCTCAAGGCCACGTACGGGGAAACCGATTGAAGCGAGATTGGTTGCATGGCGTTGTTGAGTACACATAAAAAAAACCGGGGACAGCGTGAGGGCGGCGAGTTCGTCGATGCTCCGCGTTCCTCTTCCTTCAACGCTGGCCGGGTGGCCCGCTGGGTCGCACTGCCCTGCGTCAGCACTGCCATCGGCCTTTGGCTGATCGGCACCATGGCCGGCCTCAGTTCCGTCGGCGCCTCGCTGTCGGCGACTTCGGTTGGCCTGCCCCAGACGCTGTCCATGCCGGGATCGCTCGCATTTACCGATCCGCTGAAACAGCACTTCTTGAAAGCACCCTTCGTGCTGGCCAATGCCAATGGCGGCACTCAGGCCCTGCATGATCATTCGGTGCAGTGCGGTGCCAGCTGTTTCAAGCTGGCCAGGGTAAGCTCACGGGCGGAAAAGTCCGAACGCCTTGTAGCGCAGGCAAAGCCGATGCCAGCCGCCGTGAAGTCGAAGGCGCAGGAGCGCTTCGAACGCATGGAAGCGTCGCTTTCGCCGATGAAGCTGGCCGCTGCCTTTGCCGACGCCGGAAAGCCTGCCGCCACTGCCAACACGCGCCCGGTGATCTCCACCGTCGCACCGCGAATTGCCGAGGCGTCGCTGGTGCCGTCCGTCCAGGTCACGGCCAGCCTGTCCGATAACATGCCAGTTCCGGCGGCCGAACGTTTCGCCCGGCTGGATACCGGCTCGGTGGTCGTGCAGACCGCACCGCAGCCGATGGGCTTTGCCCAATCCGATACGCCGGACAATTCGCAGTTGGCGCTTGCCCTCGTGCAGTCGCTGCCGGCCGACGACGAGGCGTTCGCCTCACCGCTGCCGATCGAGGAATCGTCAGCCGATGTCGCGGTTTCACCCGTCGAAACCCAGCAGGATCAACCCGGCGATGCCGCCTCGCTGCCGGACGCGCTGACCGACGACGTGCCGTTGCCGACCCGCCGCCCGCAATTCGACCCGCCGCAGCCCAAAATCGTCCAGCAGCAGCCTAAGCCCGTTCAGCAGCCCAAATCTGTTCAGCAGCCCAAGCCCGCCCAGCAATCGAAGCCGGCACGCGAGACGGTCCAGCAGGCCCAGCCGGCAAAACCGACGCGGCAAGGCCGGCCGGCCGATGGCGGCGATGTGCTGGCCTATGCTAAGCCCGACACGCCTTCGGGCGGCCTTGGCAAGGCGTTCAGAAATCTGTTCAACTCGCCGGGATCCAGAAGCGGAGCCGGAAATGGCGTCGCCGTCTACGATATCAGCGCCGGCACCGTCTACATGCCTGACGGCTCAAGGCTCGAGGCTCATTCTGGCATCGGCGCCATGACGGACCAGCCGCGCTATGCCGACCAGAAGAACCGCGGACCGACACCGCCCAACACCTACAATCTGTCGCTGCGCGAGACGCGCTTCCACGGAGTGGAGGCCTTGCGCCTGACACCGGCCGATGGCCGCAACAAATACAATCGCGACGGCTTTCTGGCCCATACCTACCTGCTTCGAGGCCGCTACGGCCAGTCGAGCGGTTGCGTCGCCTTCAAGGACTATGCGCGCTTCCTCGCCGCCTACAAGAAGGGCAAGATCAAACGCCTTGTCGTGGTGCCGCGCCTGAACGGGTCGGCGACGCAGGTCGCATCAGCCGCCAGGGGCGTGTAGCGACAAGAGGCTTTCGGCCGCACCTTCCCGCCTGCTCCTGACAGCCTGCTGTCAGGAGCAGCGCTGTTCGGCACGCCTCTCCCCACCGCGCTCTTTCCATTTTGGCCAGGAAATCCCATATTCGGGACATGGCCAAATCCCCCGATAAGAAAACGCCGCCGACGGCGAACGACGACCGCGCCGCGCCGAAGCGGCGCAGCCCGCTGACCGATTTCCTCGACGCCTCCGAGCCGCTGCACAAAGGCGGTTTCGCCGAGATGCCGCAGCCGGAGCTCTCTGGCACGCCGCTGACCGGTTCGATCGCGGATTGGGCCGAGCAGATCGAGCAGGAAGCCGAAAACGAAGGACGTCTTGTCGGCAAGGGCGACGGCGGCAAATCGCCGAAGCCGTCGAAGAAGATACCCGAGCGCTCGAGCTCGCCGGGACGCAGTTCGCGCGGCACCTCGATGGGTGGCGCGGCGTCAGCCAGGGAGCGCACGGCAGCCGGCCTCAACCCGGTCGCCGGTCTCGACATCTCGCTGGAAGACGCCGAGACGATGGCCTCGGGCAGCGTCACCGCTACCGTCGCCGCGCTGTCGGCGCTGATCGAATCCGGCAATCCGCTGCACAAGGACGGCGTGCTGTGGACGCCGCACCGCCCTGCCCGCCCCGAAAAATCCGAAGGCGGCATTGCCATCAAGATGGTTTCGGATTTCGAGCCGGCCGGCGATCAGCCGACCGCGATCAAGGATCTGGTCGAAGGCGTCGACAACAACGACCGGACCCAAGTGCTGCTCGGCGTCACCGGCTCCGGAAAAACCTTCACCATGGCCAAGGTGATCGAGGAGACGCAGCGCCCTGCCTTGATCCTGGCGCCGAACAAGACGCTGGCGGCGCAGCTCTATTCCGAGTTCAAGAAATTCTTCCCGGAAAACGCCGTCGAGTATTTCGTCTCCTACTACGACTATTACCAGCCGGAAGCCTACGTCCCGCGCACCGACACTTTCATCGAGAAGGAATCCTCGATCAACGAACAGATCGACCGCATGCGCCACTCGGCGACGCGTTCGCTGCTCGAGCGCGACGACGTCATCATCGTCGCCTCTGTGTCCTGCATCTACGGTATCGGCTCGGTCGAGACCTACACGGCGATGACCTTCCAGATGCAGATCGGCGACCGGCTCGACCAGCGCGCGCTGCTCGCCGATCTCGTCGCCCAGCAGTACAAGCGGCAGGACATCAACTTCGTCCGCGGCTCGTTCCGCGTGCGCGGCGACACGATCGAGATCTTCCCCGCCCACCTGGAAGACCGCGCCTGGCGCATCTCGATGTTCGGCGACGAGATCGAGCAGATCACCGAGTTCGATCCGCTGACCGGCCAGAAGACCGGCGAGCTGAAAAGCGTCAAAATCTACGCCAATTCGCACTATGTGACGCCGCGCCCGACGCTGAACCAGGCGATCAAGTCGATCAAGGAAGAGCTCAAGCACCGGCTGGTCGAACTCGAGCGCGCAGGCCGCCTGCTCGAGGCGCAGCGGCTGGAACAGCGCTGCCGCTTCGACCTCGAGATGCTGGAAGCCACCGGTTCCTGCGCCGGCATCGAGAACTATTCGCGCTATCTCACCGGCCGCCAGCCGGGTGATCCGCCGCCGACGCTGTTCGAGTACATTCCCGACAACGCGCTGGTCTTCATCGATGAAAGCCATGTCACCGTGCCGCAGATCGGCGGCATGTATCGCGGCGACTTTCGCCGCAAGGCGACACTGGCCGAATACGGCTTCCGTCTGCCGTCCTGCATGGACAACCGGCCGCTGCGCTTCGAGGAATGGGATGCCATGCGTCCGCTTTCGGTCGCCGTCTCGGCGACCCCTGGCGGCTGGGAAATGGAGCAGGCCGGCGGCGTCTTCGCCGAACAGGTCATCCGCCCGACCGGCCTGATCGATCCGCCGGTCGAGGTTCGCCCGGCCAAGACCCAGGTCGACGATGTCGTCGGCGAAATCCGCGACACCACCAAGGCCGGCTATCGCACGCTGGTCACGGTGCTGACCAAGCGCATGGCCGAGGATTTGACCGAATATCTGCATGAGCAAGGCATCCGCGTCCGCTACATGCACTCCGACATCGACACGCTGGAGCGCATCGAGATCCTGCGCGATCTGCGCCTCGGCGCCTTCGACGTGCTGGTCGGCATCAACCTGCTGCGCGAAGGCCTCGACATTCCTGAATGCGGCTTCGTCGCCATTCTCGACGCCGACAAGGAAGGGTTTCTGCGCTCGGAAACCTCGCTGATCCAGACCATCGGCCGCGCCGCCAGAAACGTCGACGGCAAGGTCATCCTCTATGCCGACCAGGTGACCGGCTCGATGGAACGGGCGATGGCCGAAACCAACCGCCGCCGCGAAAAGCAGGTGGAGTGGAACGAAGCCAACGGCATCACGCCGGAATCGGTCAAGTCGCGCATCTCCGACATTCTGGACTCGGTCTACGAGAAGGACCATGTCCGCGCCGACATCTCGCAGTTCACCGACAGCGCCGGCGCCATGATGGGCAACAACCTCAAGGCCCATCTCGACGCGATGGAAAAGCAGATGCGCGATGCCGCGGCCAATCTCGACTTCGAGAAGGCGGCTCGTATCCGCGACGAGATCAAGCGTCTGCGAGAGATGGAACTGTCCATCTCCGAAGACCCACTGGCCAAATACGCCGATATGGAAAGCCCGGCCTCGGGTCGCGAAAAAGGCAAGCACAACAAGGGTGTGGCCAAACACCGTACAGCTGAGGAACAGGAGCGTTTCCGCAAGCTCGACGCGGCACAGGCCGCAGAGGAAGCCGCCAGGGCCGCCCGGCCCAACCTCTTCCGCAAACCAGCGCTCGACGAAATGGGCGCCGATGGCGCCGTACCGGTAAAGAAGCCGCTGTTTGCCAAGCCTTCGATCGACGATATGGGCCCTGGCACCGACATGACGACACCGGCCGGCGCCGTGTCGCGCTCGCTGTTCAAGAAACAGTCGGCCGAAGAGGCACATGGCTCCGATTTCGGCATTCCCGGCGAGCCGGTCAAGCCGCTGTTCAAGAAGAACTCGCTTGATGAGATGACCGTGCGGCGGACCGAAAAGCCGGTAGAAGGAAAGATGCCGGCCAAGCCGCAGCCGATCTCCCCCCAAGTGCGGGAGATGTCCGGCAGGACAGAGGGGGGCGCGAAGGAACACGACGGCAAACCAATCGTTCGCCAGCGCGCCGGCATCGGCTCGTATGAAGACGCGGGAGATGCCCGCCGCGAAAAGCGCAGGCCCGGCAAGACCGGACGGCCGGGGAAGTAGTTCATTCAAACGCCGGCAGGACAGCGCCCCCCCTCTGTCCTGCCGGACATCTCCCCCACGAGGGGGGAGATTGGCAGCTTCACCGCATCGCTCCCTCCTGGACCGCCCACTTGCCACCAGCCTCGCCTTTGGTGTAATCGCTCCGCACACTCGAACGTCTTGAAAGGAGGGCTCACGTGTTTACGTTTCATCGTCACCATCGTCAGCGTGGCCCGATTTCTGCCCTGCGAGCTTGCTTGCAGGGCTGACCAGGGACGGTCCGGGTTTTCCCGCTTCGATTTTTTGGTCTGCCCTTCGTGGTGTTGCAACGCCGAGCCTGATGGCCAGCCTGCGCACCGTCAAAGTGCATTGAACCGGACTTTTCCTCCGGCAAGACCAGAGAAATCAAAATGGCCCTGATCAGCCTCAAATCCCTCGGCGTCACCATGAGTGCGCCGCTGTTTGCCAATCTCGACCTCACCATCGGCTCCGGCGGCCGGCTCGGCATTGTCGCCGCCAATGGCCGCGGCAAGTCGACCTTGCTGAAATGCCTGACCGGCGAGATGGAGCCGACCTCCG
Source organism: Mesorhizobium sp. M0618 (assembly GCF_040320765.1). NCBI lineage: Bacteria > Pseudomonadati > Pseudomonadota > Alphaproteobacteria > Hyphomicrobiales > Phyllobacteriaceae > Mesorhizobium > Mesorhizobium sp. M0618. The sequence goes on along the minus strand of NZ_JAMYQH010000048.1, from coordinate 18,576 downwards.
GTGACATCACCCGCACGCGCGGCCTGCGCGTCGGTCATGTCGAGCAATCCGTTGCCCCGGCCCTTCTCACCCGCAGCTTCCATCAGGTAGTGGCCGACGTCTTGCCGCCCGAGCAGGCTGAAAGCGAGCTGTGGCGCGTCGACGTGGTTCTCGATTCACTCGATGTGCCGGAGCCCATGCGCGAGCGGCCAATGCAGGCGCTGAGCGGCGGCTGGCAGAGACTGGCGCTGATCGCCCGCGTCTGGGTGACCGATCCGGACGTGCTGCTGCTCGACGAGCCGACCAACCATCTCGACCTTGCTCGCATCAGCCAGTTGGAAACCTGGCTCAACGCATTGCCGCGTGAGGTGCCGGTCGTCATTGCCAGCCACGACCGCGCCTTTCTCGACGCCACCACCAACCGGACGCTGTTCCTGCGCCCGGAACAGTCGCCGGTGTTTGCCCTGCCCTACTCCCGCGCCAGGCTGGCGCTCGACGAGGTCGATGCTTCGACGGAGCGCAAGTTCCAGCGCGACATGAAGGTGGCGCAGCAATTGCGCCGACAGGCGGCCAAGCTCAACAACATCGGCATCAATTCGGGCAGCGATCTGCTGACGGTCAAGACCAAGCAACTCAACCAGCGGGCCGAAAAACTAGAGGAAGCGGCGAACCCGGCGCATCGCGAGAAGTCGGCGGGTGCCATAAAACTGGCCAATCGCGGCACTCACGCCAAAGTGCTGATCACGCTCGACGACGCGGCTGTCGAAACACCCGACGGCACACTGCTGTTTCAGACCGGCAAGCGCCATATCTGCCAGGGCGACCGCATCGTGCTGCTCGGCCGCAATGGCGTCGGCAAGTCGCGCTTCGTCACCTTGATCCGCAATGCCATCATCGAACCGGACACGTTGCGGAATGTGAAGGTGACGCCGTCGACCGTGCTCGGCTACAGCGACCAGGCGCTGTCCGGCATCAGCAGCGACGACACGCCGCTGGCGCTGGTCTCGCGGCGCTACGATGTCGGCGAGCAGCGCGCACGGTCCTTGCTGGCCGGCGCCGGCGTGGTCATCGAGATGCAGGAGAAAAAGATCGGCGTGCTGTCCGGCGGCCAGAAGGCGCGGCTGATGATGCTGGCGCTCAGGCTCGCCGATCCCAACTTCTATCTGCTCGACGAGCCGACCAACCATCTCGACATCGACGGCCAGGAAGCGCTGGAAGCGGAACTGCTGGCACATCAGGCAAGCTGCGTGCTCGCCTCGCACGACCGCTCCTTCATCCGCGCCATCGGCAACCGCTTCTGGCTGATCGAGAAGCGGAAGCTCACCGAAGTCGAAGACCCGGAGGATTTCTTCCGCTCGGTGGTTGAAACGGCAGGATGAGGCCACGGAGTCGACTGGCATGTAAATTATTTGCTTACAGACCTTGTTTTTTGTAAGCAATCTGTTTACATATACCGATGATCAAGTCCTTCAAGAACAAGGCGCTGTCGGACCTCTTTCAAACTGGAAGACCGGCAAGATCGACGCCAAGATGCACAAGCGCATTCTTGTCCGGCTTGACCGCCTGGAAGCTTCGGAGAAGCCGGAGGAAATGAACCTTCCCGGCTTCGATTTCCACCCGCTGAAAGGCTTCGATCCAATCCGCTACACGGTCCACGTCAACGGTCCGTGGTGCATCACATTCGAGTTCGACGGCAAGGACGCCGCCCGCTTCGATTTCGAGCAATATCACTGAGGCGGCCAGACTGGAGAAGTTCGACTTATGACCGTGCACGAGCCGACGCGTCCTATTGAGCGTTGTCCCTCCCACCCGGGAGCGCTGCTTGAGGACATTATCCCGGCAACTGGAAAGACCAAGGTGGAAATTGCAAATCTGCTCGGGATCTCCCGGCAGCAGCTCTATGACATCATCCGCGAAAAGAAGCCGGTTTCGCCGGCTGTGGCCGCTCGCCTCGGGAAGCTGTTCGGCGACGGCGCCGCGATTTGGCTTCGAATGCAAGCGGCTTTCGATGCTTGGCACGCAGAGCGTGAAGTTGATGTTTCAGCGATCCCTACGCTCAGGGTTGCGTAGGTCCGCACGGCAGCATTCGGACAGACCATCAGACGCCGCGATAAAAAATCTCGACGGTCTGACGGATAGCCTCAGCCCGTCGCGTCCTTGGGATGCCGACACGATGATGCCGGCGCCAACCCAGGGAGAATTATCATGTCGGTTCTTTCATCCATCGGTCGCGTCGCAACCCGGTATGCGGCAGCGCGCGCTCGTCACCGCAGCGAGCGCATCCTGCTTTCACTGCCTGCCTCGCTGCGCAAGGATATCGGTTTTCCGGACGTCTTCGACGCGCAGAACGGCCGCCGCCCCTGACCTCGCGAGGCGCCAGTCAGTCATGCGTATCACCTGAAAGCGGTGTCGCCTGCATCGATACGCGTTTTTCGAAAGCCTCGAACCAGTGCGTCAGCCGCGCCCGCGAGCGAAAAGGCGGCAGGTGGCGGAACGCCATCCAGGACAGCGTGGTGGCCAAGGCGATGTGGCCGACATGGAGCGGTGCCTCGTCGTCCAGCGTGCTTTCGATCCAGTCGTAGCTCGCCTCGATCTTTTCCCGGTATCCGTCGGCGAGAGCGCTATAACGCAGCTGTTCGGGTCTTCTTTCCGTCTCCCAGCGCAAAGCGATGCCTGTCTGCGCGAGGCCCTGGGCAACCGACTGCAGCCGCAACGCCTGCCAGCGCGCTTCGCCATCCTGCGGCAGCAGCTTGCGGCCGTCATGCAGCGTGTCGAGATAGGCGCAGATGACATCGGAGTCGAACATCGGCGACGCGTCGGGCCGCAGCAGCACCGGTACTTTGCCGAGGGGATTTTCGGCGTAGACGCGAGCATTGTGCAAGGTCGGACTGGTCTCGTGATGAATGACCTCGAGCCGATCGGCAATGCCGGCCTCATGAGCGAAGACGAGCGCCTTGCGCGCGAAGGGTGAGTGGGTCTGATAGTAGAGGATCATTGTCGTCCCGGGGCTGAAACGGCGTTCGCGTGATCCATCTGTTCTAGCCCGCGAGCAGCGAGAATTGCGCTCTGATTGGGGGCGGTCGACGCAAGTTCGTTTCACGTCTCTCGTTCAGCTGCCGGCTGCCTGGCCAGTCCAGGGCCGGTCTGCCAAAAAAAATCTCCCGGCCATGTAGGATCGCCGCCGCCTCATCCGTCCTTTGGCTCGCAAGGCCAAACGCAAAGAGGAACAACAAATGACTGACCAGACCCCCGTTCAGCCCGCGGCCAAAGTGCTCGGCGGATTGACCCCCTATCTGCAGTTGGATGGCGCCTTCAAGGCTGCCGAATTCTACAAGAAGGCCTTCGGCGCGGAGCAGGTCTTTGCCTATCCGGCGGACGAAAAAGGCCGCACCATGCACATTCACCTCTACATCAACGGCTCGACGCTCATGCTCTCCGATTTCTATCCGGAAAACGGAATGCCCGCCGTCAAGCCGCAGGGTTACACAATGCAGCTTCACCTCGGCAGCGACGATATCGAAGCCTGGTGGAAGCGCGCCGTCGATGCCGGCTGCGAAGTCGCCGTGCCGCTCCAGGTCATGTTCTGGGGTGATCAATGGGGCAATATGCGCGACCCGTTCGGCGTCGAATGGGCGATGAACGCGCCGGTGAAGAAAGCCTGATCTGCCGCCGATGGCCCGAGCCCCTCACCGGCCAGCGCCGGTGAGGCCCCGTGAACTTCCAGGAGGAGATCCAAAATGTCCTATGTCGATGGTTTCGTACTTGCCGTATCCAAGGCAAAACTCGATGACTACAAGAAGCTGGCCAACCTCGCAGGGCCTATCTGGAGGGAACATGGCGCGCTCGCCTATGTCGAATGCATCGGCGACGACGTGCCCTATGGCGAGGTCACGTCCTTCCCGCGTGCCGTGCAGGCCAAGGACGACGAGATCGTCGTCTTCGCCTGGGCCGTCTATGAGTCGCGGGAGAGCCGCGATGCCGTCATGGCCAAGGTGATGGCCGACCCGCGCTTGAAGGCCGATTGGGCGGACATGCCGTTCGACGGCAAGCGCATGATCTTCGGTGGCTTCAAGCCATTCATTGAGCTTTGAGCAGCCGGTAGCGATTAGAAGAAGCCTCAGCTTCGTCATCCTAGGGCGAAGCAGGAGCGAAGCTCCGTCGCGAAGCCCCTAGGATGACGACGCGGGTGCTTAGGCCAATCTCTAAGGCCACGCGATCAGCTAGATAGCGTTGCACTAATCCAGCTTGTCCAGCAACGGCTTGAGCCGGTCTCCATAGCGCTTCCACAGATCGACCGACCCCTGATACATCGGCTGGCGCACCTGTGCGGCTGAAGCCGTGCGAACCGGTCGGTCGGTCTCGTGGAACGATAGTGCCGCGTCGTCCCAAGGCAGGCCGAGATGAGCGATCAATGCCCGCGTCTGTCCGTCCTGGTCGGCGACAAAATCCTCGTAGCGTACATCATGCACGACGCCCGGCAGCACCGTGTGCCAATGCTTCATGATGTCGGTGTAGAGATTGTGGAAGTCGGCGAGCTCGCCGAGATCGTAGCCATAGCGATGGCTGTCGCCGCGGAAATGCACCTTGTAGATCGACAGGCAGGTGGCCGCCGCATCGCGCGCGCAGTGGATGATCCTGGCCTTCGGCATCATCATGCGGATGAAGCCGACAAGCAGGAAGTTGCCTGGCATTTTGTCGGTGACGTGACGCATGTTCGGATAGCGGGCATGCAGCATGTCGAGATAGGCTTGGCCTGCCTCGGCAAAATCCGCATCGCCCATATCCGATACGCCCCATGGGAAGCCACCCGGCATGGTCGCCGGGAACTGCTTGCCGACCGCCTTCTTCAAGATGCTGAGCTCGCCTGCGCCGTAGACCTGCGGATGGCTGGCAATGATCTGCTCGACCAGCGTCGTGCCCGAACGCGGCATGCCGACGATGAAGATCGGCGTGTCGTCGCTGATTGAGCTGGGCCTGTGCTTCTCGAAGAAGCCGGCATCGAAGGTGGCCTTCATCGCTTCGAACTCGGCCCGCGTCCTGGCCTGGTCGTAGTCGATGCCTTTGCGGCGGATCGCATTGCCTTCGGCGAAATAGTCGAAGGCCCGGCCATAATCCCTGAGATCGTCATTCGCCTTGCCGAGTCCGAAGGACAGCTGCATGCGTGCCAGGCTGTCCTGCGGCGCTTTGGCATGCTGGGCCTCCATGCCCCCAAGCTCGCTGTCGCGCTCCTTCTGGCGCTTGACCTGCGTCAGCATCAGCCAGGCTGTGGCCATGGCGGGGTTGATCGCCAACGCCTGCCGGAACAGGTCGGCCGCCTCGTCGAGCTTGCCCTTTTCCATCAGCCCGACGCCGAGCCCGTGCAGCAGGTCGGCATCCTTGGGCCGGATCGTCAGCGCTTCGCGGAAGACGGCGAGCGCCTCATCCAGCCGCCCGGCTTCCTGCAGGGTTTCGGCAAGCCCGATGCGGGCGCGCACATGAAATGGGTTGCGTGCAACCGTGCCGCGATAAATCTCTTCGGCCTCTTCGAACTGGCCGACCTGTTTCAGCGATGAGCCGAGATTGTCGCGCGCCGCGAGCTGGTCCGGCCGCAGATCCACCGCGCCGCGGAAGAAATCGATGGCCGCAGCAGGGCGGCCGAGGTCGCGCATCACCGTACCGAAATTGTTGAGGAAATCGGGATTCGTCGGCTGCAGGCTCACCGACCGTTCGATGAGATCCAGCCCTTCTTCGCTGCGCCCGGTCTGGTGCAGCAGCAGTCCCAGGAAATGCGCCGCGGCCGCATGCTTGGGCTGACGCGCCAGCACCTGCCGGTAGATCGTCTCAGCCTCTTGCCGGCGCCCCGCCTGATGCAGTTGCAACGCCTGCTGCACATACTGGTCGAGGCCCAGCGGTGGCTGTCCGCCTGCGCCAGACCTGGCTCCCGCACCCGCCGCTCGTCTTTGATCTCTGTTGATGGGAAACCTGCCGTGTTTTATCCGCCTGTGGCGATCTAGGCCATCGGCGCGCCAGGTTCAAGGCTTCGCTTGCTGTCTCGTCCTTTCGTCGGTGCGGAAAGATCAAATCAGGCGATTGGTCTCGGCAACCTGCCTGGCACGCCGAACCGTTCCATCGGTGTCGGCGATCCTTCGCTTTGCCGCCTCGTCACTTCTGACAGTCAGCCGCGGCGACAGGACAACCATCGGCTTTGCCATTACCGGCTTTGCGACCGGCGTGATCGTTACGGTGCTGCCTGTTGGCGTCTTTACGGACATCACGAGGTCTCCTTCTTCAATTCACAAGAAAAATGAAAATACCGGGAGAATTATTCCCGCTAATCTTCAAACAGTTTTTGAATTGTATGAATTTGTATCATCATTTTTCTGATAGTTACAGCGCGCAATTTTTTGAATGAAACCCAATTTTATTTTAAAACGCCTTGATAAATTACAAAAAAGGCTTATCTGTACAGGATCGCTTTGGGCCAGAATTGGCATCTCGCGGCGTCAGAGGTTCTCGACCCGCCAATCTCATTCCAAATCATCGATACCGGGCGCGCGGCATATTCGCTCCGCGCGACCATTCTCATTCTTCGAAAGACCGACATGAACACCGGAACCGTGAAGTTCTACAATGGCCAGAAGGGCTTCGGCTTCATTCAGCCGACCGAGGGCGGCAAGGACGTCTTTGTCCATGTCAGCGCACTGGAGCGCGCCGGCTTCCCCGGCCTCGCCGAAGGCCAGAAGCTGCAGTTCGAGTTGGAGCGTGACACCAAGGGCCGCGAGTCGGCCGCCAATTTGCAATTGATCTGATCCGGCCGAATTCGATGAACGCTGACCACGGATGTACTGGCAGCTCTCGAAAGCGGCTTATTTCCAGCGACTGCCGGAAATAGGAAAGCGGGGCTCGTCCCCGCTTTTTTGTTTTCAGGACCGCTGCTTTGCATAGGTAAACAATGCCGGACCGCACCACCCACTCCATCGCGCACTTCACCGCACCTTTCGTGCTCGGCGGACTGGAAGGGCAGCTGCCGGCCGGCGACTACGACATCGACCACGACGAAGAGCTGATCGAGGGCATGTCGCGGCTTGCCTGGCGCCGCGTCGCCACTTTCATCCATCTGCCGGCAAGGGCAGCGAAAAACCCGCCCACCAGCCAGCTTGTCGCCATCGATTACCTCGAACTCGAAACAGCGCTGAAGCGCGACAGGGAGAATGCAGCATGATCCGTTTCCAGCAGAATGCGCGCCCGCGCACCGACACGCCCGCGCACCAGTTTTCGATCGGTCAGACCGTGCGCATGAAGAGCCGCACCGGCCTCGTTCAGAAGACCGCCGAACTGTTCCAGATCAAGAGCAGGCTGCCGGTCAAGGATGGTTCGCCGCAATACCGCATCCGCAGCGAGCAGGAGACCTATGAGCGGGTCACCACCGAAGACAATCTCGAACCGGCAGATCCGGTTGTTGCCGACAACCCCGTTGTTGCCAGCAACCCGCTCATCTGAGACCCCACCGCCAAGCCAACACTGAAGCAGGAGCACGACATGTCCAAAGGTCAACAGCGAAGCAACCGCGAGACACGCAAGCCGAAGAAGGACAAGGTCGTGGCAAAGCCCGCCTCCCCGTTCGGCTCCTCGGTCAAGCAGGCGGAGAGCAGCTTGAAGCCGAAGTCGAAAGGCTGACAAACTGGAGGGCGCCTCGTGCGTCCTCTCCGTCGTCCCTCTGTGAGGGGACGAATTGACTGAACAGGCCCGCGCAATGCTCTGCCCCGGAGGCGCGCTTGAATTTCATCATCGAGTTCTACCGGTCGCGCGACGCCGACGAAGCCACTCTCGACAAGGTATCGCTGGAGGCGCCGAATCTGCGCGCCGCGCTGCAGGGCGCCACCGCGCTGTTCCACACGCTGGCCATGCCGCAAATCCCCGATCGCCTGCGCATCTGCGACGACAATGGCTGCGAGCTTTACGCCGGCCCGGCCGACGGCGCCTATCCGGTTTAGAGCGGCGGTGCTGCCCCACGACTCCATTAAAGTTCACGTAAGATCGAGGCCCTAAGATCCGCCTGAACCGGGCCGCTGCCACGATTGGTGGCCGAGACGTTGCGGGCGACCACCCACGATCGCCGCTCATACCCGGAGGCAGGAGGCGCATGGACAGGTCGCGCATCATCGTGACGGCGGTGGTGTTGGCCATGCTGGGCGCCATCGTGCCAATCGCGGCTATGTTTCATCTCGCTTGGATTCAGGCCGTCCAAAAGGAACATGAGCGGCTGCAGCTGTTCGCCAGCCGCGCCATCGCCAGGGCCGACATCTCGCTCGACGATGCCACCGCCGCTTTGCGGCAGATCGACCAGTTCACCGGCATCCGCTGTTCGGCGGACCATATAGCCCGTATGCGGCAACTCACCATCAACACGCGCCCGATCGAAGAAATGGGCTATTTCGAAAACGGCCTGCTCAAATGCTCTTCCTGGGGACCGACCGAAGGGCGCGTTGCGCAATCCACCCCGGACTTCACCACCAGGGACGGCATTGCCGTCACCGCCCGCATGCAGCCGGTGATGAGCGAGGGCCATTCGCTGATGGCGCTGCAATACAGGGACCACAATGTCCTTGTCGATCCGGTACGCTTTGTCGACGTCATCGTCGATCCCGGTGTCCAGCTCGCCTTGACGACGCAAACGGGCATCCTGCTTGGCGCGCTGAACGGCCCTGATCCCGCCCGCGTCGAGAAGATCATCGCCGGCCCCAGCAAAGGCATCGATGACGATCTCCTGTTTGCCACCGCGCGCGAGACGGGCTGGATCGCTGTCGCCACCGAACCGACAAGCCAGATCCTGGGCAGCGTTCGCCAGCAGCAATTTCTGCTGCTCCCGCTCGGCGCCTTCATGGCCGCCTTCATCATCGGCATGGTTGTGTGGCTGTCGCGAAGGCGGCTTTCACCCTTGGGAGAATTGCAGATCGCCGTACGCAAGCGCGAATTCATCGTCCACTATCAGCCGATCGTCGAACTCAGGACCGGCAAATGCATCGGGGCGGAAGCGCTGGTGCGTTGGAAGCGGTCGAACGGTTCCCTCGTCCGGCCCGATCTCTTCATTCCGCTGGCGGAAGAGAGCGGCCTGATCACAGCGATCACCGATCAGGTCATTGCGATGGTTGTGTTCGACCTGAACAGGCTCCTGGCCGCCGATCGCTCTCTTCACATCGCCATCAATCTCAGCGCAACCGATGTCGGCACCGCGCGGGTCCTGCCTATCATCGAAAAGGCGTTGCAGCACACCGGGATCCGGCCCCAGCAAATCTGGCTCGAGGCGACGGAGCGAGGTTTCGTCGATATCAACTCGGCCCGCTCGACGCTCGTTCGCGCCCGCGAACTTGGCCACGCAGTGGCAATCGACGACTTCGGCACCGGCTATTCCAGCCTGTCCTATCTCGAGGGGCTGCCGCTCGATGCGCTCAAGATCGACAAATCGTTCATCGATACGATCAGCACGAATTCCGCCACCAGTTCCGTCACCCCGCATATCATCGACATGGCCAAGACACTAAAGCTGAAGATCGTTGCCGAGGGCGTGGAAACGCAGGCGCAAGCCGACTATCTCGCGGCGCGCGACGTCGACTACGCCCAGGGCTGGCTTTTCGCCAAACCCATGCCCGCGTCCGAGTTCATCGCCTACTGTCGCCAGGTGAAGCCGACGGCTTGACGCCTGTCGTCCTCAACAAGGCGCAGCGTCCTCAGCACGGCCCGTCGCCAACGACGCGATAGTCCGCGGCGCGGGCTTCGCAGGAATTGGGGAAGGTGCGCATCTCGCCATGACGGCGGCCGCAGACCGGAGCATATTCGCGGGTGCAGAACGTCTGCTCTTCACCGCCACCGCCACCGCCACCGCCACCGCCGCCGTCGCGGCACGGGCCGTCGCGCACGATGCGGTAGCCGGCCCGGTCGGCAAGACAGGCATTGGCGAAGGTCTGGCGGTCGCCGCCGCGGCGGGCACAGACCGGCTCGTACTGCTTGCTGCAATATTGCGGTTCGGGCCGTGGCGGACGCGGGCGCGGCCCTGGTCCCTCATCGACGACGACGGTGCAGGCGGCAAGAATTGCCGACAGCAACAGGATGGCAAAACCCTGCCGCGAAAAGATTGCCGCCAGAAATTTCATGATGATCTCCCACGATCGCGTCCCCGGTTATCGATCCTCGCCATTCCCTTGCCAAATGCAACCCCCCGTTTGGGCCCCGCAACGACGACGGCGCCTGGCCCGCAAGGGGGGGGGTAGCGCGCCGCCGATGTCTGGCCCATTCGTGGGCTGGCTCTGGCCGATGACCCGACCGGCAAGCAAGCCTATGCCGAGCCCATCGATGCCCAAGTCAGTCGATCCTTGCGTCGGGATGCGCCCAGTGTGGCGGCCCGCGGCGGTATCTTGCAACCATCACGTTTCCGTGCGATAAATTCCGTGTTCGGGCATTTGCGACCCGGAGAGCGGAACGTTTTGGACGACCTTTCCCCGATACTGTGAATCTCTGACGGCCCCGTTTTCGGCGGGGGGTTTGACCATGCGCCAATGCATGACTGCCGAAGCAACCACCGGGAACTGCCCTTTGCGCCAGGCGGCGGGCGGGACCACCAAAGACTGAACGGGTGAAGGAGTTTCCCCAATGGCCCAGACCGGCACCGTTAAATTCTTCAACGCGACCAAAGGCTTCGGTTTCATCACGCCCGATGGTGGCGCCAAGGATGTGTTCGTCCATATCTCCGCGATCGAAGCCTCCGGCTTGCGCACGCTCGTCGACGGCCAGAAGGTCACCTTCGACGTCGAGCCGGACCGCATGGGCAAGGGCCCCAAGGCCGTCAACCTCCGCGCAGCCTGAGCCATCGGCGCGCCGCATGTCACTCGGACGTGCGACGGAGGCTCCATGCCTGCACCTGGCCTGGAGAGGGATCTGAATTTTGAAAGGCGCGGCGATCTTCGTCGCGCCTTTTCCTTATCGAAGGCGCGGGCCGGTGATGTCGCCCAAGCCGCCAGGTTCTGGGCAACGACTTGCATAAAAACAAAGACCCAAAGCGCGCCGCAACGTGCTTTAGACGCCCGCAAAACTTTCCCTTGCCGATGACGCTAAAATAAAGGACAAATTTCCACTCGGGCATTTGCCGGCCCGAGACTGGAGTTTATGGGACAAAGGAGCTTCCCATGCCGCAGACCGGCACCGTCAAATTCTTCAACCATGCCAAGGGCTTCGGCTTCATCACGCCCGATGATGGAGCGAAGGATGTTTTCGTCCATATTTCAGCCGTGCAGGCGTCCGGTCTTCCCGGTCTCGAGGATGGCCAGAAAGTGTCGTTCGACACCGAGCCGGACAAGCGCGGCAAGGGTCCCAAGGCCGTCAACCTGTCGGTCGGCTGAGCCGGCTTCAAACCGGCGATCCCAGGCAGATCGCTCCCTTGAGAGCCTATGATTTTTGACGTCTGTTTTGAATAGACACGTAAAAATCCGTTCAGCCCCCGTTCAGCCACGGTCGCATATTAGTCTTCGGTAAAGCCGGACCGCATCCCCGAAACTACACGGGCCGGCACGAAGGAGATCGACATGAACCGAATTTTCAAAACCGCCGTCCTGGCCGCTGCCGTGGTCGCTACCACGCTCACGGCCTTGCCCGCCGCCAATGCGCGCGACTGGCGCCGTCATCATGGCCATCATGGCAACGGCGATGCCATTGCCGCCGGCGTGCTCGGCCTCGCGGCCGGCGCGCTGATCGGTGGTGCATTGGCCAATGACCGGCCGCCGCCCGGCGCTGACCGCTACTACGATGACGGTTACGATCGTGACGTGGTGATACGCCCGGCCCCGGTGCGCCGCTACTATGCGGAGCCGCGGGTGGTCTACGCCGATCGTTATGCCGAGCCATGGACGCGTGACTGGTACGAATACTGCTCGGACCGCTACCGCAGCTTCAATTCCCGTACCGGGACGTTCACCGGCAATGACGGCGAACAGCATTTCTGCACTGCCAATTAAACCAAGGGCTTCCCTGCCCCCAAAACAGAAAAGCGCTGACCGCAAGGCCAGCGCTTTTTTGTTGTGGTCCCTACAATGTCAACGGTCGCTTGAGGCTGATGAAAACAGCTACGGTTCCGAGCCTGGTTCAAGTCAAAAAAGGGTTGATCCGCCTCTCCTCGCCAAAACGTCCGCCGGGACCGTGGCCACAGATGAAGCCGATGTCGTCGCCGAGCGGCAGGAGCTTGTCCTTGATCGAAGCGATCAGCGCCGCGTGGTCGCCGCCCGGCAGGTCGGTGCGGCCGACCGAGCCGCGGAACAGCACGTCGCCGACATGGGCGAACTTGGCCGCGCGGTTGTAATAAACAACGTGACCTGGTGCATGGCCGGGGCAGTGCAGCACCTCGAACACATGGCCGCCGAACGACACGGTCTCGCCTTCGGCCAGGAACCGGTCGGGCACGCAGTTACGCGCTCCGGCGATGCCGTAGCGCTTGCCCTGGTTTTCCAGATTGTCGAGCAGCGACTTGTCGGCCTCATGCGGACCGATGATCTCGACGCCGAGCGCCTCCTTCAACTCCATTGCGCCGCCGGCATGGTCGATGTGGCCATGCGTTATCCAGATAGCCCCGGCTGAGATCGCATTGTCCTTCAGCACCGCCAGCACCTTGTCGATATCGCCGCCAGGATCGACGACGACGCCATGCTTGTCATCCATGTCGAACAGGATGGTGCAATTCTGCTGGAACGGTGTGACCGGCACGATGCCGGCATTGAGCTGACCCATGATCGTCCTTTCGATGTTCACGGGTGATGTAGAGGCGCGGACAAAGGGCGTCCACCCTCGAAAGACGAACATCGGTAGCTCCGAAAACGGAAATGGGCGGCCGAAGCCGCCCATTTGAAAAGACCGAAACGGCCTGCCTACTTCTTCATGGCGCCCAAGACCGCGCCGAGAATGGCGGTCAAGATCGCGCCGCCGCCGGCGCCGCCGACGATGTTCTGCAGGTTCAGCGCGCTGCCGAGACCGCTCGTTGCTGCTGCCGCAGCCGCCGGATCGACCGCACCGCCACCCAGCAGGCTGCCGAGGATCGCCGCACCGCCGACGCCGCCAATGGCTCCGCCCAGGATTTTGGGAAGCTGACCCATCGCCGCCGTCTTGAGCGCCGCACCGACCGCCTGACCACCGATGACGCCAGTAATCACCTGTATGATGATCGGAAGAAGCGTGTTCATGTCCATATGATTAGTCCCTCCATAGCTGTCAGCCTCCCGGGCCGACACCATCATGAGACGCCGAATTGGACGAAAGTCAAATGCAGAAACGCTGAAATAAAAGGGGCGGCCCGAAAACCGCCCCTACTTCCTAAAAAAGCTGTGACTTTCGTTATTCTGCGGCGATCGCGTGCTTGGGCTGAACGGCCGCAGAATAGTCATTCATAAGATTCTTGGCTATTTCGCCGACCTCGAATCGGTAAGGCCCGATCTCGGAAACCGGCGTCACTTCCGCTGCCGTCCCGGTCAGGAAGCACTGCTCGAAGCTTTCCAGCTCTTCCGGCAGGATGGCGCGTTCAATCACCTCCAGGCCGCGATCCTTGGCCAGCCCAATGACCGTGCGGCGGGTGATGCCGTCGAGGAAGCAGTCGGGCTTGGGTGTGTGAATCTTGCCCTCCTTGACGAAGAAGATGTTGGCTCCGGTCGCTTCGGCGACCTGGCCACGCCAGTCGAGCATCATGGCGTCGGCATAGCCCTTGGCCTCGGCGGCGTGCTTGGACATGGTGCAGATCATGTAGAGGCCGGCGGCCTTCGACTTGGAAGGCGCGGTGCGCGGGTCGGGCCGGCGCCATTCCGCCACATCGAGACGGATGCCTTTCAGCTTCTGCGCAGGATCGAAATAGCTCGGCCATTGCCAGATGGCGATGGCGCAGTTGATGCGGTTGTTCTGCGCCGAGACGCCCATCTGCTCACTGCCGCGCCAGGCAATCGGCCGGACATAGGCGTCCTGGAAACCCTGCTTCTTGAGAAGCGTGGAAGAGGCGTCGTTGAGCTCGGCCACCGAATAGGGGATATTGAAACCGAGCAGGCGTGCCGATTCATGCAGGCGCTCGGTGTGTTCGTTGAGCTTGAAGATCTCGCCGCCATAGGCACGCTCTCCCTCGAAAACGGCGCTGGCGTAATGCAGCCCGTGCGTCAGCACATGGATCTTGGCGTCACCCCATCGGACGAATTCGCCGTTCATCCAGATGAAGCCATCGAGTTGATCGAAGGGAACGGATGCCATGGTAACCTCCCACGGGCGGCAGCCCGGATAGTTGTATCGTTGTGTGTTTCGTGTCGGCCGCCCAAAGCGGCTTTTATGGTGGAGCGTAGGCGGATAATTGCGCTCTGGCAAACTTAGGAAATTCCGGAAAAACCGGCTTCCCTTGCCTTTTCGTTCGCAATCCGCCCAAAAGCTTGTCAAAAATTACCATTGCAGGGAAATTACGTCAATAGTACTGACATAATCTCTCTTTCCCACGGAGAAATAATGACGGATCGAAGCCTAGCCGCCGGAAAACCGATCAGGACCGCGATGTCGGTCGAGGACGGCATCGACTTCGCCATCATCGAGCTGCTCTTCTTCGCCTATCGTGACTTCACCTCCGATCCGGACCAGATCCTGGCCGACTACGGCTTCGGCCGGGCCCACCACCGGGTGCTGCATTTCGTCAACCGCAGGCCGGGCCTGACGGTCGCCGAACTGCTCGACGTGCTGAAGATCACCAAACAGAGCCTGGCCCGTGTGCTCAAGCAGTTGATTGACACCGACCATGTCGTGCAGTTGCAAGGTCCGCGCGACCGCCGCCAGCGCGAACTTTATCCGACGGCCAAGGGCCGTGCGCTGGCGCTGGCGCTGGCGCGGCCACAGTCGCGCCGCATCCATGCTGCATTGGGGGATTCCGGAGTAACCGAACGGACCTTGGTGGAACGGTTCCTCGAAGCGATGGTCAATCCGGAACTGAGGGCGCAGATCGACGTTGGGTCCGCAAAAATGTCAGGGAAAAGCCATGGAGAGCACTGAACGGGTCGATCACGCGGCCGCACCGGACGACGACGCGCCACACCTGCTTGTGGTCGACGACGACACCCGAATCCGCAATCTTCTCAAGCAGTATCTGACCGAAAACGGCTTTCGCGTCACCGTCGCCGGCAATGCCGGCGAAGCCAGGCGCAAGCTTGCCGGCCTCGACTTCGACCTTCTGGTGCTGGACGTCATGATGCCGGGTGAGACGGGCGTCGACCTGACCAAGTCGCTGCGGGCCGAAAAGAACGTACCGATCCTGATGCTGACGGCCCTGTCGGAGACCGACAGCCGCATCTCAGGGCTTGAGGCCGGCGCCGACGACTACCTGCCGAAGCCGTTCGATCCGCGCGAGCTGATCCTGCGCATCAACAACATCCTTCGCCGTGGTGGCCCGGCGACCACGCCCAAGGTCGAGCAGTTGGTCTTCGGCCCCTACACCTTCCAGATCGCCCGGCGCGAATTGAAGCGTGGCGGCGAGGCGCTGAAGCTGACCGACCGCGAACAGGAGATCCTGGCGATCTTCGCGGCAAGGGCCGGCGAGACGATACCCCGCCACGAGCTTGTCGGTGACGATTCGGAGGTCGGCGAGCGCACCATCGACGTCCAGATCAACCGGCTGCGCCGCAAGATCGAGCGCGATCCGTCCAACCCGGTCTGGCTGCAGACCGTGCGCGGTATTGGGTATCGGCTCAGCGTGGAATAGAATGCCGCCTGCGGCCTGCTGAGCGGCTGCGGGCAAGCGAAATGAGCGAATGGCAACCACGGAACTGGAACAGCCGGGCAATGGCGGCTTGAGCGCACGCGCCGCGCGGACGCTGAAGGCGGTGCCGCGCGCCTGGAACCGCTTCTGGCGCCTCGTCTCGCTCTATATGCCCAAGCGGCTCTATGCCCGCTCGCTGATCATCGTCATCGCGCCGATGATCCTGCTGCAATCGGTCGTCGCCTTCGTCTTCATGGAACGTCATTGGGCAACCGTGACGCAGCGCCTGTCGCAGGCCACCGTGCGCGACATTGCCGCCATCATCGACCTGATCGAGACCTATCCGCGCGATGCCGACTACACCAACATCATCCGCATCGCCCAGGACCGCATGCAGCTGAAGGTCGACCTCTTGCCGCCCGACCCACTGCCCGCGCCCGGTCCAAAGCCGTTTTTCTCGATTTTGGATGATGTTCTCTCGTCCGAGATCACCCGCCAGATCAACCGCCCGTTCTGGATCGACACGGTCGGCAACTCCAACATCGTCGAGGTGCGCGTGCAGCTCGAGGGCAAGGTGCTGCGCGTCTTCGTGCGCCGCAGCCAGGCCTATGCCTCCAACACCCACATCTTCCTGATCTGGATGGTCGGCACCTCGCTGGTGCTCCTGATGATCGCCATCCCCTTCCTGCGCAACCAGATCCGGCCGATCCTGATGCTCGCCGAAGCCGCCGAAAGTTTCGGCAAGGGCCGGCCGATGCCGCGCGACTTCCGGCCGCGCGGCGCCGAGGAGGTTCGCCGCGCCGGCTTTGCCTTCATGCAGATGCGCGAGCGCATCGAGCGCCAGATCGAGCAACGCACCGCCATGCTGACCGGCGTCAGCCATGACCTGCGAACCATCCTCACCCGCTTCAAGCTGCAGTTGGCGCTTTCCGGCGGCAAGGCCGAGACCAAGGCCGCGCTCGACCAGGACATCGACGACATGCAGTCGATGCTCGAAGGCTATCTCGCCTTTGCCCGTGGCGAGGCTTCGGAAGACGCCGGACGGTTCGATCTCGAGGCCTATTTCGAGAAACTCGACGAGGAGGCCAGGCTGCGCAAGCGCAAGCTGTCGACGACGCTTGCCGGAGACCCCGACGTGCATGTGCGGCCGAACGCCTTTGCCCGGCTGATGTCCAACGTGATCGGCAACGCCTTCCGCTATGCCAAGACGGTGGAAGTCAACGCCACCCATGGCCGCGGCTCGCTGCTGGTCACCATCGACGACGATGGTCCGGGCATCCCCGCTGACCGGCGCGAAGACGTGTTCAAACCCTTCGTGCGGCTCGACGAGGCCCGCAACCTCGATGCCAGCGGCACCGGGCTCGGCCTGTCGATCGCCCGCGACATCGCCCGTTCCCATGGCGGCGACATCACCCTTGAAGACAGCCCGCTCGGCGGACTGCGCGCTGTCATCAAGGTTCCCGCATAACCGGGCACGATTCCGAAAAGTGGAAACCGGCTTCATCCGCCCGTCATGAAACCATGATCAAGAGCGTGCATGAAGCGCGCGACCTCAATCGATTCGGCCTTGCCGCCTCACTTCGACCCCGTGCCCGTCCGGGTGCGCTGGAGCGAAGCGAGAGCAGCGGGCTGGTCGCCGTTCCGGCATCGTCTCAAGGCAACCGTCGACCTTTCCTGCAAAGGGCCGCCATGCGCATATTGATGGTCACCGATGCCTGGCGGCCGCAGGTTAACGGCGTTGTCCACACGCTGGAGCGGCTCACCGAGACGCTGAAATCCTTCGATGTCGCCGTGGATTTCCTGACGCCGAACATCTTTCGCACCCTGCCCTTGCCGACCTATCCCGACATCAGGCTGGCGCTGACCACGCCCGGCCATGTCGCGCGCCTGATCGACGCCGGCAGAGCCGACCACATCCACATCGTCACCGAAGGACCGCTCGGCATCATGGCGCGGCGCTATTGCCGCAATGCCGGCAGGCCGTTCACCACCAGCTATCACACGCGCTTCCCCGAATATCTCAGCGCACGGCTGCCGGTGCCGGAAAGCTGGGCCTATCGCTGGCTGCGCGATTTCCACAATTCCGGCCAAGGCACGCTGGTCGCCACCCAGTCGCTCGCAGACGACCTCTCAGCGCGCGGCTTCACCAAGCTGCGGCCGTGGACGCGCGGCGTCGACACCGACCATTTCCGGCCCGACAAGAAGAAGGATCTCGGCTTCCCCGGCCCTGTCTTCCTCTGCGTCGGCCGCGTCGCCATCGAAAAGAACCTCTCCGCCTTTCTCGACCTCGACCTGCCGGGCAGCAAGGTGATCGTCGGCGAAGGCCCCGAGCTTGCCAGGCTCAAGGCAAAATATCCGCAAGCGCATTTCCTTGGCCATCGCCCCAACGACGAACTGGCCGAGATCTATGCCTCGGCCGATGTCTTCGTCTTCCCGAGCCGCACCGACACGTTCGGCAACGTCATCATCGAGGCATTGGCCAGCGGCACGCCGGTTGCCGCCTATCCGGTGACCGGGCCGATCGACATCGTCGGCGACGGCTTCGGCGGCGCGGTCTCCAACGATCTGCGCGAGGCCTCGCTTGCCGCGCTCAATGTAGACCGTGCCGAAGCCCGCGAACGTGCCATGCGCTATAGCTGGAAAGCCTGTGCGGAGATGTTTCTCGATACGGTCGAGGAAGCACTGGGCACAACGCGCAAGCTGGCGGCCTGACTCAAGGCTGGCGGCATCGTACTGTTCGACATCAGCAGGACGGAGGGAGCGCGAAGGAACGACGGTCGTTCCTCTAGAGCGGTTCACGGCTTGATGGAATCGAAGGGGATTCCCGATTTGTCTGTTTTGTGATTCAAGATGCTGGCTGGAGTGGAGGC
>NZ_JAMYQH010000047.1:0-42129 GCF_040320765.1 Mesorhizobium sp. M0618 | reverse complement strand
TCGTCGAAACAATCGAGGCAGCCGAATGCAAGAACTACTTCGAAAACGCCGGATACGCTTCCGTCAAAACGTGAAAGGCTCTAGGGTCTCCGCGGCGTCGCTTCGCGACTGCTACGCCCTAGGATGACGAAGCGTGGGGGCTTCTGGCTAGTCACAGAGATGGAGTTTGGCATCGTAGCAATGGCCGACCTTCGAGGTTGGCCGAGGCATCTTTCTCTTCGTCATCCTAGGGCGGAGCAAGGAGCGAAGCGACGCGGCGCAGACCCTAGGATCCATGCCGTTACTGCGGCCGAAGAGTGAGGCGGTCCAGAATCTTCAAACGCGCGGCTTTCCTGTCCAGCCCAATCCTCAAATAGCCTTCATCCAATTTGCCAGCCGGTGTGCCGCTTCCTCGACCTGGTCGAGGCGGCGGTGGAAACACAACCGCAAAAACGCCTCGCCACCGGGGCCGAAAGCGGTGCCTGGCGCCAGGCCGACATTGGCCTTGTCGACAATGTCGAAGGCAGCGGTGCGTGAATCGGTGATGCCGTCGACAGTGAAAAACAGGTAGAACGCGCCCTGCGGCACCGTGAACCGGGCGCGGCCGGTGGCGCCGAGAATGCCGCAGACAAGGTCACGCGCCTTGCGCGCCCGCTCCACCTGTTCGGCAACGAAGGCGTCGCCCCCATCAAGGGCGGCGGCCGCGCCGCGCTGCATGAACTGGGCGACGCCGGAGTTCGAATACTGGATCAGGTTCTCGAACACCTGCTGCAAGCTCGGATGCGTCTTGATCCAGCCGACGCGCCAGCCGGTCATCGCCCAGTTCTTGGAGAAGGAATTGACGTACAGGATGCGGTCTTCCGCCGACGCGATGTCGAGGAAGGACGGCGCGCGGCCGTGGCCATAGTGGAAAAGCGAATAGATCTCGTCGGCGATGATCCAGAGGTTTTTCGCGCGCGCTAGATCGAGGATGGCCTGCAAGGTCTCATGATCGGCGGTCCAGCCGGTCGGATTCGACGGCGTGTTGATGAACAGCGCCTTTGTGCGCGGCGTGATCGAAGCCGCGATCTTCTCGACGTCGCAGGACCAGCCATTGCCGGAATGATCGAGCGTGACCGCGACGGGAATGGCTCCCGCTATCGCTGCTGCGGCATCGAAATTCGGCCAGGCCGGCGACAGATAAACCACCTCGTCGCCGGCGCCGGCGAGCGCGTCGAGCGCCAGCTGGATGGCATGCATGCCGGAGCCGGTGACGATGAATTCTTCCTCCGGGAAGGTCTTGCCGAAATGCCTGGCATAGTAGCGGGAGAGCGCCTGCCTGAGATCGGGGATGCCCCTTTGCCAGGTGTAGAATGTCTCGCCGCCGGCCATCGCCTTCGACGCGGCATCGGTGATGAAGGCTGGCGTCGGCAGGTCGCCCTCGCCGGCCCAGAGCGGAATCATGCCTTCGCGCAGGCGGCCGTAATTGACGACGGCGACAATGCCGCTTTCGGGTGCCGCACGGGCCTCAGGGCGCAAGCTGTCGATCAGGGTCATTGGCGGGTCCGTTTTGGTCTGCGGTTTTCGTCAGCGGTCCATACCAGATGCGAAAACAGAAAACCCCGGCCGCGAACGACCGGGGTTTTGGTCCAGCAAATGCCAGCCGCGGTCAGCGCCTGGCGAGCAGATCGCGAATTTCGGTGAGCAGAGCGACATCGGCGGGCGGCGGAGCGGCCGGAGCAGCGGGCTTCTCGCGCTCAAGCCGCCTGCGCATGTTGTTCACCGCCTTGACCATCAGGAAGATGATGAACGCGAGAATGAGGAAGTTCAGCGCCACGGTGATGAAGCTGCCATAGGCAAAGACCGCGCCCTGCTTCTTGGCATCGGCCAGCGAGGTCGCGTTGACGGCTGAGGACAATCCGAAGAAATAGTTGTTGAAGTCCAATCCGCCGAAAATCGCACCGACGATCGGCATGATGATGTCGTTGACAAGGGAATCGACGATCTTGCCGAAGGCCGCGCCGATGATGACGCCGACCGCAAGGTCCATCACATTGCCCTTGGAAATGAATTCCTGGAATTCTTTCAGCATTCGACCCTCCTTGTCGTGACTGGCCAAGCTGCCGTTTCCGTCCTTGCGGCATCGACCTGAGGCAACATAACAAAAACCTCCGGTTGCAACATCGATAAAAGGGAGAAAACAACCGCTTTCTTCTTACCTGACGGCACCTTGCTTGTACTGTCTGAATATCGCGGTCGCGATCATGCTTCCAAAGCCGCAATGGACTCGGACGCCAAGCTGTGATTGCGTCCGGGCAAGCCGGATAGAAAGACGGCAGAGGAGGAAAGTCCAAGCGTGCAGGGCTTGTTCATCGTCATCATCGCGATCGCCTATGTGACGCTGCTGTTTGCCATCGCCAGCATCGGCGACCGCCGCTCGGCCATCTCCGAGCCGAGCCGGGGGCGGCCTTTCATCTACGCGCTTAGCCTCGCGATCTACTGTACGTCCTGGACTTTCTTCGGCTCGGTCGGTCTTTCTTCCGAACGCGGCCTCGAATTCCTCGGCATCTATACGGGCCCGGTGCTCGTCTTCGTGTTCGGCTTCCCGCTGCTCAACCGCATCGTGCGGCTGGCCAAGACCGAGAAGATCACCTCGATCGCGGATTTCCTCGGCGCGCGCTACGGCAAGAGTTTCACCGTCGCGGCGATCGCCACGCTGATCGCCACCATCGGCGCGGTGCCCTATATCGCACTGCAGTTGAAGGCGATCTCCGGTTCGGTCAGCCTGATGGTCGAGCACTATACGGGATCGCCGCCTTCGTTCGATCCCTTCGTCAGCGACATCTCTCTGGTCGTCGCCATGCTCCTGGCGCTGTTCGCGGTGCTGTTTGGAACCCGTCACGCCGACGCCACCGAACACCAGGATGGGCTGGTGCTGGCGGTGGCGGTCGAAACCGTCGTCAAGCTCGCCGCCTTCCTGGCGATCGGCCTGATGGTCACCTTCCTGATCTTCGGCGGCCCGGGCGACATGTTCGACAAGCTCGCTGAGAACGCCCAGGTCCGACAGGCGATGAGCTACAACACCTCGCTCGCCACCTGGCTGGTGCTGACTTACCTGAGCGGCTTTGCCATCATCATGCTGCCGCGGCAGTTCTACGTCACCATTGTCGAGAACCGTGGCGAGGCCGAATTGCGCACCGCGACATGGGTGTTTCCGCTCTACCTCGTGGCGATCAACCTGTTCGTGCTGCCGATCGCCTTCGCCGGTCTTTCGCTGGTCGGCACCGGAACCAGCAGCGATCTCTACGTGCTGTCGCTGCCCCTGTTCAGCGGTCATGATGTGCTGGCGATGGCGGCTTTCATCGGTGGCCTGTCGGCGGCGACGGCGATGGTGATCGTCGAAAGCGTGGCGCTGTCGATCATGATCTCCAACGACCTCGTCATTCCATTGTTCGTGCGCCGCCTGCTCAAGACCTCGACTTCCGAGACCGAGGACTGGTCGACGCTGATCCTCAATGTGCGGCGCGGGGCGATTTTCATCCTCTTGTTCATCGCCTTCCTCTATTATCGCGAGAGCACCGACAGCGCGCGGCTGTCGTCGATCGGCCTGATGTCGTTCGCGGCCATCGCGCAGTTCGCGCCCGCCCTGATCGGCGGGCTGATCTGGCGCGGCGCCAATGGCCGGGGTGCGGCACTTGGCATGGTCGCCGGCATCCTCGTCTGGGGCTACACGCTGCTGTTTCCATCGCTTGCCGCCCCTGATACCGGCATCATCGTGCACGGGCTGTTCGGCTTCGAGGCGCTGCGGCCGCAGGCATTGTTCGGCACCGTCGCCGAACCGCTGAACCACGGCGTGCTGTGGAGCCTGTCGCTCAACGCGGTGTTCTTCGTGCTCGGCTCGCTGTCGCGCGCATCGGTGCCGCTGGAACGCATCCAGGCGTCGATCTTCGTGCCGCGCGATGCCGGCCCGATGCCAAGCCTGCGCCGCTTCCGCACCGCCATCACCGTCAACGACCTGAAGGACACGATCGGGCGCTATCTCGGCGTCGAGCGCACCGAGCGCTCTTTCCAGTCGTTCGAAAAGACCAACGGAGCCTCGCTGCACGGCAACGAGCAGGCGAGCATGGACGTCATCCGCTTCTCCGAGCAATTGCTCGCCAGCGCCGTCGGTTCCTCCTCGGCGCGGCTGATCCTGTCGCTGCTGTTTCGGCGCCACGACCGCGAATCCAGGGATGCTTTCCGCTTGCTCGACGACGCCACCGAGGCGCTGCAGCACAACCGCGACCTGTTGCAGATCGCGCTCGACCAGATGGAACAGGGCATCACCGTCTTCGATCGCGATTTCCGCCTGATCTGCTGGAACCGCCAATACCGGGCGCTGTTCGACCTGCCCGACGAGATGGGCCAGGTCGGCGTCTCGCTCGACCGCATCCTGCGCCATCTCGCCGAACGCGGCGACATCCCCGCCGATCAGCGTGTGGCCATGCTCAACCGGCTGACCAGTTTCGTCAGCCCATGGCAGATGGAGCTGAAAACCTCGGGCCGCATCCTGGAACTGCGCTCCAACCCGATGCCGGACGGCGGCATCGTCGCCACCTATGCCGACATTTCCGGGCGCGTGGAACAGGATCTGGCGCTGAAGCGTGCCAATGAATCGCTGGAACAGCGCGTCAAGACCCGCACCATCGAACTGACCCGGGTCAATGAGGAGCTGGCGCAGGCGCAGATGCTGGCCGAGGAGGCCAATCTCGGCAAGACGCGCTTCCTCGCCGCCGCCGGCCACGACATCCTGCAGCCGCTGAACGCCGCCCGGCTCTATTGCTCCTCGCTGATCGAGAAGGCCGGCAAGGGGCCTGCCGGCAAGGCGGCCGTCAACATCGAATCCTCGCTGGAATCGGTCGAGACGATTCTCGGCGCCGTGCTCGACATCTCCCGCCTCGATGCCGGCGCAATGAAGCCGGACGATACCGCCTTCAACCTCGACGGATTGCTGCGCCAGATCGGCAACGACTTCCGGCCGCTCGCCGCCGAAAAGAAGCTCGCGCTGACCATCATGCCGTCATCGCTGACAGTGACGACGGACCGCAATCTGCTGCGCCGCCTGATCCAGAATCTCGTCTCCAACGCCATCAAATACACGCGCCACGGCCGCGTGCTGGTTGGCGTCAGGCGGCGCAGCGAACTGGCCGAGATCCAGGTGATCGACACCGGCATCGGCATCGCCGGCGACAAGCTGAACACCGTCTTTCGCGAATTCACCCGGCTCGACGAGGGCGCGCGCGAGGCCGAAGGCCTCGGTCTCGGCCTCTCCATCGTCGACCGCATCGCCCGGGTGCTGCGCCTGGAGATCCGGATCTTTTCCAACCCAGGCAAAGGCACGCGCTTCTCCGTCATCCTGCCCGTCGCGGCCGTGCAGGAACCGCGACGCGAAATCGACGCCAGGGTTCCTGCCCGCGCGACGGCTTCGCTGGCCGGGCTGCACGTGCTGTGCATCGACAACGACGCCCGCATCCTCGAAGGCATGCGGCTCCTGCTCGAAGGCTGGGGTTGCAACGTCGACACCGTGTCCGGTTCAAAGGATCTGGAGACCGCGAAGATACACCGCCCGGACATCGTTCTTGCCGACTACCATCTCGACGGCGAAACCGGTCTCGAACTCGTCGTCAGGCTGCGCGCGACCCATGGCGACAACCTGCCGGCCGTGCTGGTCACCGCCGACCGCTCCAACGAGGTGCGCACGGCCGCCGGCGGGCTCGAGATTGCGGTGATCAACAAACCGCTCAAACCAGCGGTACTGCGCTCGATGATGGCCAGGGTCAGGCCGCTAGCACCGGCGGCCGAATAGCATCAAGGGCGGCCGGTCTCAGCCCTGGTGTCCGAGGGTGGTGTCCTAGAGCATTTCACCGTTTCATGGAAACGGCGTTCTGCTCTAACTCTTTGTTTTAACCCAATTCTAGACGGAAAACCGCTTCACACTTTTCCTAGAATTGCTCTAGGCCAGGCCGTCGACCATCTGGGAACTGCGGAACCGGGGCCGTCCGGCCTTGCCCGCCACAGGCGGACGATGCTCGCGAAAGGCCATTGCAAGCGTCCTCAGCGCCTCGCGGGACTTGGCGTCCGTCAGCGTCGAAAGCAGCACGATCTCGGAAGGCGGCAGCGCCGGAAGCCCGAATTTCCGGCTGACCTCGATGGTGCCGGATGGGGCAAGCCGGCAGGAAAATACCGAGGCTGCGAGGCCGG
This sequence comes from Mesorhizobium sp. M0618, assembly GCF_040320765.1. Taxonomy (NCBI): domain Bacteria; kingdom Pseudomonadati; phylum Pseudomonadota; class Alphaproteobacteria; order Hyphomicrobiales; family Phyllobacteriaceae; genus Mesorhizobium; species Mesorhizobium sp. M0618. Next base: position 35,931 of record NZ_JAMYQH010000047.1, on the reverse strand, counting down.
CCGAGACAGCTTCGGCAACGGCGAAGGAGCCGCAGCCGAGGAACACCTCCGTCCACGGTATTCCGACAGCGTCGAGCGCGCGGGTCGTGATGTTGCGGATACCGCATGATGGCGAGGATGCCGCCAGGCGCAGCGGCTCGTCGGCCCGGTGGATGAAGTCGGGCGCGGCGTACCAGCCGAAATGTTCGGGCGCCAGCACTTCACCATCGCGCCGGTCGTCCTCCCGGCGGATGATCGCCGCGTCGATCTCACCGCGATCGAAAGCGTCCAGCAGGTCGTGTGAATCATCGAGCCGCACTTCGATGGTGAGCGCCGGGTCATGCGCATTGAGCCGCGCCAGCAATGTCGGGACTTCCGCGCCTCCGACATGGGTGGCGATGCCCAGTGTGAAGCGGCGGCGCACCGAAGACAGGCTGGCAATGGCGCGATCGTGTGCCGCGAGGAAGTCGCGTGCGGGCTGGAGAAACACCACGCCCTGCGCCGACAAGCGAACCAGCCGAGGCGTACGCTCGATCAATTTCTGGCCGACGCGCTCTTCCAGCCGCTTCAGCTTCACGCTGATCGCCCCTTGCGTGCTGCCAAGAGCCTCGGCCGCACGCGTAAAGCTCTGAAGATCGGCGATGGCGACGAATGTTTTCACCGCGTCTACGTCCAGCGTCATGTCAGCTATCCGCACTTGTTGTCTCTGAAATAGCCAACCATGCAATTCTAAAATGATCAAGCTTCGCCTACCCTGGGCCGTACGCGCGCTGGGCGAGCTGCAATGGATTCGCCGATTGCCGACAAATACGTTCGAAAGGTTGAATCATGCCCACTGTATTGACCCGCCGAGGCATCATCGTTCTGTTTGCCGCCTGCCTGGCGTGCCTGATGTTCGGCCTGGAGATTTCAAGCGTTCCCACGATCCTGCCGACACTGGAGCAGATGCTGCACGCCGACTTCAAGCAACTGCAATGGGTGATGAACGCCTATACGATCGCGGTCACGACGGTGCTGATGGCGGTCGGCACGATCGCCGATCGTTACGGGCGCAAGCGTATCTTTCTGGTCTCGATCGCCGCCTTCGGCCTGACATCACTGATCTGCGGCGTCGCTGAAAGCGTCTCCACGCTCATCGTCGCCCGGTTTTTGCAGGGCCTGAGCGGCGGTGCCATGCTGATCTGCCAGCTTGCCGTGCTGTCGCATGAATTCAGGGAAGGACGCGAACGCGCCGTCGCATGGGGCTGGTGGGGCGTCATCTTCGGCATCGGCCTCGGCTTCGGCCCCATCATCGGCGGCGGCATCGTTGCGGTCCTGAACTGGCAATGGGTGTTTCTTGTCCACGTGCCGGTTGCGGCGCTGGCGTTCGCCCTCGCTCTGATGGGCGTCCACGAATCGAAGGATCCACAGGCGGGCAAGCTCGACGTAGCAGGCATCCTGACGCTGTCGCCGTCGGTTTTCTGCCTCGTTTTCTACATCATCCAGGGGCCGGATCTGGGTTTCTCCAGCCCTGCCGCGCTGGCGATCCTCGGTATCTCGATAGCGAGCTTCATCGCCTTCCTCATTGCCGAGAAGGTCAGCCAGCGGCCGATGTTCGACTTCTCAGTCTTCCGGATCCGACCCTTTTCCGGCGCCATCGTCGGCTCGGCGGCGATGAACCTCAGCTATTGGCCTTTCATGATCTACCTGCCGATCTGGTTCCACGCCGGGCTCGGCTATGACACCGTCTCCACCGGCCTTGCCCTGCTTTCCTACACGCTGCCGACGCTTGTGCTGCCGCCCTTGGCCGAGCGGTTTTCGTTGCGTTACCAGCCCGGCATCATCATTCCGGCAGGCCTCGTCATCATCGGCGTCGGGTTCATCCTGATGAAGTTCGGCAGCGCTGCCGCGCAGCCGGATTGGCTGACGATGCTACCCGGCTGCCTGATTGCCGGGACTGGTCTCGGCATAACCAACACCCCTGTCACTAACACGACGACGGGTTCCGTTTCGAGCGACCGCGCCGGCATGGCCTCCGGCATTGACATGAGCGCCCGCATGGTCTCGCTGGCGGTGAACATAGCGGTGATGGGCTTCATCCTGGCCAGCGGTGTGCTGGCGCATCTGGGGCATGCGCTGCCCGACCTCGACGCTGCCCAATTGCGTCTTCTCGCCGAAGCTATCGCTGCCGGAAATCCCATCTCCGGGCTCGCCGCTTCCGTCGCCCAGGATGCGCTGCGCAACGGCTTTGGCTGGGTCATGCTTTATGGCGCGATCGGCGTCTGGATCATGGCCGCCATCAGTTTCGCGAGCTTCAACGCGCGGCCGATGCGGCGGGCGGAGGTTCAGTGTCCTGATTGAACACTATTCTGATTGAACAGGCGCCCTGGCGATCAGCTCGCCGGCTGCAGCGGGTCGCTGCCGATCTTGGACAGAAGGATCACCGCCTGGGTGCGGCTGTCGACGCCGAGCTTCTGCAGGATGGCGGAGACATGCGCCTTGATGGTAGCCTCCGATACACCGAGTTCATAGGCGATCTGCTTGTTGAGCAGGCCCTCGGCCAGCATGCCCAGCACCCGTGTCTGCTGCGGCGTCAAAGCCTGCAGCCGCTTGATAAGGTCCGATATTTCGGGATCGCGCTCGATGCCGAGATCGACGCCGGCTGGTGCTGCGATGTCGCCGGCAAGCACCGATTGCACGGCGCTGCGGATCTCTTCCATGCTGGCCGATTTGGAGATGAAGCCGGAAGCGCCGAGATCGAGCGCCCGCCTGATGGTCGCCGGATCGTCATGCGCCGACACCACGACCAGCGGCACCGCCGGATGGATGCCGCGCAGCGAGACCAGGCCGGAGAGGCCGCTGGCGCCGGGCATCGACAGATCGAGCAGAACCAGATCGACGTCCTCGTTGGCCACGACCAGCGCCTTGGCGCTCTCGAAATCGCCGGCTTCATGGATGGCGGCGACATTGCCGATGCCGGCGAGTGCTTCGCGCAGCGCACCGCGAAACAGCGGGTGATCGTCGGCGATGACGAAAGAATAGCCTGCCGGCAAATGTCCCTCCCCAAATCCCCGATGATTTTTGGCTTTTCGGGTTCAATTGGACGATTATGAGGGGCTGCGCGCTGTTTTCAAGCGGCAAAGCCAGCGCGCCGCCTCCCGTGGTTGAAACGCTCAGGTCTTCTGCGAATTGGGCTGGGCGCCGTTGTCCTTGTTCATATCCCTGACGATGCCCATGAAGCCGCGAAGGAAGCGCTCCATGTAGCTCATCGTCTTGTTGAAATCCTCCTCGCTCGGCAGTTTCGATTCGAGGCGGGCGGAGAGCGAATTCTCGAGCTTGGTGACGCGCTCGTCCATCACCTTCATCGAGGTTTGCAGGCGGTCGACCTCGTCCTGGAAAGCAGCGCGTTCGTCGGCCGCCATCTTGCAGACGAGCTGGCCCGAACGCTCCTCGCAAATCGACATGGCGCCGGTCTGCGTGTCGATACGGACAAAGCCGTTGTCAGACTTTTCCAGCCGGTAGCGGTCGGTTTCTTCCGAATAAGCTGAAGCCGCGACCAGCGAAACGAGCGCGGCGGGGATCAAGATGTGCTGCAGACGCATGTTGTCCTCCATGGCCAAGGTCTGGAATATCGCATGTTTGCGCCGGAAATGGGGAAGACCCTTGGCGTGGCCTTTCCCGAATGGCTGGTTCGGAATCTTCTTGACGCAATTCCCAAGGGAAAGCGCTATGCGCTTTCCCCGGGAAAACCGTTTCACACTTTTCCTGGAACTGCTCTATAGCGCAACCATGTCTCAGATTATCTACAAGATAACCCCGCAAGCGCCATGGCGCGAGGCCGAAACGCATGGCCGCTTCACCGGCGCGCCGATCGATGTCGCCGACGGCTTCATCCACTTCTCCACGGCAGCACAGGTCAGGGAAACGGCGGCAAAGCACTTTGCCGGCCAGACAGACCTTTTGCTGGTCGCCGTCGACGGCGCCGGCCTGGGCACTGCGCTGAGATACGAGGTCTCGCGCGGCGGCGAACTGTTTCCACATCTCTACGACGTTCTGGACCTGAAAGCAGTGCTGTGGGTCCGACCACTGCCGCTTGGCGCCGATGGTGTGCACCAGTTCCCGGCACTGGAGGGGCAATGAGCGTGCTCGACCGGCTCGGCCAGAAGCTGCTGTTCGCCTTCGATCCGGAAACGGCGCATGGCCTGTCAATCGCCGCCTTGCGATGCGGCGTTCCGGTTGGTGCACCGGCGGTCCGCGACGACAGGCTGAAGGTCAGCGTCTGCGGCCTCGATTTCCCCAATCCGCTCGGCATGGCGGCCGGCTACGACAAGAACGCCGAGGTGCCCGACGCGTTGCTTGGCCTGGGCTTCGGTTTCGCCGAGGTCGGTACCATCACGCCGCTGCCGCAGGCCGGCAATCCGAAGCCGCGTATCTTCCGGCTGACGGCCGACGATGCGGTGATCAACCGGCTGGGCTTCAACAATGAAGGCCATGCAGCGGCCGAAAAGCGCCTTGCCGCACGTAAGGGCCGCTCCGGCATCGTCGGCGTCAACATCGGCGCCAACAAGGACAGCAGCGACCGCGTCAGTGACTATGAGCGCGGTGTCGCCCGGTTTGCGCAATACGCCAGCTATCTCACCGTCAACATCTCCTCGCCCAACACGCCGGGCCTGCGCAACATGCAGGCGCGCGAGCAGCTCGGCGAACTCTTGTCGCGGGTCATGGCCGCGCGCGCCACGGGAACGGCGCAGCCGCCGGTGTTCCTGAAGATCGCGCCGGATCTGGTCGAGGCCGAGCTGGAGGACATCGCCGCCGAGGTCACCGAGAAGCGGATCGACGGCGTCATCGTCTCCAACACCACCATCTCCCGGCCGCCGCTGCGCAGCGGCGACACCGCGCGCGAGACCGGGGGACTCTCCGGCAAGCCGCTGTTCGAGCGTTCGACCATCGTGCTGGCGAAGATGCGCAAACTGCTCGGACCGGACCGCGCCATCATCGGCGTCGGCGGCGTCGATTCCGCCGATACGGCGCTGGACAAGATCCGTGCGGGTGCTGATCTGGTCCAGCTCTACACCGGCATGATCTATGCCGGGCCTTCACTGCCAGGCCGTATTCTTTCCGGAATGGTCCGTTTCGTCGAAAAAGAACGGCTGAAGTCGATTTGCGAGTTGCGCGACAGCCGCCTCGACTTGTGGGCGTCCAGGCAACTCTGAACTGCTCTCAGGAGCGTAGATTGCGACTGACGGCCCGCTCGCAAATGGTGCCGCCGACGGCAGGCAACACGCCGAAGAGAAGCAATTGCGCGGTTCCGCCGATGCCAGAAGCCGCGGAGAGAATGAACGCAGCGAGCAATCCCAGCGCCGCGCCCAAGACATATGGCAGGTAGCTTCGCATAAGCTCGCCCTGGAACGATTGGTGCATCAAGTCTGTTGGAAATCGACTGGAAGTGCAAGTGCATCCGACCGCACAGCAGGGCAACGAACTCGGGTTAACGGGTTCCTTCGGTGCCTCGCCGGGGCGTTGGCTGACGGAGCATCAAACGAAAAACCCGCCTGTGCGGCGGGTCACCGGCGCAAATCAGCACCATAAACAAATATGTACCATAGCTGAGAGCACCCAGTCAAGAAAAAATTCCTATCGCGGAAAGCCGTTCGGTGCCATGGACGGCGCATGGCCTTCAGGTGACATCGTCTAAAACGCCGTCCGCACCCTGAGCCGCAGGATCGTCAGCAGGCTGAAGCCTCGCACCAGCAGGAAGACGTGCAGCGCCGCCCACAGTCCATTGTTGCCGAAGGCGGGCGCAAGGGTCAGCAGCGCGGCCGCGAAAACCAGGAACGACAGCAGCATCATGTTGCGCATGTCGCGGGACCAGGTCGCGCCGATGAAGACGCCATCCATCTGGAACGCCAGCACACCGCTCAGCGCCGTGAATGCCGCCCACGGCAGGTAGATGTCGGCCACCGAACGGACTTCCTCCGATGTCGTCACGAGTGCGACCAGATTGGCGCCCCCAGACAGCATTACCAGCGTCGCGGCTCCCGCCAGTCCGAAACCCCAGAACAGCGTCAGCCGGACGGCCTGGCGGAACGGTGCGGCGGCGCGCGCGCCGGCTGCACGGCCCGCCAGCTGTTCGGCGGCGGTGGCAAAGCCGTCGAGGAAATAGCCGGCGACGAGAAAGAAATTCATCAGCACGGCGTTGGCGGCCAGCGTCACCGTGCCGAACTGTGCGCCCTGGCGGGTGAACAATGCGAAGGCGGCGAGCAGCGAGAACGAGCGGATCATGATGTCGCGGTTGAGCGACAGCATGCGCAGGAAGGCGGCCATGTCGAGCAGGCGGTGGCGCGGCAAGGGCGGGGCCGACCGGAACCGGCGGATGACGATCGCCAGGCCGAGCAGCATGGCCAGGAACTCGCCGGTGACGGTCGCCCAGGCAACGCCGGCGACACCCCAGCCAAGTTCCAACCCAAGCAGGAAGCAGAGCGCGATGTTGATGCCGTTCAGCACCAATTGCAGCATCAGCCCGAGCCCGCCCTCGCCGCGCCCCAGCACATAGCCGAGGATGGCGTAGTTGATCAGCGAGAACGGCGCCGCGAGCAGTCTGATCCTGATGTAGACGCCCATCGCCTCGCTGACGCGCGGTTCGGCGCCCATGAATTTCTGCCCGGTGATGGCGACCAGCGGCGCAAGGGCAGCGAGCAGGATGCCGGCGACGACCGCGATCAGCACGGCGCGCCAGAACACCGCCTGTTCCTCCAGGGCATCGCCACGCCCAAACGCCTGTGCGACAAGGCCGGTGGTGCCCGAGCGCAGGAAATTGAAAGAGGTGAAGACGACGTCGAAGATCAATGCGCCGGCCGCCAGGCCGCCAAGCAAGGCGGCATCGCCGAACTGGCCGATGACAGCCGTGTCGACCAGGCCGAGCATCGGCGTCGTCAGATAGGCAAGCGTCATCGGCACGGCGATGGCGAGCACGGAGCGGTTGGTGACTACAAATGATCCGGGGTGAATCGGGGATCCCGCGTGGATAGGGGATCCGGCGTCGGCTGGTGTTGCACCTTTGTCCAAGGATTGCTGCCTTGCTGATTGCGGCTTGATAGAACCGTCGATGTGCCCCATTTTCCGGCCACCGCGCAATCACCTATCCCTGACGGCCAACCGAAATCCCGGTCTGGCGTGAGCCAGCCGGATACGATTTCATGCCTCTGCAGATCGTCCATCATCCCGACTACGACGCCGGCTTCGCCGTCAACCATCGCTTTCCGATGAGCAAATATCCGTTGCTGATGGAGGCGCTGCGTACGCGCGGCCTCGCCGGCCCCGACGCGCTCAGCACCGCCGAACCGGCACCGGCGTCATGGCTGGAGCTTGCCCATGCGGCGGACTATGTCGACCAGGTCGTCAACTGCTGCGTGCCCGAGAAGATCGAGCGCGAGATCGGTTTTCCAATCGGACCCCGCGTCTCGCTGCGCGCGCAGCTTGCCACCGGCGGCACCGTGCTGGCGGCGCGGCTGGCCTTGCGCCACGGTATCGCCTGCAACACCGCCGGCGGCAGCCACCATGCACGGCGCGCGCAAGGCGCGGGCTTCTGCACCTTCAACGATGTCGCCGTCGCCGCGCTGGTGCTGCTCGCCGAAGGCGCGGCACAAAACATCCTGGTCGTCGATCTCGACGTGCACCAGGGCGACGGCACCGCGGATATTCTCGCCGATGATCCGCACGTGTTCACCTTTTCCATGCATGGCGACCGCAACTACCCCGTGCGCAAGATCGCCTCCGACCTCGATGTCGCGCTGCCCGACGGCACGGGTGACGCTGCCTATCTCGAGAGGCTCGCCGACATCCTGCCGGAACTGTCCGCCCAGGCCCATTGGGACATCGTGTTCTACAATGCCGGCGTCGACGTCCATGCCGAGGACCGGCTTGGCAGGCTGTCGCTATCGGATGACGGCCTGCGCGCCCGCGACGAAATGGTGATCAGCCATTTTCGCGCGCAGGGCGTTCCGGTGTGCGGCGTCATCGGAGGTGGCTATTCAACGGATGTGCCCGCACTCGCGGCGCGCCACGCCATCCTGTTCGAGGTCGCCGCGGGCTACGCCTGATAGTCCTTTTCAAGCACGGTCTTGTCGGAAAACCGGTTCCCACTTTTCGGGATCATGCTCTACTTCCGGTAGTTGGCGAGCCTTAACAGGATGAACGCCGGCACGACGATAGCCGCGCCCAGCAAGATATAGCCGAGGAAGCGGTCGATGGCGTGGAAGCCGAGATTCCACAGGTCCATGAAGAACTTCCGGATGCCGTAGAGCACATCCATCGGCGACCAGCCGAAGGCATTCATGACCAGGCCGACGAGGAAAGACACCACCAGCAGTTTCAGGATCACCTTGAGCGGCGAGTCGCCAAGGAAGCGCGTCAATGCGGACAAGGCCCGTCTCCAGATTGAGGTACCCTGGCTAGAGGGCGTCAGCCAGACATACGCACTTGGCTTGTCCGCTTCAAGCCGGGAGTTCTGCGGGATAGCGAGACACCGAGCATAGTGTGGCCGCAAGCCGAGCCCAGGCGCATGGCAGACTGCCGGCTACTGCCGCAGCGATCCCGCTGGCTTATCTGTTTTCTAACCAATTGCCGCTATTCCCAATCGAATAGCGGGAGCAAGGCTTTGGTGGAGACGGAGAGAAACACCGCGCGACGCGGCGTCATGCTGTCGGTGGTCATCCCATGCTACAACGAGCTGGATGGCGTGGCCGAACTGCACCGGCGGGTCACGGCCGCATGCCTTGAACAAGGCCCTTCCTACGAGATCGTCCTTGTCATCGATGGCGCGACCGACGGTACGCGCGAGGCCATTCTACAACTGGCCGAAAAGGACGAACATGTCGTCGCCATCGACCTCGCCCGCAATTACGGCCACCAGATCGCGTTGAGCGCCGGGCTCGAATTCTGTCGCGGCCAGCGCATTCTCATTCTCGATGCCGACCTGCAGGATCCACCTGAACTGCTCGGCGCGATGATGACGAAGATGAACGAAGGCTTCGATGTGGTCTACGGCCAGAGGCTGACGCGCGATGGCGAAAGCTGGTTCAAGCTCGCCTCCGCGTCCATGTTCTATCGCTTGCTGCGCCGGATGGTCGACGTCGACATAGCCCCGAATACCGGTGATTTCCGGCTGATGAACCGTCGTGCGCTCGACCATCTGAACGCGATGCCAGAACGTTACAGGTTCATTCGCGGCATGGTTAGCTGGATCGGGCTGAAACAGGTGGCTTTCCCCTATGAGCGGCACCGCCGCTTTGCCGGCACCACCCATTATCCGCTGAAGAAAATGCTTCTTCTGGCGGTCGACGCGATGACCAGCTTCTCCATCGTGCCCTTGCGCTTCGCTTCGCTGCTCGGAATGATGTTCGGGCTTCTGGGGCTGGTCGTGCTCGGCTACACGCTGTTCGAATGGTCGGTCGGAAACGTGTTGCCCGGCTGGACCAGCCTTGCCGCGATCGTGCTGATCCTCGGCAGCGTCCAGCTTATGGTGCTCGGAATCTTCGGCGAGTATCTCGGGCGCATGTACATGGAGACAAAGCGGCGGCCGCTCTACTTCGTCAACGAGATCGTTTCGCGCAGCCAGGCGGTGGAGGACGGCGAATTGCCGGTCCATCGCCTGCAGGAGATGGCAAAGAGGGCCGCACGTGCTTGAGGCGGAGTTCGACCAGTTTGCGCGGGAATATCAGGAGCAGCATGCCGCAAGCATAAGGCTGAGCGGCGAAAACCCGGATTTCTTCGCCAGGTACAAGATCGACGACGTCGCCGCGACGCTGCGGCGGGCCGGTGTCAAACCCCGACGAGTACTGGATTTCGGCGCCGGCGTCGGCAATTCGCTCGGCCATATGCGCAACGCGTTTCCCGACGCGGAGATCACCTTGCTCGATCCTTCGCGGGAATCGCTCGACATCGCCAGCAAGCGCTTTCCCGGCCAGGCCGCCTTCACGCATTTCGACGGCAAGACAATTCCTTTTGCCGACGGCAGCTTCGACCTGGCCTTCGCGGCCTGTGTATTCCACCATATTCCCGAGGACCTGCAGATCGGACTGTTCGCCGAGATCGGCAGGGTGCTGGCCGATGGCGGCAGCTTCTTCGTCTTCGAACACAATCCCTGGAACCCGCTGACCACGCACGCGGTGAGAAACTGTGCCTTCGATGAAAACGCGGTTTTGATAAATTCGCGCGAGATGCGCAGGCGCATGGCCGAGGCGGGCCTTGCCAATACGAGGATCGTCTACCGGATTTTCTTTCCTCGGATGCTTGCGAGACTGAGGCCGTTCGAGCGCTTCCTCACCAAGGTACCTGTCGGAGCCCAATATTTTGCGCATGTGGTCAAGCCTGCCGTTTGACTTCCCGAGGATGCTGCGATTTGGCGCCGTCGGTCTGTTGAACACGGCGCTGGGATACGCTGTCATCCTGGCCGGGCTTGCGCTGGGTCTGGGCGACATCCTTGCCAACGCCACGGGTTATGCCGCCGGCCTTGTCCTCGGCTTCTTCCTCAACCGCCAATGGACCTTCAGCAGAGCCGATGGTTTCCAGCCCGGAACCGCGCTGCGCTACGGGGGTGTCTTTCTGGTCGCCTACAGCGTCAATCTGGCCGTCGTGATCGCCGCCCGTTCAGCAGGCATCGTCGAAAACCCGCTGGTCCACCTCGCGGGAATCTGCGTCTATTCGGTTGTTTTCTATCTTGGCTCGGCTCGCTTCGTGTTTGTGGGGCGCGGGGACGACAGCACCGACCGCACAGTTCGGGTGGCCGACAAGCCTCGGCAGCACCCCGCCAATCCAACACCTTGAACCCAACTGTCACCGGAACCGATCAGAGGCGGCGCAGCATGAACGACGCTCAGGCCAGTGCGGAGGCCGCGACATACAACGAGCGGAACAGGCTGATCTTCTGCCTGTTCGCGGCCTTGGCGATGGCCGGTGCGTTGGGTGCCCAGGCAGGCGCCACCCTGCAGGATCCCGACAGCTGGTGGCAAGTGAAGGTCGGTCTGGATTTCCTGACTAACCGGACATTTCCGACCGTCGATCCCTATTCCTACACGTTTGCCGGCCAGCCCTGGATTGCCAAGGAATGGCTGGGACAGGTCCTGCTGGCTCTTGCCTACCGGGCGGGCGGCTGGAACGGGGTCGTCACCGCGATCATCGCCTCGATCTCCCTGACGGTTTTCCTCATGGGGTGGTTTCTCAGCGCATGGCTGAAACCGATCCTGGCGATTACACTGGCCTTCGCGGCGGTGTTCCTGATCAACCCGATCTTCACGGCGCGTCCGCATGTCTTCACCTTCCCGATCATCGTCATCTGGACGGCGGTGCTCTTCGGTGCGGCGAGGGAAGAACGGGCGCCGCCCTGGTGGCTGCTTGTGCTGGTCGTGTTATGGGCGAACCTGCACGCCACCTTCACCTTGAGCTTCGTCATCGCGGCTTTTGCCGGTCTCGATCTGCTGGCGCGCACGGGCCTGTCGAAACCGTCCCTGCTGGCGAAGTGGATCGCGTTCGGTCTGCTTTGCCCGCTGGTCAGCCTGATCCACCCCTACGGCGTCCAGGCCATCCTGGCGACGCTCGCCGTGGCCTACGGCAATGAGGCGGTGTCGCTGATCATGGAATGGAAACCGTTCAATCAGCCGGACAGTCCCGTCCAGGAAGCGGCGATGCTGCTGGCGCTTTTCGGGCTACTGGTGTCCCGATTGCGAATTGGCTGGGCCAAGGCCTTGTTCGTCGTCTTCACCTTGCATGTCTATCTCGCCCATGTGCGCTTCATGTATCTGTTCTTCCTGCTGATTCCGCTGGTGATGGCGGCCGAGGTCGCCCAGCAATATCCCTCGCTTTCGGCCACCGCATGGCTGGCCGAAAAGCGCGACGGACTGGAGAGATTCTTCGCCAGGCGGTTCTACGCCATCTGCGGCACGGCAGCCGTTCTGCTGATTGGCGGGGTCACTGTGCTCGGCAGCGTCTATCAGGTAGCGCCAAGTCCGAAGACATCGGCCAGCGGGGCGCTGGCATTCGCGCAAAGCCATCATCTATCCGGCAACGTGCTGAATTCCTACAATTTCGGCGGCACGCTGATTTTCCACGGGTTCAAGACCTATATCGACGGACGGACGGACCAGCTGTTCCTGGGAGGTTTCACAAAAGCCGATGACGAGACGGGTCACAGCAACGGCAAGCCACTCCTCGAAGCCCGGTTGAAGAAATACGCAATAGGCTGGGCGCTGCTGTCGGCTGACGACGCCCGCATCCCCTTTTTCGACCAGTTGGGCTGGAAGCGGGCCTATGCGGACGACCATGCAGTGATCTATCTGCCTGGCGCCTGATCCTGGTGCGTTGCTGGCGAATTTCGCGACGGCCAATATATGCCTTGACACGTATGTTGCAGCGCAGCAAATTACTGCTTGGGGATAAGCCTGTGAGATCGATGAGCCGGGATTTTCAGCACGACCTGAGGCATCGCCGAATGAGCGTGGCGGGTGCGGCCGCACGGATCCTGGTGGCCGTGTGCGAGCCGGCCGGATGAACTACCGGCGCGACATCGACGGCCTGCGGGCCGTTGCGGTGCTACCCGTCGTGCTCTTCCATTTCGGCGTGTCCGCCATTCCTGGCGGCTTCACCGGCGTCGACATCTTCTTCGTCATATCGGGCTATCTGATCAGCGGCAGCCTGCTCGATGACCTTGAGCGGGGCCAGTTCTCGATCGGCCGCTTCTACTGGCGCCGCGCACGGCGCATCGTGCCGGCGCTAACCTTCGTCATCCTGCTCGCGAGCATTGCCGCCTGGTTCATCCTTCTGCCTTCGGATCTCCACGAATTCAGCCTTAGTGTGATCGCCGCCTCGACCTTCTGGTCGAACATCTATTTCTGGAAAACGACGAACTATTTCTCCATCGACGCCGAACTGCGGCCGCTCCTGCACACATGGTCGCTTTCGGTGGAGGAGCAGTATTACATCTTCGCGCCGATCCTCCTTTATCTGATCCACCGATACGTCTCGAAGCGCTGGCTGACGGTACTTCTGCCGATGGCCATCGGCAGCTTTGCCCTGGCAGTCATATCAACCTCGCTGGCACCGACGGCCGGCTTCTATCTCTTGCCGACGCGCATATGGGAGCTGGCGCTGGGTGCCATGCTGATGTTGCGGAAGCCTCCGGTCCTAGCCAGTCGGCTCGCGGCGGACCTGATCGGCCTCGCCGGCTTTGCCCTGATTGCGTTTGGCTTTGTGATGATTTCGGACAGCGATCCGTTTCCCGGCTACAACGCCCTATTCCCCTGCATCGGAACTGCTCTGCTGATCTATGCTGGCCAGGATAGCGCCGGCAGGCCGGCATCTGTCGCCACTCGCGTGCTTCGGTTGGCGCCGCTGGTCTGGGTCGGCCTCATTTCCTATTCGCTTTACCTCGTCCACTGGCCGATCAACTCGTTCGTCCATTATCTCTCCCTGAAGACTGTCGGTGTGCCAACGATTATCGCGATGACGGTGGCCAGTTTCGCCTTGGCGGCATTCTCCTGGAAATATGTCGAGCAACCCTTCCGCCACAAACGCGCCTATACCGCCCCCCTGCCTATCTTCGCCTTTTCGGCGACGGCAATCGTGCTGCTGTGCGCCGGTGGGTTGGCCGGTGCACTGGGCAACGGTTTCCCGCAACGGTTTCCGGATTTCTCGACCGAACGTATCCGGGTCGGCGACTGGCGCAACGGCATCTGTTTCAACGAAAACGGGACCCGCATCGAAGACTGGAACCACGCCGACTGCACCCGTACAACGGGCTTTGCCACCAATGTGCTGCTGTGGGGCGATTCTTTCGCTGCCCATTATGTTCCGGGACTTGAGCCCAACGCCCAGAAAATCCAGGCCAATGTCATCCAATACACCTATGCCGGCTGTCCGCCCGACCTGACCTATTTTTCCTATGCTCGGCCCGCCTGCACCCGCTTCAACGAACGGGCCTTGTCGATCATTCGCGACGCCAACATTCAGGCGGTGATCCTGAGCGGTCGATGGACCGACTACCAGGCCAGGGGCTTCGACGGCCTGCAGAAGACGATCGATCGGCTTCGCGAGATGGGGGTCAAGGTCTATACCGTCGGCCAGTCTCCGGAATTCATTGCCGACGTCCAGAAGATCGCTTTCTTGGTGAAACGGGAGCATACCGGAACCACATCCTGGCCGATGGCTATGGATCCGGACATCAACGCACGGGTTTTGCCGTTCACCAAAGGAGCCGATTTCATAGATCCGCTGACATATCTGTGCGACTCGGCAGGTTGTTCATACGCCGATGCCACGACCAATGAATTTCTCTACTTCGACTATGGCCACTTCTCTTCCGCCGGCGCGACGCTGGCCATCTCGAAATACTGGCCAAGCTTCGCCACCAGCAACAAGGTCGCGGAGGCAAAACGGCAATTCACGGCGGCGGGCGCGCCGTGATCCGCAGCACGACCGTCGTGAGAACAGACCGCTTTGCGATTGCCCGAAGGCTAACCCTCATGGTAACGAGGGCACACGCGGGTATGATGTAATGGTAGCTTGTCAGCTTCCCAAGCTGAACGCGAGGGTTCGATTCCCTCTACCCGCTCCAGTCTAAGGCGTCAGAACCATTTCAGCGCCTGCCTGTTCGTCGAACACAACCGAGCAGCCTCGCGCAAGCGCCACCGTTGCGAGGGCGTTTGCTGCCACGTCATCCGATGAAACGAAATCGCCGGTCAACACCCGCAATTCTTCCACGCCTTCAGCCATGGAAACGAAATTCCCGACCGATCGATCGTGCTTGCAGGCCTCGATCACGCAAAGCAGATCGATGATTTCGAAGCTGCGCATGTTCAGCCTCCAGAGAAATCGTCCCTTGCAAGATCATGAACGCATCGGCGGGAAACAATGTTCCCAGGTTCGCTTTCGCTAGAGCAATTCCAGGAAAAGTGTGAAACGGTTTTCCGTCCGGAATTGCGTCAAAACAAGGAGTCAGAGCGGGTCGCCGTTTCCGTGAAACGGTGAACTGCTCTAGCCTCGGCCTGGCGGTGCTTTCGCCGGACAACCTTACCCGAGCGAGCCATCATCCCACTTCTCTCAGAATGAAGTCGTGCAGCATCTTGGCGGCCGGCGACAGTGCGCGATTCCTGACCGTGATCAGGCTGTAGGGCCTGACCTCGATGTCGAATTCGGTCTGGACGACGTCGATGGCGCCGGCCAGCCCGTCAGGGTTCTGGATGAATTTCGCCACCTGGACAGAGACCGGTGCGATGGCATCGGATTGCGCGACCATGACCAGGGTCAGGAGCAGCGAACTGGTGTTCAGGATGCGGTCCGGCAGAGCGATGTTGCGGTTGAGGAAGTTGCTCTCCATCGCCTGGCGCAAGGGCGAGCCGCCAGACTGGAAGACCCAGTCATAGGCGGCGGTCTCTTCCAGCCGCACCGCCTCGCCCTTGGTGAGCGGATGGCCTCGGCGCACGATCAGGCAGGCCTTCTCGACGCCGATGACGCGCGACTCGAACAGCCGCGGATTGAGATCGTCGGGGATGCGCGCGATGATGAAGTCATGGCGCGTGGCGATCAGCTCGCGTGCCAGCACATTGGAGGTCTCGACCTGCATGGTGATCTCGATGCGCGGATAGATGCGGCGGATCTCACGAATTGCCGGCACCGCCAGCTCGATAGCCGGCGCGGTCACGGCACCCAGGAAAACCGAACCACCCTTGCCCGCCTTGAGCTCGGAAATCTCGCGGTCCACCTCGCGCATCTCCAGCAGGATCGAGCGCGCGCGCCTGGCCAAAGCCTTGCCGTATGGCGTCAAGGTGATACCGCGCGGCAGCCTCTCGCACAGCTTGACCTCCAGCACCGCCTCCATCTCCGCGATCATGCGCGAGGCCGCCGGCTGCGAAATGTTCAGAACCTGGGCTGCCGCGCTGACCCGGCCATGGTCGTCGAGCGCGACGATCATGCGCATGTGACGCAGACTGAGACCGCTGCGCAGCAGGGTTTCGCCATCGCCCGGTGCTTCTCTGTAACCATTTGAAGCTGTTGCCAGATTCCCGGGCCGCGCCATCGCTTTTCCCTGCCTTCTGCTCGTGTGAGGCCGACCTTGGAGTCAGCCCGTCACGTCCCAATACATATACCAACCATGATATAGCAACCATCAAAGATCGCATTTGACAGTTATGGCAAAGACCCACACCCTCCGCGCGTTCCAAGACGTGACGGTCGCTGACGAGAAAAATCGTATCGATTGAATCAGCGTCTCGGGGCCATGGGAGGATACCGGAGATCGATATGACGGCAGCAGTGCCTTGGCGCTTCTGCACGATTGCGCGGCCCGCGACCCCCGGGGTGCCGCGTCCATCAAACAGGGAGAGTTGAAGTGAAAATCATCAAGACACTGGCCGCCGTCGCGGCCCTTGGCATCGCTGCCATGACCTACTCGGCGCACGCAGCCGACAAGGGTCTTGTCGGCGTGCTGATGCCGACCAAGACCTCGCAGCGCTGGATCAATGACGGCGATGCCGTCAAGTCCCAGCTCGAGGCTCTCGGCTACACCGTCGACCTGCAATACGCGCAGGACGACATCCCCAACCAGCTCAGCCAGCTGGAAAACGAAATCACCAAAGGCCCGAAGGCGCTGATCATCGCTTCGATCGACGGCACCACCCTGTCGGATGCTCTGCAGAAGGCCGCTGACGCGGGCGTCGTCGTCGTCGCCTATGACCGCCTGATCAAGAAGACCGCCAATGTCGACTACTACACCACCTTCGACAATTTCGGCGTCGGCGTGATCCAGGCGAATTCGCTGGTCAAGGGCCTCAAGGAGCGCTTCCCGAACACCAAGCCGTGGAACGTCGAACTGTTCGGCGGCTCGCCCGACGACAACAACGCCTTCTTCTTCTACAATGGCGCCATCTCCGTCCTGCAGCCGCTGATCGACGACGGCTCGATCAAGATCAAGTCCGGCCAGACCGGCATGGACAAGGTCGGCACGCTGCGTTGGCTCGCCGCCACCGCCCAGGCGCGCATGGACAACCTGCTGTCGGCCAACTATTCGGACGGCAGCCGCGTCGATGGCGTTCTGTCGCCCTATGACGGCCTGTCGCGCGGCATCACCGCCTCGCTGCGCGCCGTCGGTTACGGCACCGAGGCTCAGCCGTGGCCTGTTGTGACCGGCCAGGACGCCGAAACCGCTTCGGTCAAGCTGATCATCTCGGGCGAGCAGTACTCGACCGTGTTCAAGGACACCCGCGAACTGGCCAAGGCCACCGTCGAACTCGTCGACAAGGTGCTCTCGGGCGGCAAGCCGGACGGCCTCGATGAAAAGACCTACAACAACGACGTCAAGGTCGTTCCTTCGATCCTGCTGACGCCGCATGAGGTCGACAAGTCGAACTACCAGGCGCTGGTCGTCGACTCCGGCTACATCAAGGCCGACGAACTGAAGTAATCCCGGTTACAAAGTCAGGGGGTCCTGCGCAACGCAGGGCCCCTTTTCGTTCACCAGCGAGCCCGGTATTGTCACCGACCTCGCCGGCAATGTTTGCCGAGCTCTCAAGGAGCGGTAGTCCCCATGGCCTCGACGATTTTGGAGATGCGCGACATCACCAAGACGTTTCCCGGCGTGAAGGCGCTGTCGAACGTCAATCTCAGCGTCGAGGAAGGCGAGATCCATGCCGTGGTCGGCGAAAACGGCGCCGGCAAGTCGACGCTGATGAAGGTGCTGTCGGGCGTCTATCCCTCCGGCACCTATGACGGCCAGATCATCTTCCAAGGCCAGGAATGCCAGTTCAAAGGCATCCATGACAGCGAACACAAGGGCATCGTCATCATCCACCAGGAGCTTGCGCTGGTGCCGATGCTGTCGATCGCGGAAAACATCTTCCTCGGCAACGAACACGCCAAATTCGGCGTCATCGACTGGGATGCCAACGAGGCGCGCACCAGCGCGCTGTTGAAGAAGGTGGGCCTCAAGGAGGACCCCAAGACGCTGATCACCAATATCGGCGTCGGCAAGCAGCAGCTGGTCGAAATCGCCAAGGCGCTGAGCAAGGAAGTCAAGCTGCTGATCCTGGACGAGCCGACGGCTTCGCTGAGCGAGAAGGACAGCCAGGCGCTGCTCGACCTTCTGCTCGAGTTCAAGCGGCAAGGCATGACCTCGATCCTGATCTCGCACAAGCTCAACGAGGTGAACCGGGTCGCCGACAAGGTGACGGTGATCCGTGACGGGCGCACCATCGAGACGCTGGCCAAGAAAGACATCTCGGAAGACCGCATCATCACTTCGATGGTCGGCCGCTCACTCGACGACCGCTATCCGCCGCGCGAGCCTGATATCGGCGAGGTCGTGTTCGAAGTGAAGAACTGGTCGGTCTATCACCCGATCCATGCCGAGCGGCAGGTGATCAAGGGTATCGACATCAACGTGCGCAAGGGCGAAGTGGTGGGTATTGCCGGGCTGATGGGCGCTGGCCGCACCGAATTCGCCATGAGCCTGTTCGGCCGCTCCTACGGCCGCCGCATCTCCGGCGAGGTGCTGCTCAAGGGCAAGCCGGTCGACGTATCCTCGGTGAGCAAGGCGGTCCAACACGGCATCGCCTACGTCACAGAGGACCGCAAGACCTACGGTCTCAACCTCATCGACCATATCAAGCACAACATCACGCTGGCCAATCTTGGCGGCGTCTCGCGCCACAGCGTGATCGACGACATGCGCGAGCTCGCCGTTGCCAACGACTATCGCAAGAAGACCAATATCCGCGCGTCCAGCGTCTATCAGATGACCGGCAATCTCTCCGGCGGCAACCAGCAGAAGGTGGTGCTGTCGAAATGGCTGTTCGCCGACCCGGACGTGCTGATCCTCGACGAGCCGACGCGCGGCATCGATGTCGGCGCCAAGTACGAAATCTACACGATCATCGCCCGCCTCGCGGCTGAGGGTAAGGCGATCGTCGTCATCTCGTCGGAAATGCCAGAATTGCTCGGCATCACCGACCGCATCTACGTCATGAACGAAGGGCGCATCGTGGGCGAAATGCCCGCCGCGGAAGCAAGCCAGGAAAAAATAATGCGCGCCATCGTTCGGGGAGAAGGAAAAGCAGCATGAGCACCGAAAGCGCCCCCGCCCCGCAGAGCAAAGTCGCCGAAGACGTGCAGCAGGGTCCACGCATCGCCGTCTCGGCGCTGGCGACGAACCTGCGCGAGTACGGCCTGATCCTGGCGCTGATCGCCATCATGGTGTTCTTCCAGTTCACCACGAACGGAACGCTGTTCAAGCCGGTGAACCTGAGCAATCTGGTGCAGCAGAACTCGTTCATCATCGTGATGGCGCTGGGCATGCTGCTGGTGATCGTCTCCGGCCATATCGACCTCAGCGTCGGATCGGTCGCCGGTTTCATCGGCGCGCTGGCGGCGATGATGATGGTCATCTGGCCGCTCGGCCCGTTCAGCAATCCGCTGGTGGTGTCGATCATCTGCCTGATCGTGGGCGGCGCGATCGGCGCCGCGCAAGGCTACTGGATCGCCTATCACCGAATACCGAGCTTCATCGTAACGCTGGCCGGCATGCTGATCTTCCGCGGCATCTGCCAGGCCCTGCTGGGCGGCGGATCCTCGGTGGGGCCGCTACCCGATGGCTTCAAGGCGCTCAGCTCCGGCTTCATTCCGGATGTCATCGGGCCACTGACGCTTATCCCGCCGACGGTGAACGCGGCCGGCAAGACCATCATGGGCAGCGGCCTGACGCTGCACATGACGACGATCGTGCTGGGCCTGATCGCCGTGCTGGCCTATGCCTATTTCGGGGTGAGGACGCGCCGCAAGCGCGAACGCCATGGCTATGAGGCCGAGCCCTTTGCCCTGTTCGTCGTCAAGACGCTGGTCGGCAGCGCGCTGGCCCTGTTCCTGGTCTACCAGTTCGCCAGCTACAGGGGCCTGCCGGTGGTGCTGCTCGTCATGGGCGTGCTGATCTCGCTGTTCGTCTTCGTCACCAAGCGCATGACCATCGGCCGCCGTATCTACGCCATGGGCGGCAATTCCAAGGCCGCGCAGCTGTCGGGCATCAACACCGAGCGGCTGACGCTGATGGTGTTCATCAATATGGGCGTGCTGTCGGCGCTCGGCGGCCTGATCATCGCGGCGCGACTGGGACAGGCGGTGCCGGCCGCGGGCCTCGGCAGCGAGCTCGACGTCATCGCCGCCGTCTTCATCGGCGGCGCCTCGGCCATGGGCGGCGTCGGTCAGGTCATCGGTGCGGTCGTTGGCGGCTTCATCATGGGCGTGATGAACAACGGCATGTCGATCATGGGCGTCAATGTCGACTGGCAGCAGGTGGTCAAAGGCCTGGTGCTGCTCGGTGCCGTGATCTTCGACGTCTACAACAAGAACAAGGCCTGAACGGGCTTAAGAGCAATTCCAAGGAAAAGTGTGAAACGGTTTTCCGCCCGGAATTGCACCACAATGAGTTAGAGCGGTTCGCCGTTTCCGTGAGACGGTGAACTGCTCTAGTCGAGGCAAGCAGGAGGCATACGATCGCGGCGCTGCCGGCAACCCGGTAACAGAAGTCCCTGAGGGACCAGGCCCGCGAGCGCAATCCGAACTGAGAATTTAAACCGTGGCATGGACGAGGTCCGGCCGCGCCGAGCAAGGTCTGCCGTTTTGGCAGCCCTGCCAAGGCAAATGAGAGAGGATTCATCATGCTGATCTCCCAGATCCTTGACGACGCCGAGACCATCCGCGTCGTTGCCCGCAATAGCGGCAAGACCCGGATCATCAATGGCGCCCGCAGCGTCTATTCGCTGGCGATGGAGGCCGCCCGCACCGGCGTCGGCCTCGTCGCGCTGATCGAACGCAAAGGACTTGGCGAGACGGTCGATCTCGAGGCCGCTTACAAGAAGGGGCGGCTGCTGTCGCCGATCAACCACCCCGATCCGGCGCATCTGCACCTGACGGGCACCGGGCTGACGCATCTCGGCTCGGCGGCGACGCGCGATTCCATGCACAAGAAGCTGAGCGCCGACGGCGAGGAGCAGCTCACCGATTCCATGAAGATGTTCCGCATGGGGCTGGAGGGCGGCAAGCCCGCGAACGGCCAGATCGGCGTGCAGCCGGAATGGTTTTACAAAGGCAACGGCACGATGGCGGTGGCGCCAGGTGCCGCACTCCTGTCACCGGCCTTTGCCAAGGACGCCGGCGAAGAGCCCGAGGTGGCCGGCATCTATGTCATCGGCGACGACGGCGCACCTTTCCGCGTCGGCTTCACGCTGTCGAACGAGTTTTCCGACCACGTCACCGAGCGCGTGAACTATCTGTTCCTCGCCCATTCCAAGCTGCGCAACGCCTCGTTCGGTCCGGAAATCCTGATCGGCGACCTGCCGCCCGATATCCGCGGCACCTCGCGCATCGTGCGCGACAGCGAGGTGCTGTGGGAAAAGCCGTTCCTGTCCGGTGAAGCGAACATGTCGCACACCATCGCCAATCTCGAACATCACCATTTCAAATACGCGGCCTTCCGCCAGCCGGGCGACGTGCATGTGCATATGTTCGGTACGGCGACGCTGTCCTTCGCCGACGGCATCAAGACCGAGGCCGGCGATGTGTTCGAGATCGAGGCTGGGGACTTCGGCCTGCCGCTGCGCAACCCGCTGGAGATCGAGCTGCCCGTGAAGGTGGCTGTGAAGGCGCTTTGAGGTAGCACCCTCCCTTCTCCCCTTGTGGGAGAAGGAAGAGACGCTCTTCGACGTTTCAATAAATATCGAAGTCGAAATACTTGGCCTGAATCTTCTTGTAGGTGCCGTCGGCGACGATCGCGTCGATGGCCGCGTTGAGCTTGTCGCGCAGGGCCGTGTCTTCCAGGCGCACGGCAATGCCGGCTTGCGTTTCGGTGCCCTTGACGTCGCCGACCAGCTTGCAGCAGCCGTCGCTTGCCTTCTTCAGCCAGTCCATCAGCACGAACTTGTCCGAGATCACGGCGTCAAGGCGGCCGTTGGTCAAGTCGGTGATCGCCTCTTCCTGGGTCGGATAGAGTTTGGCCTCCGCGCCCGCCTTGCCATATTCATTCTGGGCATAGTCGGCCTGCGTGGTCGAAGCCTGGGCGCCGACCGTCTTGCCGGCAAGGGCCGCCGGTTCGGTCGAGGTCAGGTCGCTGTCCTTCGGCGCCACCAGGGCGAGCGGTGTCGTATAATATTTGTTGGTGAAGGCGACCTGCTTCTTGCGCTCCTCGGTGATGCTCATCGAGGCGATGATGGCGTCGAATTTCTTCGCCTGCAAAGCGGGAATGATGCCGTCCCAGTCCTGCGTGACGATCTCGCATTCGACCTTCATCTGCGCGCACAGCGCATTGGCGATGTCGATGTCGAAGCCTTCGACCTTGCCGTCAGCGGTAATGGTGTTGAACGGCGGATAGGCGCCCTCGGTGCCGATCTTGATTTTCTCCTGCGCCTGCGAAAGCGAGCCGGCCGCCATCACCAGCATGGCAGCGCCTGCTGCCGATATGATCCATTTTGAAATCTGCATTTTCTTGGTTCCCCTTGAACGCCGGCATCTTGACGGGCGGCAAGGCAGCCAAGCATGGCGCGCCGGTACAGGCAAGTATTTTGCCTTGGGGCAATGAGGTCAGCGCGCGGCGCGGAAATGCTTGGACAGCTTCAGGCCCTGCGCCTGGTAGTTGGAGCCGAGATCGGTGCCGTAGAGGGCCTGCGGCCGCTTCAGCATGTGTTCGTAGACCAGCCGGCCGACGATCTGGCCATGGTCGAGAATGAACGGCACTTCATGACTGCGCACTTCCAGCACCGCCCGGCTGCCCGTGCCGCCAGACGCGGAATGGCCAAAGCCCGGATCGAAGAAGCCGGCATAGTGGACGCGGAACTCGCCGACCAGCGGATCGAAGGGCGTCATCTCGGCGGCGTAGAGCGGCGGCACATGCACCGCCTCCTGGCTGACGAGGATGTAGAACTCGTCGGGGTCGAGCACCAGTTCGCCGGCGCCGCTCTTGTGGATCGGCTCCCAGAAGTCGACGACTTCCTGGGCCGCGCGCTTGTCGACATCGACGAGGCCGGTGTGATGCTTGCCGCGATAGCCGACCAGACCGTTTTGGTCGCCGTTGAGGTCAATCGACAGCGCGATGCCGCCGCCGGAAATATTCGGCGGCTCGGTGGCGACCAGCGTCTGCGCGCGATGCAGGTCGTGCAGCTCGGCTTCCGAGAGCAGCGCATTGCCGGTGCGGAAGCGTATCTGCGACAGGCGCGAGCCGGTGCGCACGACGATCGGGAAGGTGCGGGGGCTGACTTCCAGAAAGAGCGGGCCATGATAGCCGGCAGCGATCTTGTCGAACTCGTGGCCGCGATCGGTCATGACCCGGGTAAAGATGTCGAGCCGCCCGGTCGAGCTCTTCGGATTGGCCGAGGCCGAAATGTCCGCCGGCAGCGCCAGGCTTTCAAGCAAGGGCACGATATAGACGCAGCCGGTCTCCAGCACCGCGCCCTCGGCAAGATTGATCTCGTGCAGCTGCAGCCGGTCGAGTTTTTCCGAGACCTTGTGGTTGGGGCCGGGCAGGAAGGAGGCCCGCACCCGCCAGGCCTTGTCGCCGAGCCTGAGATCAAGGCTGGCCGGCTGGATCTGGTCGGCGTCGAGCGCACGCGCCGACTTCAGCGCGCCGGACTGGAACAGCGCCGAAATGTCCTGATCGGGAAGAATGCCTGTCTGCCGCAAGGCTCCACTCCTAGGTCAGACGTTTTTCTTGTCGCAGGTTCTTGTCGCAAAACCGTGGAACACTTTTGCGGAACCTGCTTGGTACAAACCTCTTAATGAAGCCGGCAATTGACGCAAGCGCGGCGCGGGTCTAAAGGGTCGTTATCCCGTGGTGATTTGGCCGGTCGGCTTGCAGCCACGTTAAACAAGTCGCTAAAGGACCGTCGGGCCGCAAGGCCGTATGGACCGGTTGCGACTTTCGCGGCCGGTTTTTTTGTGTCTGGAAGAAAAGCGATGAGCACCAAGAAGCACAACTGGAAGCCTCAGACGGCACTCGTGCACAGCGGAACGCTGCGTTCCGGTTTCGGCGAAACGTCGGAAGCGATTTACCTGACCCAGGGCTATGTCTACGAAACGGCACAGGCCGCCGAAGCCCGTTTCAAGGGCGAGGAGCCAGGCTTCATCTATTCGCGCTACGCCAATCCGACCGTCGACATGTTCGAGAAGCGCATGTGCGCCCTCGAAGGCGCCGAAGATGCCCGCGCCACCGCCTCCGGCATGGCCGCGGTGACGGCCGCCCTTCTGTGCAGCGCCAAGGCCGGCGACCACATCGTGGCGGCGCGTGCGCTGTTCGGATCCTGCCGCTGGGTGGTCGAGACGCTGGCGCCGAGATACGGCATCGAGGCGACGCTGGTCGACGGCACGGATATCGCCAATTGGGAAAAGGCGGTCAAGCCGAACACCAAGCTGTTCTTCCTGGAAAGCCCGACCAATCCGACGCTGGAAGTGGTCGATATCGCCGCTGTCGCTTCGCTTGCCAATTCGATCGGCGCAAGGCTGATCGTCGACAATGTCTTCGCCACGCCCCTGCAGCAGAAGCCCTTGCAGCTCGGCGCCCATATCGTCGTCTATTCGGCGACCAAGCACATAGACGGCCAGGGGCGCTGTCTCGGCGGCGTGATCCTGTCGGACAAGAAGTGGATCGACGAGAACCTGCACGATTATTTCCGCCATACCGGCCCAAGCCTGTCGCCCTTCAACGCCTGGACGCTGCTGAAAGGCCTGGAAACACTGCCGCTGCGCGTGCGCCAGCAGACGGAAAGCGCGGGCAGGATCGCGGATTTCCTGGCCGAACGGCCGGAAATCGCCCGCGTCATCTATCCCGGCCGCGCCGACCACCCGCAGGCCGATATCGTCAAGAAGCAGATGTCGGGCGGCTCGACGCTGATCTGCCTCGACGTCAAGGGCGGCAAGCAGGCGGCCTTCGCCTTGCAGAACGCGCTCGACATCGTCTTGATCTCCAACAATCTCGGCGATGCCAAGAGCCTGATCACCCACCCGGCGACGACGACGCACAAGAATCTGAGCGACGAGGCGCGCGCCGAGCTCGGCATCGGGCCGGGCACGCTCCGGCTGTCGGTCGGGCTGGAAGACACCGACGATCTGCTTGAGGACATCGCGCAGGCGCTGAAGGCCAGGTAGGACCTTCAGGCGCCGGACGGCGTCTCCTCCAGTTCGGCCGTCTTGGTGCCGATGGTCATCGCGTTGCCGCGCCAGTCGACGGCGCCGCCAAGCCAGCCGCGCGCCCACAGCGCTGGCAGGATCAGGTCGCGCATCATGATCGCGGCCACCATGCGTGGCGACAGGTACCAGCCCTTGGACCAGGCCAGCGCGCACTCGGGAAGGTAGAAGGCTACCAGCACTGCAAGGGCGGTTGCCCAGAGGCTGAAGCCCGCACTGGCCGCGGCAATCAGCGCAAGCACCAGCGGCACCACGGCGCCGGTCAGGATTTCGGGTGCGAAGAACAGCGGGAAAGTGACGCGGCGCAGGCGCGCCCAACGGGCCTGACGCGACCAGATCTCGTCAAAAGAGCGCCGGCCAAGCGGCTGCTCGAAGGGGGCGGCGACGAGATTGACGCGCAGGCCGAGACCGTTCACCAGCTTGGTCGCGGCGGCATCCTCCGCGATCTCGGCGGCCAGCGCGCGGATGCCGCCATTGGCGTCGAGCATCGGCTTGTTCCAGAGCATGCTCTTGCCCTGGGCAAAGCCAAGGCCGAGCGCATCGCCGGCGTATTGCCAGCGCGCCTGCAGCGTGTTGAGGAAAGCGCATTCGACCTCGGCCCAGAAGCCGGCCGGCCGCGAGCCAATCGGCGTCGAGCAGACAAGGCCGGTGCCGGGCCGCCAGGCAGCCATCAGATGCTGGACGTAGTCCCTCGGCATCAGCACGTTGGAATCGGCCAGGACGACCCAGTCGTGCCGCGCCGCCTCCCAGCCCTTGACGCAATTGTTGAGTTTCGGATTGGCGCTGATGCGGTCGTCGCCGACAAGCAGCCGGGCCGGCACTTTCGAAAACCGGACGATCGTCCTGTTTATCAATTTGACCACCGGATCGTCGGCATGGGCGACGCAGAAAATCAACTCGTAGCGCGGCCAGTCGAGCGAGAAGGCGCGCTCCAGCGTCTCCTGCGTGAACGGCTCGACGCCGCGCGACGGCACGACGATCGACACCGGCCGCGGCTTGCCGGCCGGCGGCGCAATGGTGCGGCGCCGTTTCAGACGCGAAGCGGCGAGCACGATGCTGGCGAGATTTGAGAGAATGAGGGCAGTTGAAAGCGTGGCGGCTATGAGAGTGAGTTCCATCGAGATCCGGTCACTCCAGGAAACCGGTCCGCCAGAACAATCTGGCTGGCATGACGACCGATTCAACAGTTCGACAGAGCGCCCGAGTCGCGCGGCACTGGTCGGCGCACACCATCATTGTCATGTGTCACTTAAATGACATTCTTTGCCGCCACCTGCGGTTCGGTCCGCAATGACAGGACGCGCACCGTTGACCAGCCCGCGTGGAGCGCCGAAAGTTCGACCTAGAGCCTGTTCCATCCCGATTGAACCGGGATGGGGCTCTATCTCTGTTTCTTTGAGCATGATCTTTTCTGAAAACCGGTTCCCACTTTTCAGGATCATGCTCTAGATTGTTTTGGAGCCGCTTATGTATAGCGCCGTCACGCGCAACATCGAAGTGCAGGTCAGGCCGTTCTATCTGGAGGACCGTTCGGATCCCTCGGAGAACCGCTATGTCTGGGGCTATCAGATAACGATCGACAATCAGTCGGACGACTTCGTGCAGCTTCTGTCGCGCTATTGGCATATCACCGACGGCACCGGCCGCGTCGAGGAAGTGCGCGGCCCCGGCGTGGTCGGTGACCAGCCCGAACTCAATCCCGGCGACAGCTACCAGTACACGTCCGGTTGCCCGCTCTCGACACCGTCCGGCATCATGGTCGGGCACTACACGATGCGCAACAAGCGGGGCGAGACGTTCGACATCGCCATTCCGGCGTTTTCGCTGGACCTGCCGGGGACGCGGCGGACGGTGAATTAGCGTCTTTCTCCCCGTCACTATACGGGGAGAAATGCCCGGCAGGGCAATGAGGGGCGGAGCCGGGCCCAGAAGATTATGTTCCGTGCAACGTCTGAGTGGACACCCGCAGCCATTCGCCGCCGTCTGCGCTGCCCCTCATCCGCCCTTCGGGCGTTCGTCGTTCGAAAGCCAAGCAATTGGCTTTTCGTCCGCTGCGCGGACCACTCCTCACCTCCCCGTGAACGGGGAGAAGGAAGGACCTCTCTACTGGGCCGCAAATTCCGCCGGATCGAAGTCATATTGCTTCGAGCAGAATTCGCAGGCGACGTGGATGCCGCCATCCTCGGTGCTGTCCTTGATCTCCTGGGCGGAAAAACCCTCGAGGATGCCGCGGATCTTGTCCCTGGAGCACGAGCACTGGTCGGCGACCGGGACGCCGCCGAAGACGCGCACGCCATGCTCGTGGAACAGCCTGTAGAGCAGCCGCTCGGCGCCGATCGTGGGGTCGATCAGTTCGGTCGGCTCGATCGTGCCGAGCAGCGCCAGCAACTCCTGCCAGGAATTGTCGACCGGGTCGTGGATCTCCTCGCGCGGATCGCCATCGCCGCCCGGCAGGTCCGGGACGCGCATGCGCTCGGGCGACTGCGGCAGGAACTGCGCCAGGATACCACCGGCGCGCCACTGCTCGCGGGCGCCGCCGGGACCGGGCGTCAAAAGCTTGGCCACCGACAGCCTGAGATCCGTCGGGATCTGCTCCGACTGGCGAAAATAAGTGCGCGCTGCGTCTTCCAGCGTCTCGCCATCGAGCTGGACGATGCCCTGATAGCGTTGCGTATGAGCGCCCTGGTCGATGGTAAGCGCCAGCACGCCGCTGCCGAGCAGCGTCTGCTGCGAGGTTTCGCCGGCCGCGACCAGCGCTTCCAGCCGGTCGGCATCGAAACGCGCATAGGCGCGCAATGCCGAGGGCGTGGAAAAATCCGCGACCAGCATGTCGACAGGCCCGTCGGTGCGGGTTTGCAGGATGAACTTGCCCTCGAACTTCAGCGAAGTGCCGAGCAGCACGGTCAGCACACAGGCCTCCGCCAGCAGGCGGGCGACCGGCTCGGGATAATCGTGGCGGCTGAGGATGGCGTCCAGCATCGGCCCGAGTTGGACCGTGCGGCCCCGCACATCGAGAGGGCCGACCTCGAACGGCACGACGTGATCGTCGCCGGCATAGCCGAATTCGCCGAGTTTGGGGTGATGTTCAGTCACTTGATAGGTTTCCAACATGACAAAGCTCCGGGGCGCGGCCATGCCGCCCTCCGGGGCGCATGCGTCGAAACGCGCTGTTTTTGCGTGATGGCCCGCAGATAGGCATCACACCTCCGGAGATCAAGCGCCGAGGCACCAGGCGAGCACGGCCTTCTGGGCATGGAGCCGGTTCTCGGCCTCGTCGAAGACCACCGAATGCGGTCCGTCGATGACCTCGTCTGTCACTTCCTCGCCGCGATGCGCCGGCAGGCAGTGCATGAACAGCGCGTCCGGCTTGGCCCTGGCCATCAGCTTGGCATTGACCTGGTAGGGCGAGAACACATTGTGGCCGCGGGCGCGATGCTCCTGGCCCATCGACACCCAGCAATCGGTGACGATGCAGTCGGCCTGGTCGACGGCTTCCTCGGGCGAGCGGGTGAAGTGCAGCTTGCCGCCATGCGCCTGCGACCAGTCGATATGCTTCCGCGCCGGCTCGCTGCCTTCGGGAACGGCGACGTTGAGGTTGAAGCGGAACCGGGCCGAGGCCTCGAGCAAGGAATGCAGCACATTGTTGCCGTCGCCGGTCCAGGCGATGGTCTTGCCCGCGACCGGACCGCGGTGTTCCTCGAAGGTCATGATATCAGCCATCAGCTGGCAGGGATGGGTGTCGTCGGTCAGTCCGTTGATCACCGGCACGGTGGCGTTCTCGGTCAATTCCAGCAGCCGCTCATGCGAGGTGGTGCGGATCATGATCGCATCGACATAGCGCGACAGCACCTTGGCGGTGTCGGCGATGGTCTCGGAACGGCCGAGCTGCATCTCGGTGCCGGTCAGCATGATGGTCTCGCCGCCGAGCTGCCGCATGCCGACGTCGAAGGAGACGCGCGTGCGCGTCGACGGCTTGTCGAAGATCATTGCCAGCACCTTGCCTTCGAGCGGTTTGGTGCGCTCGCCGGCCTTGAGGCGCGCCTTTCGCACCACCGCATCGTCCAGCATCAAGCGCAGATCGCCTTCTGAAACGGCGGAAAGATCGGTGAAATGGCGAACTGACATCAGGAATGTTTCCGGATTACTTCGCGGCGGCGGAGGCGATCGCCTCCGACAGGCCCTTGGCGCCGGCGCGGATGCGGTTGAGCGCGTCATGGATCTCGGCGTCGGTGACGGTGAGCGGCGGCAACAGGCGAATGACGTTGTCGCCGGCCGGAACCGCCAGCAGGTGCTGGTCGCGCAAGGCCATGTTCACCTTGGTGTTGGGCATGGCGCATTTGAGCCCGAGCATCAGCCCGGCACCCCTGATGTCCTCGATGATTTCGGGAAACTCGTCGGCGACCGACGCCAGCCCCTGCTTCATGAGCAGCGCCTTGCGTTGGACATCTTCGAGGAAGCCGTCTTCCAGCACGATGTCGAGCACGGCGTTGCCGACTGCCATGGCCAGCGGGTTGCCGCCGAACGTGGTGCCATGCACACCAGCGGTCATGCCGACGGCCGCTTCATCCGTGGCAAGGCAGGCACCCATCGGGAAGCCGCCGCCAATGCCCTTGGCGATCGCCATGATGTCTGGCGTTACACCTGACCATTCATGCGCAAACAGCTTGCCGGTGCGGCCTATGCCGCACTGGACCTCGTCGAAGATCAACAGCAGGCCGTGCTGTTCGCACAATTGCCTGAGCCGCTTCAGCGATTGCGTCGGCACCGGACGGATACCGCCCTCGCCCTGCACCGGCTCGATCAGGATGGCGGCCGTCTCCGGCGTGATCGCCTTTTCGGCGGCGTCGATGTCGTCGAAACCGACCTGATCGAAACCTTCGACCTTGGGGCCGAAGCCCTCGAGATATTTGTACTGGCCGCCGGCCGCGATGGTCGCCAGCGTGCGGCCATGGAAGGCGCCTTCGAACGTGATGACGCGGAAGCGCTCGGGGTGTCCGTTGACGAACTGGCAGCGGCGCGCCGTCTTGATCGCGCATTCCAGCGCCTCGGCGCCGGAATTGGTGAAGAACACCTTGTCGGCGAAGGTGGCGTCGGCCAGCCGCTCGCCGAGCCGGTTCTGCCCGGGGATCTCGTAGAGGTTGGAGACATGCCACAGCTTGGCGGCCTGCTCGGTGAGTGCGGCGACCAGATGCGGATGACTGTGGCCCAGCGAATTGACGGCGATGCCGCCGGCAAAGTCGAGATATCGCTCGCCCTTGTCGGTAATCAGCCAAGTGCCTTCCCCGTGGTCGAAGGCCAGGGGTGCGCGAGCAAAGGTCTCGTAAAGCGCCGAACCGCTCATTATATGCGTCTCCGGTACCGGAAAATCAAAAAAGCCGCCAAAGCGGCGGCCTGTGCGGCTTATCCTGTTTTTCGGCCATGAAGTCAACGAAAACGTCGCGTAGTGGCGCGCGGCAAGCCCCCTGACGGGAAGCCGGCTCATAAGCGACCGGGCAAGTTGGGGAAAACCGAAAAAACCGATTCGTGTTGCACTTGGGACTCTTGTCACCGAGTCAGCGCATAGAGTAGTTGTAGTCGAGAAATAACTAGATTTCGTGCGGCGGACCTAATCACCAGATATATGTGGTGTCTGCCCGGCAAATGTTGCCGGGTCGGGAGAAGGATTCCGATTGCCGCACGCTTAGAGGAGCGCGGTCTCATGAACTGGACTGACGAGCGGGTAGAACTCTTGAGAAAACTGTGGTCGGAGGGTCTGAGCGCAAGCCAGATTGCTGCGCAGCTTGGAGGCGTCAGCCGCAATGCGGTCATCGGGAAGGTGCATCGGCTGAAACTGTCGGGCCGCGGTCGCTCGACCGCCACGCCGGCACGCCAGAAGAAGGCGGCACAAGGATCGACCGTCCAGAAATCGGTATCACGCGCTGCAACCACGGCACGCCATGTCACGACATCGATCGGCGCGACGGCCTTGCAGACACAGTTCGACGCCGAACCGGTGGCGCGCCATTATATCCGTCCGGTTGAGAATGTCGTGCTGCCGATCTCGCGGCATCTGCAGCTGGTCGAGCTGACCGAGCGAACCTGCAAATGGCCGAACGGCGACCCGCTTTCAGAGGACTTCCATTTCTGCGGCAACGATGCCGCCGAAACCGGACCCTACTGCAAATACCACGCCCGCGTGGCGTTCCAGCCGGCATCGGAGCGGCGGCGGAGCCGATAGTTAGGGATTGGGCAGTAGGGACTAGGCAGTAGGGGCAATATGCTCTGAATTTCTTGCCCTACTGCCTACTGCCTACTGCCTACTGCCTACCCTCACAGCCACCCGTTCTTCCTGAACCGCCAGTAAAGAAACGTGCAGATCAGCACGATGGCGCCCAGAACAACCGGATAGCCGTATTCCATCTTCAGTTCCGGCATGTCGCTGAAATTCATGCCGTAGATGCCGGCGAGCGCCGTCGGCACCGCCAGGATTGCGGCCCAAGAGGCGAGCTTCTTGGTGTTCGCGGTTTCCTGACTCTGGCCGACCAGCAAGCTCGCCTCGAAAGCGAACGCCAGCACCTCGCGCAGGCTGTCGATCTTCTCCTGGACGGTGCGGATGTGATCGGTGACGTCGCGGAACAGCGGATGCATGGCGGTGTGTATCTGCGGCAGCTCGGCGCTGGTCAGCCGTCGGCAGACTTCGACCAGCGGAAGCGCGGCATTGCGCAAGCGCAGGAGATCGCGGCGCAGCATGTAGAGCCGTTCGATGTCGGGAGCGGTCATCGGCTTCAGCAGAACCTTGTCCTCGATCGCCTCGACCTCGTCCTCGATCTGCTCGAGCACCGGCATGTAATTGTCGACGATGAAATCGAGAATGGCATAAAGGACGAAATCCTCGCCCTTGGCCAGCGAATGCGGGCAGCTTTCCCAGTGCTGACGAACGGCGGCATAGGACGTCGAAGGACCGTGCCTGACGCTGACGATGTAGCCTGAGCCAACAAACAAATGGGTCTCGCCGAAGGTGACCCGGCCGTCGATCAGCTGCGCGGTGCGAGCGACGATGAACAAGGCGTCGCCATATTGCTCGATCTTCGGCCGCTGGTGCGGGTGCTCGGCATCCTCGATCGCCAGCTCATGCAGGTGAAACTGCGCCTGGACGCGCAGCAACAGGTTACGGTCGGGCTCCAACAGGCCGATCCAGACGACATGACCGGATTTCTTTGCCCATTCGCCGGCTTCCTCGATGGGAATGTCGGCGATGCGGCGCCCGGCCGTGTAGACGCCGCAAGCGATAATGCCGGATATCGGTCCAGTCGCCGGGGTCAGGTTCCGAACATTTTCCATCACGACCTCCCGGAGCAAATCCACGGACGAGGATAGAGCAAGGCCCGGAAAGCTTAGCGTAAATCGGATTACGGTTCGAGAGGCGCGTTCACTTCACCGGCTGCGTCCCGGAAAGGCTGATTTTGTCGGTCTTGTCGCCCTTGGGCCGCTCAGCCGGCAACTGATCACCGGTGACGATGTAGTAGATGGTCTCGGCTATGTTGGTGGCGTGATCACCGATACGCTCGATGTTCTTGGCGCAAAACAGCAGATGCGTGCAGGGCGTGATGTTGCGCGGATCTTCCATCATGTAGGTCAGCAATTCGCGAAACAGCGATGTGTACATGGCGTCGATCTGGTCGTCACGATCGCGCACGAAGCCGATTTTCTCCACCGAGCGAGACGCGTAGACGTCGAGCACTTCCTTGAGCTGGGTCAACGCCAGGTTGGACAGAGCCTCGAGGCCGCGGAACAGGCTGGTCGGCTGGCGTCCGTCGGTGACGGCGACCACCCGCTTGGCAACGTTCTTGGCGAGATCGCCAACCCGTTCGAGGTCGGCGGAGATGCGAATGGTCCCGACGATCTCGCGCAAATCCCCCGCCATCGGCTGACGCTTGGCAATGATGATGATGGCCTTGTCGTCGATTTCGCGCTGGCCCTCGTCCAGTACGGTATCGTCGCGGATGACCTTCTGGGCAAGGCCTGGGTCGGCATTGACGAGAGCGGCGACCGCCTGTTCGACCATGCGCTCGGCATGGCCGCCCATCGCGGCGATGCGCTTCGACAGATATTTCAACTCCTCGTCATAGGCGCTGACGATGTGCACGGACTGCATGGCAAAATGCCTTCCCACGGGGTGTTTTGATTTTGAGTCGTTTCCTCGAATCCCCGCTGATACGCTAGCCGGATGACAGAAAAAAGAAACAGTCCCCTTGAATTAGGGCGATATCAGTGCGTCGGCAAATGAACCGAGAATGCCGCGCCGTTGCCGACTTCGGACTTGATCGAAAGCCGGGCGTTGTGGCGCGTCAGGATATGCTTGACGATCGACAGGCCGAGGCCGGTCCCCTTCTGGGTCCGGCTGGTCTCGACGTCGACGCGGTAGAAGCGCTCGGTAATGCGCGGAATGTGCTCCTCGGGAATACCAGGGCCAAAGTCTCTGATCGTCACGTCGATGCCCGGCTCTGATCCGGCATCGCCATGCGCTATGGATACAACCACGCGCCCACCCGACTGCCCGTATTTGCAGGCGTTTTCCAGGAGGTTCTCGAAAACCTGGAAAAGCTCATCTCGGTCGCCAGGCACATGAAGCGGCCCATCGGCGTAGTGCCGCTCGATGGCAACGGCGTTTTCGCTGGCCAGCGGTCCGAGCGAATCGATGACGCTGTCGACTGTCTGCCGCAGGTCCACCTCGGTTCCCGGCTTCAGATAGGGTTTCATCTCGAGCCGCGACAGCGACAACAAATCGTCGATCAGACGCGCCATGCGACCGGTCTGGCTCTGCATGATCTGCAGAAACTGGTCGCGCGCCGCCGCGTCGTTGCGGGCTGGCCCGCGCAGCGTTTCGATAAAGCCGGCGATTGAGGCGAGCGGCGTGCGCAGTTCATGGCTGGCATTGGCAATGAAATCGGCGCGCATGCGGTCGATCCTGCGCGTTTCGCTCTGGTCCTTGAACACCAGCACATAGAGATCGGTGGCGTGACCGACCGAGGACACACTCACCCGGTAGGCACGTTCGACCGGCAGCTTCTCCATGTAGTCGACGACATCGGAGGCGATATCACCAGATAGTACGCCATCCAGCAGGGTCTGCATCTCCGGTGCCCGGAATTTCAGCGACAGCGACATGCCTGGCGCGATGCCACCGAAAGCGGCGAAGGCGGCGGCGTTGGCATGCACGATGGTGGCAGCCCGGTCGAAGATGATCAGCGGATCGGCGACGGCGGCGGCAAGATATTCACCCGAGAGCCGCTGCAGGCCGATGGCCTCGATGGCAGCGCCGCTGCCGGTGGATTGGCGCGCGCCGGCGGTCGGCAGTATTGCCGCTGCAAGCAGCAACAGCAGCGCCGCGGGGACGACATAGTCTGAAATCCCGGCCAAGGCATAAACAGCGAGAACCGCAACAATACCGGCCGCAAGCAGCCAGCGGCTATTCCACAGCCGTGCGGCCATGGTTTGCGTGACGCCTCTCTGCTCTGTGTCCAGGTCAGCCATTCGCTCGTGACCTGCCCCCCAATGTCTTCGCACCCGGTCGCACGGTGGCGGAAAACTTCCACCAGATCGCTTGCCGCATGACCCCGAAAATCGGGAATCGATTTTCGGAAAGGATCATGCGCAAATTAAAAGTGCTACAGCGTCCTTTGCGCATCCAAACGGACGCGCGGCGCTGTAGTGGCTCCCCATAGCATGAGTCCGGAAGCTGGAAAGGGTTCGTCTCGATGAAAAAAGCCAAGGAAAGTCCCGCCGCGCCAACTTCGGGGCCGCTGAAGATCAGGATCGGCGGCAAGGAGAGGGAGTTCGACATCGAAAATCCCGTGCTTCCCGACTGGGTCGAGGACAACAAGCTGACCGCCGGCGGCTATCCCTACGACAAGAAGATGAAAAGCGACGAGTATGACGAGACGCTCGAGAAGTTGCAGATCGAGCTGGTCAAGGCGCAGGCCTGGCTGCAGTCGACCGGCAAACGGGTGATGGCGCTGTTCGAGGGCCGCGACGCTGCCGGCAAGGGCGGCACGATCTTCGTGGTGCGCCAGTACCTCAATCCGCGCACGGCACGCAACGTGGCGCTGACCAAGCCGACCCCGACCGAACTGGGGCAATGGTACTACCAGCGCTATGTCGACCACTTCCCGACAGCGGGCGAATTCGTCACCCTCGACCGCTCCTGGTATAACCGCGCCGGTGTCGAGCCGGTGATGGGTTTCTGCACACCGCAGCAGCACGAGCAGTTTCTCGACGAGACGCCGCATTTCGAGCGGATGATCTCCAACGAGGGGATCCACTTCTTCAAATTCTGGCTGAACATCGGCCGGGAAACGCAACTCGAGCGCTTCCACGATCGCCGCTACAGCCCGCTGAAGAGCTGGAAGTTTTCGCCCATTGACGTTGCAGGCATCACCAAGTGGGACGACTACACCAAGGTGCGCGACACAATGTTCGAGCGCACCCACAAGGAATTCGCGCCGTGGATCATCGTACGGGCCAATGACAAGCGGCGCGCGCGGCTGGCGATCATGCGGCGCATCCTGTCGTCTCTGCCCTATGAGGGGCGCGATCTCGAAATCATCGGCAAGGAAGACAAGAAGATCATCGGCGAAGGGCCGTCATTCCTCGGCAAGCAGGATTGACGCTTCCGCGCCCCCCCGGCGTAGGCCCGCCCCCCGGGGGAATGATGGTTTGGGGACGGCGCCCCCCCCGCGCGGGGCGGGCCAAACCCCCCCCAGGGGTTGGTCGGCCCGCCCCGGGGGG
>NZ_JAMYQH010000046.1:0-44777 GCF_040320765.1 Mesorhizobium sp. M0618 | reverse complement strand
CCCACACACTAATACTCTGCTTTTTTGTGCGCGGTCGTGTATTTTTTATAAAACCAACAATACCTTCCGGGCGGGGTTTAGCCCGTGGGGGGGGGGGGCCCCCCCCCCCCCCACCGGCCTTGGGAGGATTTAGCGGGCTGCGGTCCAGCCCTTGTAGTCCTTCAGGTTCTCGGCCGTGATGAGCTTCGGGTCGAGCAGGACGGTCGGCTCCGCCGGCTTCTTGCCGGCCAGAAGTTCGGCCGCCATCGTCAGCGACTGGCCGGCCATCACGTAAGGATCCTGCGAGGCCGAGGCCTTGATCATCGAGGTGCCGGAGGAGAGCTCCTTCTCGATATCGGGCGCGCCGTCGACGGCGGTGAAGATGAATTCCGAACGGTTGAGCTGCTTGGCCGCAAGCTGGGCGCCGATCGCCGTCGGGTCATTGATGGCAAACACCGCATCGATCTTGTCGAAGCGGGTGAGCAGCGACTGGAACACCTTCAGGCCGCCGTCGCGCGAGCCTTCGGCATTCTGGTCGTCAGAGAGGATCTTGATGTCGGGATGCTGCGCCAGCACGTTCTTGCAGCCCTTCACCCGCTCCAGGATCGAGGACGATGCCGGTCCGTTGAGGATGACGTAGTCGCCCTTGCCGCCGGTGTGGTCGACCAGGTATTGGCAGGCCTCTTCGCCGGCCTTGACGTTGTTGGTCATCACGGTCACGTCGGCGCCCGGCGCCGAAACGTCGAAGGCGGCAACGACGATACCCGCAGCCTGTGCCTTCTTCACCGCCGGCGCGATCGCCTTGGCGTCGACGGCATTGAGCATGATCACGTCGACACCGGCGGCGATGAACGAATCGACCTGCGAGACCTGCTTGTTGAGGTCATAGTCGGCCGACACCGAGGTCACCTCGACCTTTGGGTTGATCTTCTTGGCCGCGTCCTCGATGCCCTTGATGGTGGCGACGAAGAAGGGATTGCCGAGCAGGCCGACCGAGATGCCGACCTTATTGAGGTCCTTGGCCGAAGCAGGCGCGATGGCGAGCGACGCGAGTGCGACGCCGCAGAGCAGTTTGGCGATGGTCTTCATTGCTTTCCTCCGATTGCCCCGCGCCTCTCACGGTGCGTTACATGAAACCGGTCGTTGACGCCGGCGACTAAGGTCAATCACGTTCTTGCTCCTGCCTGGAGCCTGTAGCGGTCGAGGGCGACCGCCACGATGATGACCAATCCCTTGATGATGTACTGCCAGATGTCGGAGACACCGGCCAAGATGAGCCCATTGGAGAG
Organism: Mesorhizobium sp. M0618; assembly: GCF_040320765.1. Classification (NCBI taxonomy): domain Bacteria; kingdom Pseudomonadati; phylum Pseudomonadota; class Alphaproteobacteria; order Hyphomicrobiales; family Phyllobacteriaceae; genus Mesorhizobium; species Mesorhizobium sp. M0618. Next base: position 43,509 of record NZ_JAMYQH010000046.1, on the reverse strand, counting down.
CACCGCGATGATCAGGCCGCCGATCAGCGTACCCCAGATCGAGCCAACACCACCGACGAAGCTGGTGCCGCCGAGGATGACAGCGGCAATGGCGTCGAGTTCATAGGACTGCCCGAGCTGCAGCCCGTTGGCGGCATAGAGCCGGGCCGCCGACATGGCGCCGCCAAGGCCGGCCAGCAGGCCGGAAATGCCATAGACGAAGAGCAGCACCAGCGGCACCTTGATGCCGGTCAGCCGCGCCGCTTCGGCATTGCCGCCGACGGCATAGATCCAGGTGCCGAGCACGGTGCGCTTGAGCACCAGCCAGGACAGCACCACCACCGACAGCGCGATGATGACCAGCCACGGAATGCCGAACAGCGAACCGTTGCCGATGAAATCGAACGGCAGGTCCGAATTGAACACCGTGGTGTCCTGGCCGAGCAGGCGGGCGACGCCGCGCACCGCGGTCAGCGAACCCAGCGTGACGATGAAGGGCGGCAGCTTGATATAGGCGATGAGCAGCCCGTTGATGAGGCCGAAGCCGAGGCCGACCAGAATGGCCGCCGGCACACCGAGCAAACCCCAGTCGGGCACCAGCGACACCATCACCGCCACCATCGCCGATGCGGCCAGGATGGCGCCGACGGACAGGTCGATACCGCCGGTCAGGATGACGAAGGTCATGCCGGCCGCCAGCACGATGTTGATCGACGACTGCTGGGTGACGATCAACAGGTTGGTCTCGGTCAGGAAGCGCGGGTTCAGGAACTGGAAGCCGGCCGCCAGCAGGATCAGCACCGGCAGCATGCCAAGGGCAGCGAAAGCCGTGCGCAACCGTCGGCTGGTGCCGGTGGCCTGGCCGCCTGCGCTGATCTCGGTCGCCTTGTCGGTCATTGCTGAGCCGCTCCCGTTGCAAGTTCCATGATTTTCTCCTGGCTTAGCGGTTCGCCTTGCGATGCCGTCACCTCGCCCGATATCGTGCCGTCGCGCATCACCAGCACGCGGTCGGCAACGCCGATCACCTCCGGCAGTTCGCTGGAGATCATCAGGATGGCGATGCCCTGCTTGGCGAGATTGTCGATCAGCCGGTAGATTTCCGATTTCGCCCCGACATCGACGCCGCGGGTCGGCTCGTCGAGGATGACGACCTTCGGCTCGGTTTCGAGCAGGCGGGCGAGCAGCACCTTCTGCTGGTTGCCGCCCGACAGCGAGCCGGCATTGGCCTGCACCGAACTGGTGCGGATGGAGAGACCGGCAACGGCCTTGGAAGCGCGCCTTTCGGCGGCCGCGAAGTCGCGCAAGCCGCCGGCGCGCGAATCCCGCGCCAGCACGCCCATGCTGATGTTGTCGGAAATCGACATGTCGAGGAACAGGCCGAGTTCCTTGCGGTCCTCGGTCAGATAGGCGATGCCGGCATCGAGCGCCTCGCGCGGCGAGCCGATGGTTACAGGTTTGCCGTCGAGTTCCAGCGTGCCTGACACGCGCCTGTCGGCGCCGAAGATCAGCCGCGCAAGCTCGGTACGGCCGGAACCGACCAGACCCGCCAGCGCCAGCACCTCGCCCTTGTGCAGGTCGAACGAACAGTCTTTCAGGAGACGGCCGTCGGACATGCCACGCACCGAGAGCGCCACCGCGCGCTTTTCGTCCGGCGGCCGATGATCCTTCTTGTAGAAAGCCGACAGATCGCGGCCGACCATCATAGAGACGAGGCGCGAGGCGCTGAGGTCGGCACGTTCGAGCGTACCGACATAACCGCTGTCGCGCAGCACGCTGACGCGATCGGCAAGCTGGTAGACCTCTTCCATGCGGTGACTGATGTAGATGATGGCGATGCCTTGCGATTTCAGCGTCGCGATGACCTCGAACAGCCGGTCGGTCTCGCGCGAGGTCAGCGACGTCGTCGGCTCGTCCATGACGATGATGCGCGCATTGGTCGACAGCGCGCGGGCGATCTCGACCAATTGTCGCTCGCCGAGCGACAGGCTGGAGACCATGTCGCGGGCCGAAAAGGAGACGCCCAGACGCGCGATGATCTCCCTGGCGCGCCTTGTGCACTGGTCACGATCGACGATGCCGAAGCGTCGCGGCTCGTTGCCGAGGAAGATGTTCTGCGCCACCGTCAGATTGGGCGCCAGCGACAGCTCCTGATAGATCACCGCGACGCCGCTGGCGCGCGCCTTGATCGGATCGCCGGTCGCGGCCGGCATGCCGTCGATCAGGATCTCGCCACCGGCATCCGGCCGATAGGCGCCTGAAAGCACTTTCATCAATGTCGACTTACCGGCGCCGTTCTCGCCCATCAAGGCGTGCAGCTCGCCGGCATGGACGCTGAGCGAGACATCGTGCAAGGCACGGATCGCGCCGAACGTCTTGGAGATGTGCCGCATCTCCAGCACCGGCTGGCGCGCCGTCTCGGCCTTGGCAATCGCACTCATCGCGCGCCTCCCGCCACCGCACCAGCGACGCCCCGGTCCATGGTGGCGGCACGCCAATTGCCGCGATAGCCTGCCAACCCGGTGAAACGCGACGCGCGCACCGGCTCCGGAACTTCGGCGGCGAATTCGCGCCCAACGCTCTCGAAGGCGAGCGCCGCTGCACCGGTGGCACTGCCCTCCAGCGTGGCGCCCTGCAGGAAAGCCTGGTCGGGACGCAATTGCGCCAGCAGTCCGGCGAGCAGACCGCCCGTGTTCAGCCCGCCATCGACGATCACCGTGTTGTTCGAATGGATGAGATCGAGCGACAGATCGACCATCAGCGCGACGTAGAGCAGCGCCGTAGCCGCGCGTTCCTCGGCATTGGGCGCGCGCCCCGCCAGTCGGCCGGAATGCCCCGCCATCGGCCCGCCCGGCGCGAAGCTCGGCAGCGCCATGATGCCGGCATCGATCACCCGCTGCACCGCCGGGCCGGCGATCTCGCCTTGCCAGCCGGCGCTGATGGTTGCGAATTCACGCCCGCCCATGAAGCGGATGGTCGGCACTGGGCCGCCGCCGACATCGACATTGACCAGCATGTCGCGGTCCCGATCGAGCGCGTCGAGGGGACAGGACGGATTGAGCACGACGACCCAGGTGCCGGTAGAAACGACGGTGACCGGGCCAAGCTCCTGCCGGCGATAGGCATGCAGCGCCGCATTCGAGTCATGGACGCCGTTGTGGATGGCGATCGGGCTTGCCGCAGCGCCGAGGCGCTGCTCGCCGATAACGGTGCCGGCGCGCTCGAAGGCAGGCATCCGGTCACGCCAGCCCTGCGCGTCGACCAGCGAGGAAAAATCTTGGCGGCGCGGCGCCCACAAATGCGAATGGCAGCCGAGATAGGATACTTCCGAGACCGCCCGTCCGCCAAGGCGCCAGCTCCAATATTGCGGATAGCCGAGGATCGATTTCGACGCGGCGAACGCGTCGGGCTCGACCTCCTGCAGCCACAGCATGTGGCGGCCGTAGTTGAAGCCCAGCGGCAACCGCGGCGAGAAGGTCTCGGCAAAGCCCGGAATGCGGCGATCGATCCGCGCGGCAATCTCGGCCGGCGGCTCTTGCTCGTAATCGAGGATCGGATGCGTCAGCGCCGCCTCGTCGACCAAGGCAAAGGTGCAGCCATGGCCCGAGACCATGACCCCTTCCACTCCATGACCATCGACCGCATCGGCAACGGCGCTGAGCGCCCAATGGTGGAGCGCCGCCTCGTCGAGCACGCTGAAGCCGCCTTGGCGCACCCATTTCGGCTGGGTCCGGCGCTCGTCGACAATGCGCCCGTCCTGGCCGAAGACGAACAGCTTCGAATTGGTCTTGCCGAAATCGAGGACAGCCACCTTCACTGGATGGCTCCCGAGGCTATCCGCACCATGACGCCGGCGTCTTCCAGCATGCGCGCATCGGCATCGGAAAGACCGTCGTCGGTGACCAGCGTGCCGATGCGGGAAAGCGGGAGCGCGACATTGCGCGCGTGGATCGACAGTTTGCGGCTGTCGGCCAGCACCACGATCTGGTCGGCGCAGAGGCTGAGATCGACGATCGAGCGCACCAGCAGCGGGTGCGATTCCATCACGCCTTCCTGGCCAAGGCCTTGCGCGCCGAGAAAGAATTTGGAGGCGTAGAAGGGCACGGCCTGGGTGAGCGAATGAATGATGCCGGGTTCGCGATGCAGATCACCGCCCGCAACCGTCAGGCTGCAATGGCCGTGGTCGCTGAGATAGGCCGCCAGCGGCATCGAGTTGGTGTAGAGGCGGATGTTGCGCTCGGCGAGCTTGACCCCGAGATGGAAGCAGGTCGAGCCGCCATGCACGATGACGGCGTCGCCGTCACGCACCATGGTCGCCGCGAGAGCGGCGATCTGCCGCTTGGCCTCGACCGCAAGGTCGCGGTTCTCGTCATAGGGCCGGGCGTAGGCGACACCGGCCTGGGAAGCGCCGTCGAGCGCCGAGATGCCGCCATAGACCTTCCGCGCTTCGCCGGCTTCGTCGATCCTGTCGATATCGCGCCTGACCGTCGCGGCTGAAACGCCAAGCCGTTCCTGCAGCTCGCGCACCGAAGCGAACGGACGATCCCGCAGCAGTTCGACGATCTGACGCTGGCGGCCGGAGTCGCTCAATTCTTTCCTCCCGGATGCCATTTCCATGGCAGTTGGCGCAACTTACTCAACATTAGCCGGATTGCAAGCGGGTTTTGATGATACTAGATCACTATTGACGTAGATCACTCGTATCTGCGATATCAGCGCCAACCCCGGCAACGGGATTTCGCGCAGGACACGGCCGAGCCGTTGGAGGAAAAGCGCCATGGCGACCCAAGCTGATGCGCAGGAGCTGGCGGCCTTACGGGCGCTTTCGGCCAGCATCGGGCAGAGCCCGCATCTGACCCAGGCGGCAGGCGGCAACACCTCGCTGAAAGCCGGCGACACGCTGTGGATCAAGGCCTCCGGCACCTGGCTGAAGGACGCGCTGGTCGATGACATCATGGTGCCGGTGGCGATGGCGCCGTTGCTGAGAGCCGTCGAACAGCGCGATCGCGCCGCCGACCAGCCGCAGGGTTTCACCATTGCAGCGCTCAACCCGCGCGGCCTGCGGCCGTCGATCGAGACCACGGTGCACGCCCTGATGCCGCAGCGCGTGGTTCTTCACGTCCATTGCGTCGACACCATCTCACTTGCCGTGCAGGCCGATGGCGAGGCCGAGGTCGCCAGGCGGCTCGATGGCATCGACTGGGCCTATGTGCCCTATTTCCGGCCCGGCCTGCCGCTTGCACGCGGCATTGCCGAAAAACTGCGGCCTGGTGTCGACGTGCTGATCCTTGGCAATCACGGGCTGGTCGTCGCCGCCGAAACCGTCGCCGGGGCGGAGCTTCTGCTGCGCCGTATCAGGTCATTGCTGGCCCGGCCGGCGCGCGCGACCGCCGCACCCGACCTCGATGCCTTGGCGGCGCTTGCCGGCGGCAGCTTCTACAGATTGCCGGCCGATGTCGAAGCGCATGCGGTTGCGCTCGACCCTGAGAGCCGCCGCATGGCGCAGGCCGGCAGCCTCTATCCGGACCACGTCATCTTCCTCGGCCAGGGCTCCATCGTGGCGAAACCAGGCGAGGCGGTGGCCGATGTCATTGCACGACTGGACACGTCGCCTGCGGCGATCCTGTTTCCCGGCGCAGGCGTGCTGATGCGCGGCGACGCCAGTGCCGGCGCCGATGCCATGCAACGCTGCCTCGCCGACGTGACCGCGCGGATCGACGTCGCAGCGCGGCTGAACTATCTCACCGCTTCCGAGAATGACGAGCTGGTCAACTGGGACGCCGAGCAATATCGCCAGAAGCTCAACGCGGCTGGCGGCTAGCATGGACATGATGCCACTTGTCATCGGCATCGACCTAGGCACATCAGGTGCGCGCGCCGTCGCCATGCGCCCGGATTTTTCCATAGCCGGGCATTCGGCCGTTCCACTCGACAGGTTTGGCCGCGATGGCCGAGCCCCCACGGCATGGTGGCAAGCGGTCAAGGCGGTGCTGACGGACCTGCTTTCCGGCATCGACCGCACGGCGGTCCGCGCCATCGCCATCGACGGCACCTCCGGCACGCTGCTGCCGGTCGACGCCGCCGGGCGGCCGCTGGCCGAACCGCTGATGTACAACGACAAGGTCGATGACGACGACATTCTGGCCGCGATCGACCGCACCGCGCCGGCTGCAAGTGCAGCGCACGGAGCGACATCCGGCCTCGCCAAGGCCCTGCGCTTCCAGCATCTGCCGGGCATTGCGGCGGTGCTGCATCAGGCCGACTGGATTGCCGGAAACTTCTCCGGCCGCTTCGACGTCAGCGACGAGAACAATGCCCTGAAGACAGGCTATGATGTCGAGGCCCGCCGCTGGCCGGAATGGATCGCCGCGACCGGAATGCGCGTGGAGTTGCTGCCGCGCGTGGTCGAGCCGGGCGAAGTCACCGGCGCCCTCACCGCGGAAGCCGGGGAACTGTTCGGCTTGCCGCGCGATGTGGCCGTCGTCGCCGGAACCACGGATGGCTGCGCCTCGTTCCTGGCGACCGGTGCTGCCGCGATCGGCGACGGCGTCACCGCGCTGGGATCCTCGCTGACCATCAAGATCCTGTCCGACCGGCCGATTTCGGCGCCGCGCTTCGGCATCTACAGCCACCGGCTCGGCAACGCCTGGCTGGCAGGCGGTGCGTCGAATTCCGGCGGCAAGGTGCTGGCTCAGCATTTTCCGCTCGCCCGTATCATCGAACTCAGCGCAAAAATCGACCCGGAGACCGACACCGGCCTCGATTACTATCCGCTTCCCGCCACGGGCGAACGATTTCCGATCGCCGATCCGGCGCTGCCGCCTCGCCTTGCACCCCGGCCGGCGGACGACGCCGATTATCTGAAAGCGATGTTCGAAGGCATCGCCGCGATCGAAGCGCTCGGCTATGACAGGCTTGCCGAACTCGGCGCGCCCGCGCTGATATCGGTCAGGAGCGTCGGAGGCGGGGCGGCGAACCCAGCCTGGACGGCAATCCGGCGGCGCAGGCTCGGCGTCGATTTCCTGCCCGCGCTTTCCGACGGGGCCGCCGCCGGCACGGCGCGGCTGGCGCTGATGGGTGCAAGCCGGGCAGGACTCCTATGAGCGCGAAAACGATCGAACGTCTCGACGGCATCGGGCCGCTGGCGGAGCGCTACGACGTGTTCCTGCTCGACCAGTTCGGCGTGCTGCATGACGGCACACGGCCCTATCCGGGCGCGGTGGCAGCGCTGTCGGCGCTGAAGCGCGCCGGCAAGACCGTGGTGCTGGTTTCGAACTCCGGCAGGCGGGCACGACCCAATGAAAGCCGGCTCATAAAACTCGGCTTCGAAGCGGGAAGCTGGGATCATTTCGTTTCTTCCGGCGAGGTGGCGTGGCGATCCTTTAGGGAGATGGCGACGTCGGGGAAGCTGCGCCCAGGGACAAAATGCCTGCTGATCAGCCGTGAAGCTGACCGCTCCGCGATCGAGGGCCTGCCTTTTGTGCTGACCGGGTCCGGCGATGAGGCCGAACTGGTGCTGATCGCGGCCAGCGAGGGTGACCGCTTTGACCTCGACCATTATCGCAGGCTGTTCGCGCCGGCCGCAGAGCGGCGGGTGCCGTGTTTCTGCACCAATCCCGACATCATCATGCTGACGGCCGTTGGCCCTCGCTTCGGCGCCGGCCGTCTGGCCGATCTCTATGAAAGCCTGGGCGGCAGCGTTACCCGAATCGGCAAGCCCGACAAGGCGATTTTCGACGCCGCGCTGGCGCTGGCCGGCGAGCCGGACCGTGGCACCGTGGTCTGTGTCGGCGACAGCGTCGAACACGATATATCGGGCGGAAACAGCACCGGCATCGCCACCGCGCTGGTGCTGAGCGGAATACTGGCGGACACACCGGATCTCGCCGCTGTTTTCGACGAACAGCAGGCCTGGCCGGACTACATCACGGACAGCTTCAGCTTCCGCTGACCGCTTCCAGCATGCGCCGCGCGCTCTCCTCGTCGGTGATCAGGATGGTTGGGGCAATGAGGGTCATGGCGCCGAGCAGCGCTTCGGTTTTCTCCTCGCCACCGGAAGTGAGGATACGGATCGGTGCCTTGCGCAGACGGTCGACATCCACCGACATCACGTGGCTGTTGACGGGATGGTCGACCAGATCGCCGTTGCGGTCGAAGAAATGGAACAGGAGGTCACCCACGGCGCCACGCGCAAGCAGGGCCTCCCGATCCGCCTCCTTGAGGAAGCCGCCACGAGAGAAGGTGGTGGCCGAGGCGATCCCGCCGACGCTCAGCAGAACGGCATCGAGCACGTCGGCCATCTCGAAAATCTCCTGCAGGCCGCAGCGCTCGATCAGTGCGATCTTGGTCTCGACGCTGTCGACGACGGCTGGTGTCGGCATCAGATAGCCGTCGCCCTGGAATATCTGAGCGAAGCGCCAGGCGAACTCGGCTGGGTTGACCCGGCGCACGACGCCGACACCGCCAAGCAGCGAAATCACCTTGAAATCGGTGAGCGACTTGGCGCTGATGAAGGGCAGGCTCGAGAACAGCGTCTGCCCCCAGCCGACGCCGACCCGCATCCCGGACTTCATCGTGTCCGACAGGAAACTGCCGGTCTTGGCGCTGATCGCTGGTATCGGATCGGCATCGGGTGCCGAAAGCGGCGCCACCAGCGCCTGCTGCAGCCCGAACGTCTTCTCCAGCGCGCGCTCAAGCCGCACGATTTCCGACAATTCGCTCTCGATGGTGATCTTCACTTCGTTGCGCGCCCGGGCATCCGCCAGCATGCGCACGATGGTGACGCGACCGACGCCGAGCACGTCGGCGATCTCGTTCTGCGTCATCTGTTCGACGAAATACATCCAGGCGGCGCGAATCCTGAGGCGATCCGTCCGGCTTTCGCTGGCGACCTGCTCGGTTGCCTCGCCTCGACCGTCTTCGCTTTCGCCCTGTCGTCGTCTGCCCAAGTCTGTCTCTCCCCCTGCGGCGACGGACGAGCGCGCTGCCGCCGATTCTGCATGCTGGTCTAGTATCGCCTATTGATCTACCAATCGATAGGAACAATGTAGAGAGTGGCGGCTGCCCCGGTTGGCGGCTATCCGCAGCAAATTTCAAGGCGATCCGCGATGCTCCGACAAATCTCCGAAGATGTCCGCGTCAATCTGAAGGACCGGCTGCGGGAAGTCCGCGAAATCATCCGCCAGAGCCGCCATGACGGCAGCGGCGATGCCAGCATCCTGCGCGAAGCAACCAGCCATCTGCCGCCGTTTCCAGGCAAGGGCATCGAAGGCCTGCTCAGCCATGCCGCGAGTGCCGTCGACGAAGCGCTGTCGATCGCTGAAGCTTTCGTCCCGCATGAGCGCCCGATCAAGGTGGACGGCACGACGGTGAAGGGCCTCGGCACCTATTTCCCGGTCGGCAACGAGGATCGCCAACTGGACGCCGAACGCCTGTTCCGGCGCGATATGTATTATCTGACCAAGGCGGTTCTTGCCGGCCTGAACATCGACAATGCCCGCATCCACGAAGCCGATTTCGCGGCCGTCCATGCCACGATGCGCAAGCGGCATGGCGATCTGCTGGCCGCGTTGGCCGCGCCAGGTGCCGGACTGCAGGCAATCGCGGCCACCTGTTCGGCGCTGCTGGTCGAGTGCCTCGGCCAGCGTCCGGTCCGCTTTGCCGAAACGATGTCCGAAACGCCGGCGGTGGTGGGCAGCAGCGCGCTTGACGTAAGCTGCCTGGCACCGCTCGCTTTGGCCTGCGGCCTGGCGACCGCCGGCAGGGACGGCGCGCCGGAGCCGGATATGCTGGAGATCGCGATACTGGCGGCGGATATTCGCCACGACCGCATCGTTCAGGCCTGCGCCAAGGCAAACCCGATCGCTGAACTGACACCGGTGTTCGCCACCTTGCTTGCCCATCTGCCGTAGTTGGCCGGCCTGGGCTAGCCTTCAGCGGCCATGGCCATGATCGCTTTCTTGGCGCGCTGGATGGAAGCCGGGCTCATCGAGAGTTCGGTCAGCCCCATCTTCACGAATGTCGCAATGAGATCCGGACGGCCGGCCGCCTCACCGCACATGCCGACCATGATACCGGCGGCGACGCCGGCTTTTGCCGTCATTTCGATCGCCGACATGACGGCTGGATTGGTGACATCGTTGAGCTTGGCGACGGTCGGATTGAGCCGGTCCGCGGCCATGATGTACTGGGTCAGATCGTTGGTGCCGATCGAGAAGAAAGCGACCTCCTTGGCCAGCGTCGGGGCGATCAGCACGGCGGCCGGGGTTTCGATCATTACGCCGAGATCGAAGGTCGCATGCGGCACGCCTTCGGCTTTCAGCTCGGCCGTGCATTCGTCAACCAGCACGCGCGTCTGCCTGACCTCCGAGAGGTCGGACACCATCGGCAGCATCACCTTGATGTTGCCGTGCACGGCTGCGCGCAGCAGCGCCCGCAGTTGGCGCTTGAAGATGTCGGGCCGGTCGAGACACATGCGGATGCCGCGCCAGCCGAGGAAGGGGTTTTCCTCGTCGGGAAATTCGATGCCGGCAATCGGCTTGTCACCGCCGATGTCGAGCGTGCGTACAATGACCGGATAAGGCGCAAAAGCCTTGGCCAGCGCCGCATAGGTCTCGGCCTGCATGTCTTCCGAGGGCAGATGCATATGGCGCATGAACAAAAGCTCGGTGCGGAACAGGCCGATGCCCATGGCACCAGCCTCTTGCGCCGCTTCGATTTCCTCGAGTGAGCCGATATTGGCCGCGACCTCGATGATCCTGCCGTCGGCGAGCTTCGGCGTCACCGTCTTGAAGATGGTCAGGCCGGCGCGCTCCTTTGCCGCCGCTTCGACGCGGCCGGCGAAATCGGCACGGGTCGCCTCGTCGGGGTCGATGATCACATGGCCGGCATTGCCGTCGAGCGCGACGTCTCGCGCGGTGCGCAAGGCATTGACCTGGCCGCCGAGGCCGAGCACTGCCGGAATGCCGTGCGAGCGCGCGATGATGGCGATGTGCGAGGTGGCGCCGCCATGGCCGCACACCACGCCGCCGATACGCTTCAGCGGCGCGCGTGCCAGATCCCAGGCGCCGATGTCATCGGCAATCAGGATAGCCCCTTCGGGTATGTTTTCGAGGCTGACATCGTCTTGGCCCAGCAACACGAGGCAGATCTGCCGCCCGACCGCATGAACGTCATCCGCCCGCGCGTTGAGATAGTGATCGTCGACCGCGCTGAATTCGGCGGCAATGGTGGAGGCGGCGGTGATGACGGCGGAGACCGCGTCATTGCCGCCCTTGATCAGGCCCTCGGCCTCACCAGTCAGGCTATCGTCGGCGGCGATATCCCTGAGCGCGGCGACGATGCCGCGGTCTCCAGCCGACAGGCTGTCCTGCGCCAACGCATTATCCATACGGGCCTGGACCGCGCCGACGGCCGTGCGGAACCTGTCGATCTCGCCTTCTATCTCCTCGGCCCGCAACACGCGGCCCTGTCCGGCGATATCGGGTGGAAAATGCGCAAAGGCCGGGCCGATGGCGAAACCTTCGCTGGCGGCCACGCCACGCAGGCGGTTTGCCCCGTCAGGTGCCGCCGGCACGGATCCGGGCGCGGGTGCCGCTTCCTGCCCGGCATCGTTCGCCGGGCTCTGCGCCTCCGCTTCATCATCGAGGCCGGCCCGCGGATTCTCGAGATAGCCGATCAGCGCCTCGAGTGCCTCGATGGCATCGGCGCCATTCGCCCGCACCGTGACTTCCTGGTTCTCCTTGACCGCCAGCAGCATCAGCTTGACCGAACTCTTGGCGCTGACCGCCTTGCCGTCCTTGACCAGTTCGACGTCGGATTCGAAGCCCTTGGCGAGCTTCACGAACCGCGTCGCGGGACGGGCGTGCAAACCTTCATGCACTCTGACGATGGTCGAGCGTTCCATGGCAATACTCTGGTTTTGGGCGCCGCTCCCAACATAGGCCACGGCGCGAATGCTGTCAGGCGGCGATGGTGATGATTGCGCCGGTCTTCAGGGCGGCCACCAGCGCTTGCGGGTCGACTTGCGACGCACAGATCTCGCCCGGCCTCTCGGCCTCGGTAGCGCCGTTGAACGAGATGACGACATGGCCCATTTCCAGCACCTTGCTCCACGCGCTGGAGCCGACCGCTGTGATAACAGCGACAACCGGGCCGAGGGTGATCGAAGCGCCCTTGGCGGGCGCTCCGTCACTTGGTCCCTGCTCCGCCTTGTGGAGCACCGAAACCTCGGCAAGCTCCGGCGGCGAGCCATCCGCAAACAGGATGACCACGCCCCCTTCGGCAAGGTCCGCCACTTCGGGGCCGATGGCAGTGACCCGTGTTCTCAACAGAACCGTCATATGGCGAACCTCATTTTCTCAACTTTCCCTAGAGCGGTGAACCGCTCTAACTCTTTGTTTTGACGCAATTTCCAAGGGAAAGCATTATGCGCTTTTCCCAGAGTTGCCTTAGAACACGATCAGGCTGACGACCCAGGCGATCAGCACCGAGACCGGCCCCATGATCTGGCGGCTGATGAGCACCGCCGGAACGCCGATTTCGATCGTCTTCGGCTTGGCCTCACCGAGCGCCAGGCCGACGGGGACGAAGTCGCAGCCCACCTGGGTATTGTAGGCAAACAGCGCCGGCAGTGCCATTGCCGGCGAAATCGTGCCGTTGGCGATCTGCGGGCCGATGATGGCGACGCCGATGACCTGCGCGATGACAGCGCCTGGCCCGAGAATGGGCGACAGGAACGGCAGGCCGCAGATCGCCGAGATGATCAGCAGGCCGACGATGTTGTTGGCCAGCGGACCCATCGGCTGCGCCAGCACATCGCCGATGCCGGTATACAGGATCAGACCGATGAGCATGGTCACGAAGGCCATGAACGGCAGCACGTTGCGGATGACCTGGTCGATGGTGCGGCGGCCGGCATTGAAGAAGATGCCGACGATACGTCCCATGACCCGGCCGATCGTGCTGATGAGGCCGATCAGCCCACCCTCGCTCGGCAGCGGCTGTGGTGCCGCGGCCGCATTGTTGCTTGAACTCATCGCTGCTGCTCCCCCTGCAGTCGTGACCGTTTCGGATCCGTCCGCCATTGTGATGTTGGCCGGCTTCACGCCCGAAACGTAGATGTCCTCGGTGATGAACTGGGCCAGCGGCCCCGATTGACCGACCGGCGTCAGATTGACGGTCGGGATGCGCTTGCGCGGATAGACGCCGCATCGTGCGGTGCCGCCGCAATCGACGACCACCACCGCCATCTCGCTTTCGATCGGCGGCGCCCTGAAGCCGTCGACGGCTTCGCCACCGGTCATGTCGGCAATAAGCTGTGCCACCGGGTGGATGCCACCACCGGTGACGGAAACAACCTTGCTGCGCTGTTCGGTCGGCTCGATCACGAGCGGGCCACCCCAACCGGTCTTGCCCCGGGAGATGCGTACGGCTTTATATGTCTTGGCCATGATGTCCTCCCCGCCCTTACAGCTCGACGCCCTGGCGGCGTGCCATGATGGCGGTGATGCGTTCGGTCAGCATGCCCTTGAGCAGGATGACGACGAGACCGACGATTGCGTACCAGATCGCCACCTTGACGTGGTAACCGGCAACGACGACGCCCTTCTTTTCCAGCTCCAGCAGCGCAACGAGAATGCCGCCCCAGACGAAATACTCGCCGGGATTGATGTGCGGGAACAGGCCGAGCGGCGGGTGCACATAGGACACGGCCGCGTCATAGAAGGCCGGCTTGTGCTTTTCTTCCAGGAACGATCCGAACGTATAGGCCATCGGATTGGTGAGGAAGAACACCGCCAGCAGCGGCAACAGCGTGTAGCGCGTCAGCGCGATCCGGCCGGCGCCGCGCGCCAGGCCATGCACGCGCTCTTCGCCGACCAGTTCGGTGACGGCGTAGAAGGCCGTCATCAGCACCACCAGCGTCGGGATGATGCCGGTGACGAAGCCGGCGAAGACCTCGCCGCCCTTCTGGAAGATGCCGATGAAGTACTTGCCGATGGCGGTCAGCCAGCCGAGCTGCTCTTCCTGCTGGACGTCCTTCAGCTTTTCCTTGAACTGATCGACGGTGATCGGTCCGCTGTCCGCTTGTGCGAGGACAACGAGATGGTCGGAGGCATGCTCGACTGCGAGCTTGCCATGCAATGCGGCATCCGAGACCATGGCACCTGCGACATGCAGATTGTGCACGGCCATGTCGGCATGCTGCGCCAACAACGAAAATACAGACATTTCTCCTCCTTATGCCACCCGCCGGTTGATCCCAGTCGGTGCGCGGCGTCCTCTATCCCTTTGATTTAGAGCCCGAAATCCTGCGGCCCTAAGCCCTTGCTATGTTCAAGCCGGACAGGCCCGGCTTCTTCCCCGGCTCCGACCGTGTCTTGTCGATCTGCTCGATCGCCCGTTTCACGGCCTCGGCCACACCGGGTTCCCCCTCCCCCATGATTGCAGGGTTGGACCGGAGTTTATCGAGGGGAACACCCTCGAATTCTTCATGTCTTTTGAATTTGGTGAAGACGGAACGGCCGCTCATCACCATCAGGCGGCGCACGACCAGATCAGGCGTCACCACGACGAGCGCGATGGTGCCCTTGGCCAACCGGCCGCGAAAATTGCCGGCTCCGACGAAGCCATCCTTGTACTGGTCGGTGACGCCCCTGAAGACATCCGAATAGTGCCGCATCTGCAGCCAGACGCCGAGCGACTGCAGCGCCCACACGATAACCAGCAGAAGCAGTCCCCACTGCCAAATCGCCATTCGGTTCTCCTCCCGAAGCCTCAGTTGAACCGCACCTTGGACCGGCGCGTGACAACAGCAAAGTGAGAACATTTGTTTCCGAGAATGTCAATATGTATGATATTGGCCTCGGCTGCGGTCATCTACAAGGGCGCTGACCGATTTCGGCCGTGGCGCTGTTGTGCTAGGCTGACCGGGAAACAGGATACGAGGAACATGGAGCTGCCCTTCAGGGACGAGCTGGCCTTGATGCCGGATCTTCGCCATCGGCTGCGGCAGCTGCGCTGGTTCCGCGCCACCTTTCGCGGCAGCGCCAAGGTGGTCTCGGACACGTTCGGCGTGCGCTTCGAGATCGACGAGGCCAAGCTCACCAGAGCCTTTCTCGACTGGGTCGAGATCATGGAAGCGCAGAAGCGCTTCGCCGCGATCGACCGCGCCGACTTCATCGTCTTTGCCGCCGGCCTCGTGCTGCGCGAGTTGATAAAACAGGCGCCGGCAAAAGAAATATCCGGCCTCACCCAACTGATCGAGACGGAAACGAACGCCGGCACGCTGGAAATCGTCCGCTTCTGGCCGGAGGGTTTCCTCTACACCAACTACTGCGTCTCGGTGATTTCGGCGATCCACGAGCAGGAATTCGGCACGGCACCCGGCATCGACAAATGCGCCGACGATTTGCGCACATGGTGGTCCTATCGCGAGAATGTGACCGAGATGCCGGCCTATGCGGTGGCTTTCCTCGACCGCTTTCTCGGCGCCGAACCGAACTGGATCACCCCAGATCGCGCGCAGTCCCGGCAAGCCATGCAACGGGCGCTCGGGTCTTCCCGTGCGAGCGATGCGTTGCGCCAGCTTTGAGCCCGCTCTTCGCGCCCCCAAAACGCACGCGCTA
This sequence comes from Mesorhizobium sp. M0618, assembly GCF_040320765.1. NCBI lineage: Bacteria > Pseudomonadati > Pseudomonadota > Alphaproteobacteria > Hyphomicrobiales > Phyllobacteriaceae > Mesorhizobium > Mesorhizobium sp. M0618. The sequence continues at coordinate 27,907 of NZ_JAMYQH010000046.1, read as the reverse complement.
TTGAACATTTGACTTTTTGCCGATAGCGATGTGCGAAAATTGACTCGAGAGGGAAACGCGTGGCGCGACCAAGGCCTATTATTTTCGATTGCGACGGCGTTCTTGTCGACAGCGAGCCGCTGGCCGCCCGCGCCTATGAGCGCGTCTACGAAAAGCACGGCATGCCCGGTGTCAACACCAGCATCATCGCCCAATGCGTCGGCATGAAGCAGTCCGATATCATCGCCAGGATCAAGGAATTGACCGGGCACCAATTTCCGGCGGCGGCGGACGGCGACATCTGGGCCGAGACCAAGGTGCTGTTCTCGCAGGAATTGAAGCCGACACCGGGAATCACTGCGTTTCTCGCGACGCTTGCGGGCGACCGCTGTGTCGCCTCGTCCTCCTCCGTCGAGCGCATAAACCACAGCCTTGCCGTGACCGGGCTGGCGCGTTTCTTCGGCGACGCGATCTACAGCTCCTCGATGGTCAAGAACGGCAAGCCCGCGCCGGACATCTTCCTCTTCGCGGCGGACAAGATCGGCGCCAATCCCGTTGACTGCATCGTCATCGAGGACTCGCCCTTCGGCATCCAGGGCGCTGTCGCCGCCGGCATGACGGCGATCGGCTACACCGGCGGCGGCCATACCTATGCCGAGCACGCCGCGCGGCTGACAGCTGCCGGTGCCGATTTCGTCTGCGCCGACTGGCAAGAAGTTAGCCGGCAATTGGCTAGGTTTGGTGTGCCGGCCTAATTCAGCGGATACTTGGCGAATCCACGACTGGCCCATTCGCCAGGCGGGACCAATGACCCCACACGGAAATTGAAGGATAGGACCCTCGTCGCATCGGGGTCGACTTCACACCGGAAGTTTAGATTGTACCAGGTATTTCTGGTGCTGAAGGCCGCCTGAGCAGGATTGAGAACATTGCCTTTGTCCAGCGTGATGGTTGGCACCCATTTGACCGTATAGTCGGCAGTTTGCAATTCCCGGCTCAGAACGTTGCCGCAAAGGGTGGCCACGCGCTGACCGCGCGGCACATTCTCCATGGAGCTTGTAGCGAACGCATTGCCGGTTGCCCCTTGCGAGTAAAGCTTTCTGACGCCAGGAAGGCCGGAATAGATCGGTGATCCCGCAAGGGCGTTGTTGGTGGGATTTGACCTTCCAGCATTCCCGCTCGGCGCTTTGAAAGCTTTTGCGGGTTTGAACGTCATTGTCTTGGCAGGTTTGGCTTTGGGCTTTGCCTTTTCGGTCGAGGCTGGAGGCGCCGGCTTGTCACCGGTCTCAGCCGTCAATGGCTTTGGCGTCACGACGGCTTGCTTTTCGTCGGGTTGCGGTGCGGGTTCCTGTTTGTCCGGCTGCTGTTTGTCGGTGTCCTCGGTCGCCTGCTTCTCCTCGCTTTGCGCGGGCTTTTCGTCCGGCGCAACGGTGGCTGGCTTCTCGTCAGACTTGCTGGGCTCTGCCTTCTGCTGTGGCGTTGCAGCCGGGGCGGGCTGGGTCGGCGCGGGTGTCGGTGCTACAGGCGGCTTCGGCGCCTCATCCTTGGCCGGCGACGGCGTGTTGGGTTTAGCGCTGCTTCCGTCGAGCGATTTCTCCGGCCCGGTATCTTTCTGGCCGTACTGGAAAACGCGCTTCAAAACCTGGTCGTCTGGCGGTTTCGGCGGTTCCGGAGGCGGCTTTTGTTCAGGCGGCTTTTCAGCCTTCTTTTCAGGTGTCGGCTCCGGTGGCTTTGGAGCAGGTTTCGGCTTGGGCTTTTCGGGCGGGGGCACGATCGCGACATTGACGGGCTGTTCCTGCTGAGCCGGCTGCTGCTCGGGTCTCGGCAGGCCATAGACCAGAAACGCCGCGATGAGTGCATGCAGGATCAGCGATGCGGGCAAAGCCCACAGCAGATGCCGCCGCCGTTCTCCTGTTTCGCCCTTCATCCGCACCGATGTGGAATGAAATGGCGGCGGCTTCAAGCATAGGTAGTGGATTGGCTTGATTTAACCGCTGACAGGTTGGTGATCGGATGACGACGCGCGGATCAGCGCCGGTGAGATATGGCGCGACTCAAACCACCTCCACAATCCGATTGAAGCCCTGAGGTCAGCCAGCTTGCCGCTGGCGCGGGATCCCGTCCAGAAACCGTTCGTCCAGCCGTGTCTCGCCAAACCAGTTCAGCCGGTTGATGCTGATGAAGCCGGCATCAATCGCCTCGTTTTCGTCACCCGGCTCACTTGCATGAGCGCGCCCGCGCGGCACGGTGATGACCGTGCGTTCGCCGTCGCTTTCCAAGATCTCGGCCTTGCGGGCGATCTTGTCGCGACCGATGCGCGGCTGCCGGATTTCGGCCGGCAGCGCCGTTGGCAGGTTGATGCTCAGCCAATGACCCTCAGCGGCCCAGTCGGCGCGCGATTGCCACAATGAAGTGATCAGCGCGCCAAGCCATTGGTCGTCGCCATCGGTGAAATCAGGATTTTTCACGCGTGAGAAGCCGATGGCTGGAACGCCCCAGAACGTCGCCTCCCGCGCAATGCCGAGCGTACCGGAATAGGCAAGATCCTCGGCAACGTTGCGGCCATCGTTGACGCCCGACAGCACAAGGCCCGGTTTGTCGGAATCGGCGAACAGCCAGGTCATAGCGCTTACAACGCAATCGGCCGGGGTGCCGGAACAGGAGTACCAGTTCGGCTTGACGCGCCGCATGGTCAACGGCCTGGCAATCGTCAATGACGAGCCGGCAGCGGTGCGCTTGCCGTCGGGCGCAACCACCCAGACATCGTCGCTCAACGTGCCGGCGGCCTTGACGAGACGGGCAAGCCCCGGCGCCTCGATGCCATCGTCGTTGCAGATCAGAATTCTCATCGTTTTCTTGCCTCCGACACCACTATGCGCTGGCCGGTGCGGCATTGCGTCCGCAGCGACGGGATGTGGGTTTGCAGATCGCCGAGAAGGTCCGGCGTGCAGGAATGACCGAGTGCTGCGGGACGCCCGGCCTTCTCCCAGATGTCGACATTGCCCGACAGCGTCGGATGGGTCGGCATGCGCACCCAGTCCGCCCGGCCGGCCTTGTGCAACAGATCGCCCGGCGAACCTGACGGCAGATGGCCGGTAAGCAGCACCGGAAAACCGGAATTGTCGGCACGCGGCAAGAGGCGCGACGACGGGCCGGCCTCACCCATACCGTCATCCGCCAGCAACGGCATTGGCGGCAGAGGATCGGCATCGGTCCAGTCGGCTGCGTCTTGCAGGCGGCGAAGCAAGAGTTCTGAGACACCTGGCAACAGGGATGCGGTGGCGCCGATCTGCGCTTCCAGGGACGAACGCATGCCGGCATGGATGGCGAACGTCCCAGGCAAGGCCGCGATCAGCTCCAGCGACCGACCCGAGAGCGGCGTCGGCAAAAGACACCCGCCCGAATGCCTCGCAACCCACTGCGATATTTCGCGGGCCCGCGCCGCCCCCGGCACCGGATCGGCGCCATAGGAAGCATCGAGGACAAGCAGGTCGCAGTGCGGGATCGTGTCCATGACGAAGACATTGCTGTCCGGCACCACGTCGGCGGAATAGGCGACGCGGCTCTCGCCATCGTCCACGGCAAACCAGACGCCGCCCACCACATGCCCGGAGCGTCCCGTCCGGATCGTGAGGTTGCCGCTGTTCAACGTATCGCCGGGTTCGAACAATTCGATGCGATCTTCGGGAAAAGGGAACCGCCTGAAATCCTCGGGCTCAGCATAGCCCGCGAGCGTGGCGGGCGCCTCATTGCGGGTCTCGGCCGTCATGAAGATCGGGCCGGCATAGCCGCGCAACAGCAGCCAGCTCAGCGCGCCGACATGATCCTCATGGGCATGCGAGACGAACAGCGCATCGATGTCGGCGGCCGACCCGTTCAGCACCGGATAGTAGTCCGCCCCCGAGGCGCCGACCTTGATGCCGACGTCGAGCAGGATGCGATCCTTGCCGCTGCTGACAGCAAGGCTGGTGCGGCCCTTTTCGCCAAAGCCGCCGAGCAGGTCGAGCATCATCACGCTGCCGCCCCCACCGCCGGGATCAGCCAGCCGGACCTTATGCGCAGACGCGCCCGGGACCCGCTTTCCAGCATGACTGGGTCGGGCTGTTCGAAGTGCAAGGTGATGTCGGGACTGGTCGAAGGCGTGAATTCGATGCGCGCCGAGCCACCCTGGTAGATCACCCGCTTGACCAGGCCATCGAAGCCGGGACCGTCCGGCGACACGTCGAGATCAGCCGACCGGCAGCAGATCTTGGCGCCAGCGCGCGGCCGCTCGCCTGGCCGACAGCGGACAATCAGCTCAGTCCCGAGAACCCGGACCTTGCAGTGGCCCGCCTGCTCCGCGCTCAGCACGTCGGCGGGCAGCAAAATGCCTTGCGAAATGAAGGATGCGACCATTTCATTTGCCGGCTCATGATAGAGCTCGCGCGGCGTCGCCAGCTGGGCAAGGCGCCCGCCATCCATCACCGCGATGCGGTCGGCCAATGCCATCGCCTCGGCCTGATCATGGGTGATGTAGACGATGGTGGTGCCGGTGCGCTTGTGGAACGATGCGAACTCGTCCTCCATCGATGCCCTCAGATGCACGTCGAGATTGGCGAGCGGCTCATCGAACAGCACTAGCGAGGGCGCGGCGACAAGGCAGCGCGCCAGCGCCACGCGCTGGCGCTGGCCGCCGGAAAGATTGGCCGGCCGACGCTCGCCCAGCCCTTGCAGATTGACAAGGGCCAGTGCGTCTTCAACCTTCCGGCGGGCGACGGCCTTGTCGAGCTTCGCCACCTTCAGCGAATAGCCGATGTTCTCGGCCACCGTCATATGCGGCCACAGCGCATAGTTCTGGAAGACGATGCCGACGCGCCGCTTTTCCGGCGCGACGCTGCCGCCCTTGCCCGACACGACCTCGCTGCCGATGCGGATTTCGCCCGACGTCACTTTCTCGAATCCGGCGACGAGCCTCAGCAACGTCGTCTTGCCGCAGCCGGAAGGGCCGAGCACTGCCAGGAACTCGCCGTCGGCGACGTCGATCGACACGTCCTTGACGGCATCGAAATTGGCGAAGCTCTTGGTCACATTGTCCAGGCTCAATCGCGCCATGGCAGCACTCCGGTCGGAAGGTAGGGGGCAAGCAGATTGGTCACCAGCATCAGCACGAAAGTGACCGCCACGGTGATGACGGACATCGCCGCCGCATAGTTGGAATCGCCGCCCTGCTCGAAGGAGAACATCACCACGCCGATCGTTTCCGAGCCCGACGACCACAGCAGTGCCGAAACGGTAAGTTCGCTTAAGGCCGTCATGAAGATCAGCAGGCCACCGGCGATCGCCGCCGGTGCCACCAACGGAAAGATGATCGTGCGCATGCGGGTGAACAGCCCGGCGCCTGCCACTTGCGCCGCTTCCTCCAGCGCCCGGTCGATCTGGTGATAGCCGCTGATGGTTGGCCGCAGCGCCAGCACCAGGAAACGGGCGAGATAGGCGTAGAGGATGATCCAGACCGTGTTGTAGAGCTGGATGCCGGTCAGCGGGATCGGCCGCAGGAACATGAGCAGCGAGGCGATCGCCAGCACCACACCGGGCAGAGCATAGGGCAGTTCCACCGACAGATTGAGCAGCCGCACCCAGCGCTGCTTGCCCCAGGCGATCAGATAGCCGATCGGCACTGCGACCAGAACCGCGAAGAAGGCCGCCGCGATCGACAGCCAGAAGCTGTTGAAGAAGGCACGGCTGGCCGCGTCATGCTCGAACAGCACGAAGCGATAATTGTCGAACGTTGCCGTCTTGGTGGTGAGCGCAATGCCATAGCCCGGCACCAGCGATGTCAGAACCAGCCCGAACAGCGGCAGGAACAGCACCACAACGATCAGCAGCCACATGCCGGCCTGCACGGCCGGCCGCCATCGGCCGAGTTCATAGGGCTCGGCCGAAAGCGACGTGGAGCTGATGCGATAGTCGCGGCGGCGGCTCATGATCTCCTGGGCAAGGATGCCCGCCATGGCGATGATGCCGATCAGCACCGACAGGAACGCGGTTTCGCCGAGCACGGCAGGACCGCCGCCGGCCAGCTTCTGATAGATCAGCGTCGGCAGCACGAGATAGTTGGCGGGAATGCCGAGAAAGGCCGGAATGCCGAAATTGCCGACGCAAGAGACGAAGGCAAGTGCGGCGGCGGCCATGATCGAGGGCGTCATCAACGGCAGCACGATGGTGACCAGCACGGTGAACCAGCCGGCACCGCCCGCCCGCGCCGCTTCGACCAGTTCGCGCGGCAGCTTGCGCAGGCCGGCGCGCACCAGCAGGAAGACCAGCGGGCCATACTGCACGCCGAGCAGCAGGATGATGCCCGAGGTGGAATAGAGCGGGTTCCTGGTCCCGAGCGGCGGTGCCGCCCCGAACAGCTTGAGGAACGGGCTTGCCGGGCCGAACAGCTGCAGCCAGGCAAGCGCCGTCACCTGCGGCGCGATCATCAGGGGCATGACGTAACAGAGCACCATGGCGCTGCGAGCGCGGATATCGGTCAGAGTGACGAGGACGGCCACCAGCGTTCCCGACAGCACCGCAAGCAGGGTGCCGCCGATACCGACGACCAGTGTGTGCCAGGTGGCGATCCAGGTCGCCGGACTGGCGAGCCCCACCTTTATCGCGACGGTCGACAGCGTGCCGCCGGGTGCCACGATTTCCTTGATCAGGCGCAGCATCGGCAGCAGCGAAAGCAGGACGATGACGATGGCCACCGCCGCCGTCAGGACCATTTCCTGGCCCCGGCTTTCCCTGATCCGTGTTGACATGATTGCTTTTCCTGGGATCGATCAGCCGATGCGCTCGGGTTTCGCAGTCGGCATGCCGCTAGAGGGGCATGCCGACTGGATTGCCGGCTCAGCCGCCGAACAGTTCCGAGAATTTCGCCTTGTCGGCGTCGGTCTTGGCGACGATTGCCTTGGTGTCGAACGACATCACCTTGACCTTGACGCCTTCCGGCAGCCATTCGGGGCGGCCGACCGAGGCGCGCGCCGGCAGATAGCCCATCGAAAGCGCAAGCTTCTGGCCGTCATCGGAAAGAATGAAGTCGACGAACTTCTTGGCGCCATCGACATTCCTGGCGGTCTTCATGATGGCGACCGGTTCGGTCACTGCCGGCACACCTTCCGAGGGGAACACGAATTCGACCGGGGAACCTTTCTTCTTGGCGTTCATCGCCATGAAGTCGACAAGGATGCCATAGGGCTTCTCGCCCGATGCCACCGACTTCAGGACCGCACCGTTGCCGCGCACGCTGACGGTGTTGTTGGTCTTCAGCTTCTGGAAGAAATCCCAGCCATAGTTGGTATCGCCGACGAAGCCCGAAAGCAGGTAGGCGGCGGCACCCGAATAGAGCGGGCTCGGCATCACCAGGCCATCGGCATAGGCGGGCTTGGCAAGATCGGCCCAATGCTGCGGCTTCTCGGTCGCCGCGGTGTTGTAGACGATGCCGGTGGTGATCAGCTTGCTGCCGAAATAGGTCTTGTCGGCATCATAGGCATCCGCTTCGATGCCGTCGAGCTTTGCCTCGGGATAGGGCAGCAGCCGGTCGTCCTTCTTCAACAGCTCCATGCTGACCGCGTCAGCGATCAAAAGCACATCGGGCTGCGGGCTGCCGGCGGCAAACTCGGCTGCCATCTTGGTCAGGATGTCGCTCGTTCCCGAGCGATAGATATTCACATCGATACCCGGCTGCGCCTTCTTGAAGGCATCCACGGTCTTGGCCGCGTCGGCTTCCGGCTGGGACGTGTAGAGAGTCAGTGTTTCGGCGTTTGCCACGCCAGCAAACAAAGTTGCCGCGAGCGCCAGCTGGCTGGCCAGCAGCTTGATGAAGTGCGTCTTCAATGAGACCTCCTGTCTTTCTGTGCATGACCGGTCCGGCTCTGGCCGGCTACCCGTCTCTTCCTCCCTGCACGGCGCATATGACTGGTGGATGACACAGCGCGTGAAACCCACAAAATATGTTCATATGTACGATGTCAATTACAAATGAACAAAACTGTGCGACAATCGACGCGCCGGCGATCGGCATCGATTGACATCCGGCCGGTGTTTCCTGATGAGCGCCGGGCAGGCCACGGCTCATGAGGGACAGGAACCGATGACCACAGAAAAACCCAGACAGGCTCGCCTGCCGATGGTCTCGTCGGACCTTACCGTCAAAACGGCATGGCTCTACTATGTCGAAGGTTTCACCCAGGAACAGATCGCCGAAAAGCTCGATGTCTCCAGGGTGAAGGTCATGCGTACGCTGGCCTCCTGCACCGCCGAGGGCATTGTCGTCACCATGATCAACGCGCCGACCGCCGGGCAGGTGGCGCTCGAGCGGGAACTGGAAAAGCGCTGGGGTCTGAATGCCGCCGTCGTCATCCCTACGCCTTCGGCGCATGACCATCTGGAGAAGGCCATCGGCCATGCCGTCGCGGCCTATCTCGGCGAGCAGATGCAGGACGGCATGACGCTGGCGATCGGTGGCGGCGCGACCCTGCATGCCAGCCTCGGCTTCCTTACCCGTCGGCAGTTGAAGCGTGCCTGCGTGGTGGCGCTCGTCGGCAGCCTGCCGCACTCGCAATGGATCAATCCATCCATCGTTGCTGCCAAGGTCGCCGATGTCTTCGAGGTCGACAGCTATCAGATCACCGCGCCGGTGACGGTCGACAATTCCTCGCTGCGCGATCTCCTCTGGGCGCAGCCGGCCCTGCAGGATGTACGCCAACGCGCGGCCGCCGCCGACATCGCGCTGCTCACCGTCGGCGACATGTCGCCGGACGCCACCATCTTCCGGCACGGCATCGTTCCGTCATCGCTGATCGCTCCGTTGAAAGCGAAGGGCGCGGTCGCCAACATGCTGTGCTATTTCGTCGATGCCGCCGGCGGGCTGGTCGACCACGAGGTCAACAGCCGCGTCATGGCCATCGATCTCGATGTGGTCAGCAACGTGCCGAACGTGGTTCTCGCCGCGGGCGGCAAGCGAAAGGTCGCGGCGATCCTCGCCGCGCTGAAAGCCGTCGACACCAACGTGCTGATCACCGACAGCGATACCGCCACGGCGCTGCTTGCCAAGGGCGGCTGAGCCGGTTCGACTGGCCCCGGTGTTTCCCGCTACCCGTGTTTCCCGCTAAATGAGCCCGCGCTCGCGCAAAAAATCCTCGACACCGACATGGGTCATGGATTCGAATTCGGCGATCGCCTCGGCCACCCGCTTGCGCTGCGCCGTCAACAGCGTGAAAACCTGCTTCATCTCGCCGGAAACACCAAAACGGCTCCAGCGCTCGGCGATATGCGTGGGCAAGCCGATATCGGCGCAGAACGCGTCCAGGCTGTCATAGCCGAGGCTGGCGACAAGCTGCCTGGTCTCCTCCGCCGACATGCGCGGCTCGAAGGCGTGGTCGTGCAGGCGCTGCGCCACCAGCTTGATATCGGATGGCGACGCGCCCATGACCTTGCCGAACAGGGTTTTGACGTCAGATGGGTCGAATGCAGGCATATTTGGCCTCCCTGGATCGCAATCCAGATAGAACATGGGTCAAGGGTCGGCGCCTGACAAGTCGTTTCTGTTTTAAGCCGGCGCATCATTCGGCGCCGGCTTCTGCTTGGTGGATCAGACCAGCAGGCCCATCGGATTTTCAAGGAGGTTCTTGAAGGCGACCAGCAGTTCGGCACCCAGCGCGCCGTCGACGGCGCGATGGTCGGTCGACAGCGTCACCGACATCACGGTGGCTATTCTGATCTCGCCGTTCTTGACCACTGCCCGCTCCTCGCCGACACCAACGGCCAGGATGGTCGCATGCGGCGGGTTGATGACGGCGGCAAAGTCCTTGATGCCGAACATGCCGAGGTTGGACACCGCCGTGGTGCCGCCCTGATACTCTTCCGGCTTCAGCTTGCGGCTGCGCGCCCGGCTGGCCAGATCCTTCATCTCGTTGGAGATGGTGGACAGCGTCTTTTCGTCGGCATGCCGAATGATCGGCGTGATCAGCCCGCCCGGGATCGACACGGCGACGCCGACATCGGCATGCTTGTGCTTGACCATGGCGCTTTCGGTCCATGAGGCATTGGCATCCGGCACTGCCTTCAGCGCCATGCCCATCGCCTTGATGACCATGTCGTTGACCGACAGCTTGTAGGCGGGCGCATCGCCCTTATCGGTCTTCTTCACCGGGGCTGCGGCGTTGATCTGCGTGCGCAGCGCCAGCAGCGCATCGAGCTCGCAGTCGAGCGTCAGGTAGAAATGCGGGATGGTGGTCTTGGCCTCGACCAGCCGCCGCGCAATGGTCTTGCGCATATTGTCATGCGGGACGAGGTCGTAGGAGCCCTGTTCGAACAGTTTCAGCACCTGCTCGTCCGACATCGCCTTCACCGCAGGCGCAGGAGCGCCAGCAGGAGCCTTGGCGGCAGGCGCCGCCTGGGCACCTCCACCGGCAATTGCCGCATCGACATCGGCCTTTACCACACGGCCATGCGGGCCTGTGCCACTGATGCTGGCAAGGGCAAGGCCCGCCTCGCGGGCCAGGCGTCGGGCAAGCGGTGTTGCACGGCCGGCCGATGGCGATTGGCCGATCCCCCCCCTCGTGGGGGAGATGCCAAGTGGCGGCAAAGAGGGCAGGGCAGAGGGGGGCGTGACAGAATGCGACGTTGGCGGGGCAGCGCCCCCCTCTGTCGGCTTCGCCGACATCTCCCCAACGGGTGGGGAGATTGGCGCTTCGTCCTGCTTTGTCGCAGCGACATCAGCCCCATAAGCCTCATCGTCAGCATAAATCCACGCGACGGCAGCGCCGACCGCAATATCGACACCTTCCTTGCCGCTGACATCGCGCAGGACGCCGCTGGCCGGCGCGTCGATCTCCATCGCCGCCTTGTCGGTCTCGATCTCGAACAGCACATCGCCCTTCTTGACGCGCGCGCCCTCCTCGGCGAACCAGCGCGAGATCTGTCCGGTCGCCATGTCCATGTCGACCTTGGGAAGAATGACTTCGGTCGGCATTTCTCAGCGAACCCCTTTCACGAGGTCGCGCGCGGCGGTGATGATGTCGGGAACCTGCGGCACCGTCGCCTTCTCCAACTCCGGATTGTAGGGGATCGGCGTTTCGGCGCCGCCCAGCCGCACGATCGGCGCATCGAGATAATCGAACGCTTCGCTCTCGGCGATCATGGCGCTGACCTCGGCGCCGATGCCCAGCGTCTTGACCGCTTCGTAGACGCACATCAGCCGCGATGTCTTCTTGACGCTATCGATGACGGTTTGCTTGTCCATCGGCCGGATGGTCCGGAGATCGACGACCTCGACGTCGATGCCTTCGCTCTCCAGCACGGCAGCGGCGTCGAGCGCCTTCTGCACCATGATCGAGGTGGCGACGATGGTGAGGTCCCGGCCCTCGCGGCGGATATCGGCCTTGCCGATCGGCACCGTGTAATAGCCTTCGGGCACCGGGCCCTTCATCTTGTAGAGCAGCTTGTGCTCGAAGATCATCACCGGATCGGGATCGGCGACCGCCGCCAAAAGCATACCCTTGGCATCATAGGGCGTCGCCGGCTGGATGACTTTCAGACCCGGCACATGGCCGAGCCAGGCCTCGAGGCTCTGGCTGTGCTGAGCCGCCGCACCGGTGCCGGAACCGGCGGGAAAGCGCATCACCACGGGAACCGAAACCTCGCCGCCCAGCATGAAGCGCATCTTGGCCGCCTGGTTGACGATCTGCTCCATGGCAAGCGTGGCGAAATCGGAAAACTGGAACTCGAAGATCGGCCGCATGCCGGTGAGGGCAGCGCCCACCGCAACGCCCGCGCCGCCCAGTTCCGAAATCGGTGTGTCGATGACGCGGTCAGCGCCGTAACGTTCGACCAGGTCGCCAGTGACCTGGAAGGCGCCGCCATAGACACCGATATCCTCACCCATCAGGAAGACGCGTTCGTCCATGTCCATGGCGATCGCCATGGCTTCCTGGATCGCCTGGGCGTAGCTCAGTTCACGCACCATCGCGTCCATCACGCCTGCTCCGTATACACGTAATTTCCGGTCTCGCTGATATCGGGCGATGGGCTCGCCTTGGCGAACTCGATGCCCTCGGCGATCTCTTGCGCCACGGCATCGCGAATGGCCTCGATGCCCTTGTCGTCGATGAAGCCGAATTCCCTGAGCTCGCTTTCGAACAGGGTGATCGGATCGCGGTTCGACATCCAGTCCTCGATCTCTTCCTTGGTGCGATAGCGGTTGCGGTCGCTCTTGGAATGGCCGCGATGGCGGTAGGTCTTGGACTCGATCAGCGTCGGCCCCTCGCCGGCGCGGGCTCGGGCGATGGCCTGATGAGACGCCTCGGCGACCTCGGAGAAGATGTTGCCGTTGACGATGACGCCGGGCATCGAATAGGCGGCGGCGCGCTCGGCGATGTTCTTGACCGCGGTCGAGCGGGCCGTCGATGTCGACATGCCATAGCCATTGTTCTCGCAGACGAAAATGACAGGCAGCTTCCAGACCGCCGCCATGTTGAGCGCCTCGTGGAAAGCGCCTTCATTGTTGGCGCCATCGCCGAAGAAGGAGACCACGACCTTGCCGGTCTTCATCATCTTGGAGGACAATGCCGCCCCGACGGCGATCGGGATGCCGCCACCGACGATGCCATTGGCGCCGAGATTGCCCTTGCCGACATCGGCGATGTGCATCGAGCCGCCACGGCCCTTGCAATAGCCTGTGGTCTTGCCGAAGAACTCGGCGAACATGCGCTTGACCTCGGCACCCTTGGCTATGCAGTGGCCATGACCGCGATGCGTCGAGGTGATCTGGTCATCCTCGGCAAGCGGCATGCAGATGCCCATGGCGCTGGCTTCCTGGCCGATCGACAAATGCATGGTGCCGTGGATGAGACCGCGCGTGTAGCACTCCTCCGCGCCCTCTTCGAAGCGGCGGATCAGGTACATCTTATGGAGCACCTCCCTGAGCTGCTCGGCGCTGTAGTGGCGGTAGACGAAGGGCAGATTGGCGCGACTGTCAGTGACGGCTTTGCTGGCTGTGGCCATGATCACGCTCCCACGGACCCATAGACGAGCTTGTCCTGGCGGGCGCGCAGTTCGGCGATCTTGGAGCCCGCCGCGGGCGCTGCATTCGCGTAGGTTATGAGCTCGCCCTTCTTGATCGGCGCGGTGACCGAGCCGCCCTGCAGCAGGCCGCAGGGAATGGCCTTGGCGGCGCGCGCCTCAGGCGTCGTCATGATCCAGGCACGATAGCAATATTCGCCGATCGCATCGAGCTTCTCGCCGGGCTTCATGTCCTTCTTGGCCACGGCGGCGACTTCGGCCACCGGTTTGGCCAGCGGCACCATGTCGGCCTTGCCGTAGAGCACGACGCGCGCGCAGGTCAGCGGCACTTCGAGCGAGGTCAGGTGATAGGGACGATGGAAAGTGAAATACGGGCCCTTGCCCATCTTCAAATCTTCCATGCGCTCGGAGATGCGCGGATGCGACATATCGGCAACGACGAAGACGCCGGGCGCGACACCCTTGCCGATCGAATAGTCGACGACGCCGACCCTCGACAGCACGCCGCCATCCTTCTGCGGCACCAGCACCTTGGACAGTTCGCCAAGCGTCGCCGCCGGGCCATGCATGCCGGCCTTGTCTGGAATCAGGCCGGTGGCATTGGCGATTGCCGCCATCTCGACCATGGTCTTGGAGCCGTCGACGAATTCGACCAGCATCCGCACATTCATGTGCCGGCGCTTGGCTTCCTCCTCATAGTCGGGGGGAATGGCGTCGATGTTGAGCGGATTGTTCTTGCCCTTGCCTGCGGCAACGATCGGATGGCCCATGGCCGAAACGAATTCGATGAGTTCCATGCAGGAGGACGGCTCGTCGCCGGCGCCCAGCGAATAGGTGACGCCGAGCCGGTCGGCCTCGCTCTTCAGATAGGCGCCGATGGTGACGTCGGCCTCGACATTCATCATCACCAGATGCTTGCCATGTTCCATGGCGCGCAGCCCGATCTCGGCGCCGACGGCGGGAACCCCGGTGGCGTCGATGACGACGTCGATCAGATCGTTGTTGATGACCAGATTGGCGTCGTTGGTCACCGCGACCTTGCCGGCTTCCATCGCCGCGGTCATCGCCGAAACGTTGGACACTTCGCGCGCATGCCCGGTTTCCTGAAAGGCGATATCGACGGCCTTGCTGGCGGCAGGCAGGTTCAGTTCGGAAATGGCGCCGATCTCGATGCCCGACATATGGGCGACACGAGTGACGATGTCGGTTCCCATCTCGCCCGAGCCGATCAGGCCGATACGGATAGGCTTGCCCGACTTGGCGCGTTCCTCGAGATCGCGGGCAAGGCCCGTCAACGAAACATTGGAAGCCATACCGCTCGTTCCTCCCATAATGCAGGCTTGTTCGATTGCCTGACGGGTATTGAACATCTGTATTTCTGTCAAGACTAATGTCCAGATTCTCGTGCTTAAAACCACTTTCCCGGCAGCCCGAACCACGGAGGAAAACGAAGCTGGGAACCGCGCGGCGCGCAAAGACAGGTTCGCTCGCAGTCGCGCTGGAACAACGCCAGCGCGGAACGCTTTTTGGGATTATGGACGGCTGTGAAATAAAAATACCGGAATATAAAACTATAAAATTTATCTTTCATGGCGTGTTCTCGCGTGCTAGCGTCGCGTCACGACTGGAAATGGAGTGCGCTTCCTGGGGTGGCATTTTCCGGTCTGTTCCAAATAGGTCTGCCAAGGGACAGCGGTCGATGAAGACGAAAACGCCTAGCGGGAAGGCTGTGTCCGGAGAGACTGAGGTGGCCAGTGCGCTGGAAGCCAGGTTGCGTGAGGGCTGGCTGGATTTCGCCCGGACCGAGCAGGCAATTGCGCGATACCTGCTCGCCAACATCCATGACATTCCCTTTGAAACTGGCGCCACCATTGCCGTCGGCGCCGGTGTAAGCGAGGCAAGCGTCACCCGTTTCGTACGGCGTCTCGGTTACACCGATCTCAAGGAAATGAAGCGTGGCCTGCGCTCCGCACCGAAAGCCGGAGGCCCGGGCCTGGACAGTGCCGAGTTGCGTTTCCGCATCGGCGGCGAAAAGCGGGAGCGGTTGGCTCGCAGCCTGGAGATGGAGCAGCAGGCCTTGACCGCGGCCTATGGCCTTGCCCAGGGCGAAATGTGGTCCGAAATTGTTCATCTGCTGAGCACCTGTGATCGCGTGAACTGCGTCAGCTTCCAGGCAGTGAAGGGATTGGGGCTCGATTTCGCGACGCGTCTGCGCTGGGTGCGGAGCGATGTCCGCTTTGCCGAAGGTTTGGGCGGCACGTTCTCGGAAATCCTCACCGACAGCGGCGAAAATTCTTGTGTCCTGCTGATCGACACAGCGGAATACGCCGCGATGAGCTTTCGGCTTTGCGCCCAGATCAAGCGCCGGAAGATTCCTCTGATCATCGTTACCGACAAATACAGTCATTGGGCATCTGAATACACAAAACTGGCGCTCGAAGTATCGACGCGCGTCGACCTGTACTGGGATTCGACGGCCGCGATAAGTTCGGTTCTGAACCTCCTCACGCATTCCGTTGCCGAGAAACTCGGCAAATCGGCCGAGACGCGGATGAATGAGCTGGAGGATATCGCCGGGATCCTGCGGACCTTCCACAAGCCGCCACGGCGCGTCGCACGGCACATCAAAGAAGAAGGCGAAGAATGACGATGCATCACCCGTTGCTGAAACCGTGGACAGTCAGGGCAAGCGCATGAAGTTGACGGAATACGCCGCCTATGACGGCGTTGGTCTGGCCGATCTCCTGCGCAAGCGGGAAGTTACGCCGCGCGAACTGGGAAACAGCATCCTTTCAGGGATCGCCGCGGTCAATCCGCAGCTCAATGCCGTGATCGAAACCTATGCCGATGCGATCGAAGCGCTCGGCGAGGATCCCGGACCCGCACCTTTCCACGGCATGCCGACATTGACCAAGGATTTCCCCATCGAAGCCGGCCGGCCGGGAGAGTTCGGCAGCGTTCTTGCCAAGGGTTTCATCTGCGGCGACGATCACGCCTTCTGGGTGAAAATGCGATCCGGCGGCCTTGCCAATATCGGGCGCACCACCACGTCGGAATTCGGCATAGCGGCGGCAACCGAATCCTCCCTCTATGGTGCGACACGCAACCCCTGGGATACCAGCAGGGGTGTTTCGGGATCGAGCGGCGGCGCAGCGGCAGCCGTTGCCGCCGGCATCGTTCCCTTCGCGCAAGGCGCCGACGGTGGCGGCTCCATTCGCACCCCCGCCGCCTTTTGTGGTGTCGTCGGCCTGAAGCCGTCTCGTGGCCGGATCAGCGGTGCGCCGGAATCGAATGCGCCAATGCTGGGTCTCGCCATTTCATTCATGCTGACACGCTCGATCCGCGACACGGCGGCTTTGCTTGATCTGGGGTCTGGTGCGCTTCCCGGCGACAGCTATGAGATCGTCCCTCCAGCCACCAGCTATGCCCAGGCGATCAAGACGCCACCAAAGGCTTTGCGCATTGCCCTGTGTACAACGTCCTGGTCCGGCTATCCGCTCGACGCCGAGGTGAAGGCGGCAGTTCTCGAAGTGGGCAAGAGGCTGGAGCAACTGGGCCACAAGGTCGTCGAAGCCGGGCCTGTGTTCGATTATGAGCGCTATCTGGCGGCACAGAAAGTGATCTGGGCAGCTTCTACGGCGCAGTCGCTCGACGAGTTGGCGGGCTTGCTGCGACGGCCAGTCGAAGAGGCCTGCCTGCAGCAGACGACACTTGCTGTCTATCGCCATGGCCGAACGCTGGACGCGGCAAGCCTGATCGCGGCCCTCGCTGTTTATGACCAGATCACGCGGACGGTTGGCGAATTCCTGGCCGTCCATGACGTGCTGGTGACGCCGACTTGCGCGATCCCGCCGGAGTTGCTCGGCACGCACAACCCGGATCGTCCTGGCCGCGACATCGACACGGTGTTCGCCGATCTGGCGCCGAAGGAGACGTTCAGCGCGCTCTTCAACGGCACTGGATCGCCGGCGATATCCCTGCCGCTCGGCTGGACGCAAAACGGCCTGCCGATCGGCGTGCAGTTTGTCGCCGCATTCGGACGCGACGATCTGCTGCTACGGCTAGGTGCGGTGCTTGAGGCCGACTACGCCTGGCACCAGCGCAAACCACCTGCCCACATCACCAAGACTGCTTGAACCAACAAGGACTGCTTGAACCAACAAGCATGGAACCGCCCCGGGAACATCATCAACGAAAATGGGAGATTGTCATGGACCGCAGAGTATTCCTCAAAAGTGCGGCGTTTGCCGGCTTCAGCATCGCGACGTTGCCGGCCACATTGCTTCGAGCCAATGCTGACGGCAGCAAGATACTGCGTATGGCCTATGGGGCCGAGGTTCTCACCCTGGACCCGATCAAAACCACTTACGGAGCCGATATCCTTATCCAGGGCATGATGTATGCACGCCTGCTGCATGCCAATGCCGATCGCACAGAAGTCGGCCCGGGCCTTGCCGAGAGCTGGGACATCGCGGATGACGGCAAGACCTATACCTTCCACCTGCGCGAGGCCAAATTTTCCGATGGGTCGCCGATCACGGCCGAGGACGTGGCGTTCAGCTGGAACCGCATGCGCTTCCAGAAGGATTCCGCCTATGCGGCGCCGTTTCAGCCCCTGACCAAGGTCGAGGCAAAGGACGCCAGGACAGTGGTGATGACGCTCGACCGCAAATTCACGCCCTTCCTGACGCTGACCGAAATCTGGAATACCGGCATCGTGCCGAAGGCAGCGGTCGAGAAAATGGGCGACGACGCTTTCGCCAAGGCGCCGGTCACATCAGGGCCGTTCAAACTCGTCGAATTGAAGCCGGGAGACCGCGTGGTCCTTGGCCGCAACGAGCATTATTACCGCCAAGGCGAGCCCAAGATCGACGGCGTCGAATTCCGCTATGTCCCGGACGACAACACCAGGGTCTCGATGTTGCAGGCGGGCGAACTCGACGTCTGCCTCGCAGTTCCGGCCCCGCGCATGGCCGAGTTGAAGGCCGCCGGCTTCCGGGCCGACCCTGAACCTTCGAGCACCACCTATGACATGCTGATCAACCATTCGGCAGAACCCTTCAACGACCTCAAATTCCGCCAGGCCGTCAGCTATGGCATCGACCGCACGGCCATCAATGCCGCGGTGACGCTGGGTCTCGGCACGCCGGCCAGTTCCATCATGAGCCCGACGCTCGATTTCTTCGACAAATCGCTGCCAGTCATTGCCCGAGACGTCGAAAAGGCCAAGGCCCTGCTGGCAGAATCCGGCAAGACCGGAGCCAGTTTCGAACTCATCCAGAATGCCGGAAGTGCCGACGAGGAAAAGGCGGCGGTGCTGATCCAGGCGCAGTTGGCGGAAGTCGGCATCACCGTCAACATTGCCAAGATCGATTCAACCCAGGCATGGACCCGCCTCGCCGATGGCGAGTATCAGGCGGAAATGAACTGGTGGTACAACGAGACGCGAGATCCCGACAACGCATTGCGCTGGTGCGTCTGGGGCGCGGGCGACAACAAGTCCTACTACACCCGCTACAACAACGAAACGGTCGACAAACTGATCGATGAAGCCTCGGGTGAGGCGGACAATGCCAAACGGGCCGAGCTCTATGCCCAGATCCAGAAGACCGTGGTGGACGAGGTGGCGCAGGTGGCGCTCTATCACCCGACGTGGCTCAACGCCTACGCTCCGAGCGTGAAAGGGTTGGTCCTGAACGTCGGCCTGCAATTCTCGTCCATCGGCGGGACCAGCCTGGATTGATCAGCACAGGATGCGAGACGGGGACGAGACACTTCGTCCCCGTCTCGCATCGATTTGACACCAGGATCCCGACCATGAATCGATTCTCCTTCGTGCTTAGACGGCCGATACAGTTGATCCCCGTGCTGCTGGGTATCAGTGTGATCACCTTCCTGCTGCTGCAAATGACACCCGGCGATCCGGTTCGCCTCATGCTTGGCCCCAAGGCCAGTCAGGAGGCGATCGAATTCGTGCGGGCGCGATACGGTCTCGATCAGCCCATCCCCGTGCAGTATTTCTATTACGTGCTGAATTGCCTGCGCGGCGATTTCGGTCAGTCGATCGCCTTCCGGGGTCCCGTCAGCGGCGTCATCGCGGCACGGATCGCGCCAACGGTTTTCTTGATCCTCTACGGCCTCGTGATCTCGCTGCTGTTGACATTCGCGCTCGCGGTCACCGCTGCCCGGCAGCGCGGACGGTGGATCGATCACCTCATCCGTCTCGTCTGCGTCGCGGGCGTCGGCGTGCCGTCCTACTTTGTCGGCCTGCTGTTGATCATGGGCTTCTGCCTGCGGCTGAAGATTTTCCCGGTATCCGGTTACGGACCGACCTTTATCAACAATCTGTGGCATCTGTTCTTGCCGGCCCTGACGATCGGTATCGGGGTGACGCCGATCCTCGCGCGCAATCTGCGCGCGACCTTCATTCAGCAGCTGGACAAGGATTATGCGATCGCCTGCCGCTCCAGGGGCCTGCCGGAAAGCTACATCTTTTCCCGGCATGTGTTCTGGAATTCCCTGTTGCCGACAGTCAATCTGCTGGGCGTCGTGGTCGCCTTCCTGATCGGCGGGACGGTCGTTGTCGAAAATGTCTTCAACATTCCAGGGCTCGGCAACCTGCTCATCCGCGGCGTTCTCACGCACGACCAGTTCGTCGTCCAGGCAGTGGCCCTGCTGCTTGCCGTAGGTGTCGTCATTTCGAATTTTGCCGTCGATGTCTTGACCGCCATTCTCGACCCACGGGTGGAATTATGAGCGATGTGATGCGAGGCAGCGGCCCCTTGGCCATGGCGCGGATCCGCACGATGCCGGCAACCTTGATCATTGGCGGCGCCATCACCTTGGCCTGGATCGTCGTGGCCATTCTGGCGCCGGTGCTGACCAGTTTCGACCCGATCAAGGTCGATGTGATGCAGGCGCTGAAACCACCTGGCGCCGAGCATTGGTTTGGCACCGACGCCATCGGCCGCGATGTCCTGGCGCGGACACTGTTTGCCGCACGCTACGATCTCGCCATGGCCTTCTTCGGCGTCGTCGGTCCGATCATCCTTGGGACGATCATCGGCCTTATCGCCGGCTATCTGGGTGGCCGGATCGATGCCGCGCTGATGCGCATCCTCGAGGTCACCGTATCATTTCCCTATTTCGTCCTCGTGATCGCCATCGTGGCCGTGCTGGGGCCCGGCCTCAAGAGCTACTTCATCTCGCTCACCTTGGTGAACTGGGTCAGCTATGCGCGACTTGTGCGGAGCCAGGCGCTGGTGCTGCGCGGCGTCGATTTCGTGCTGGCGGCACGTGGCATGGGTTTTGGGCATTTTCGCATCATGCTGTTCCACATCCTGCCGAATGCCATCGTCCCATCGATCGTCTTCGTCATGACCGATGCCGTGCTGGCCATCGTGCTCGGATCATCATTGGGTTTTCTCGGCCTCGGCGTACAACCGCCGACGCCCGAATGGGGCGCCATGATCGCGGATGGGCAGACCTACCTGACGACCGCATGGTGGATTGCGATCTTCCCAGGCATCGCCATCTGCCTTCTGGCGCTCGGCCTCTCCTTGACCGCTGATGGTCTCGCCCGCCTTCTGAACACGGAATCCTGAGATGAGCGACCTCGTCAGTGTCGAGAACCTCACCATCGACTTCGCCACCAATTTTGGCGACGTCCACGCCCTGCGCGGCGTCAGCTTTTCACTAAAAGCGGGAGAGGTCCTTGGGATCGTCGGTGAATCCGGATCGGGCAAGACGGTGGCCTGCAGGGCCATCCTCAAGCTGATTGCCGGCAACGCACTGGTGAAGTCGGGCCGGATTATGTTCGAGGGCAGCGATGTCCTCGCCATGAAGGATGCCGAGCTGGGCCGGCTGCGCGGCGGGCAAGCGGCGATGATCTTCCAGAACCCGTCAACGCATCTTGATCCGATCATGACGGTCGGGCGTCAGGTGGGCGAAGCGATGGTGGTCCATCAGGGCATATCCTGGCGGCAGGCCAATGCGCGGGCGGTCGGACTGCTCGAAGACATGCATATCAAGGACGCGTCAAGGCGCGCGGGCGCCTATCCTCACGAGCTGTCCGGAGGCATGCGTCAGCGGGTGATGATTGCGGCGGCCCTTGCCTGCGAACCGAAACTGCTGATTGCCGACGAGCCCACGACGGCACTTGATGTCACGGTGCAAGCTCAGATACTCGACCTGCTCCGCGGCATCCGGCGTGAACGCAAGCTGTCGGTCATTCTGGTCTCTCACGACCTTGGCGTGATCGCGGAAATGTGCGACCGCGTCGTCGTCATGAAGGACGGTGCGGTGCTGGAAATCGGCTCGGTCGATCAGATCCTGCGTGACCCCGCCCATGAATACACGAAGCGCCTGATCGCTTCCCAACCCTCGCTGATGAAGCCGACCACGCATGCCTGCCCCGTGGCGACGGAACCGCATCTCCTGGTGAAGAACCTGTGCGTGAACTTCTACCCTGGGCAGAGCCTTGCGGCCTGGGCGACGCGCAAGCCGCCGCAAATCGTGCGCGCCGTCGACAATGTTTCGCTGGCATTGCGGCGCGGTGGGGCACTGGGGATCGTCGGCGAGTCCGGTTCCGGCAAGAGCACCATAGCCCGGGCTATTGCAGGCCTTGTGCAGCCGGAACAAGGAGAGATCGAGGTGGACGGCCAATCGCTCGATCGCGCACTGAGGCAGCGCCGACCGGAGCAGGTTCGCAAACTGCAGATGGTGTTCCAGGACCCGTTCATGTCCCTCAACCCGGCGTTTACGGTTGCGCGAACTCTGGCCGAACCGTTGCGGCAACAGAACATCTGCCCGGAAAGAGACATCCCGGAGCGGATCCGCGAGCTGATGGAAAAAGTGGAATTGCCACGCCAGTTGCTGGACCGACGCACCACGCAGCTTTCCGGCGGCCAGCGGCAGCGCGTCGGCATCGCCAGAGCGCTGGCGCTGGAGCCTGAGATCTTGATCGCCGATGAAGTCACCTCCGCTCTGGACGTCACCATCCAGGCCCAGGTGCTCGGCCTCTTTGCGCGGCTGCGCCGCGAATTGTCGCTGACACTGATCCTGATTTCCCACGATCTGGGCGTGGTGCGCTATCTCTGTGAACACGTTGCGGTCATGCAGCACGGCAAGCTGGTTGAGTATGGCAACACGGAAGACGTTCTGGATCGTCCGCAGCAGGCCTATACCCAAGAATTGATCGCCGCTATCCCGAAACTCTCGCGTCGAACGAGCAGCGGAATCCAACCAGGAGACACCCCGCTATTGGCCGCCGGAAGCAAATGCTAGACTAAAGCCTTCAGGGCCGAGTGTGATCGAGCACGGCAGCGTCAGCACCCAGGCAAGCAGCAAATTGCGTCGGGCGTTGCCGGAACGATGGCGGCGAACGGTTCCGGCTGCAATGGGGCGACGGTGCGCACACCGAAGGCCGGCAGGAACCACTTCGCGCTGCCCGATTGATCCAGCGGATGGTCCGGTCTCGGAATGCCCGCCTCGCTGGAACTATATCCACCATGTCCCACTCCAGATGCATTGCAGCAAAGAACTGGGAAGAACGCTATGGCCGCACGATGAACCCTGTGTGACGCCGGCGAACCGCGTTGACGCACAGGCCTGGCCGAAAAGCGGGTGGGCGACCTATTTGGCAATCTCGAGCAGGGACGATACCAACAGCTCGCGCTCGTCTTTCGACAGGACATCCGAATCGAAGAGGTTCATGCTGCGCAATCCCTCGATGGCGAGATAGCAGATCAATAGCGATTTGAGATCCGGCGTTTCGCCCTTCAGCCGCTCGAAAAGCTGCCGCTTGAAGGTCTTTATCGGCATCATGAAATCGGGATCCTCGGCGATGGCCGAGAAGATCCAGGACGCCGACGGCTGCTTTTCCTCGCAATCATTGGCCGACAGCCTGATGTAGACGGCCAGGGGATTTTCGTCCTTGTCATTTGTGCGGGCGGCTTCCAGCGCGTGCTCGAACTCACGCAGATAGCCTTCGACCAAACCTTGCATCAATTTGGCCTTGGTCGGGAAGTTGTAGAGGAGCCCTCCTTTCGACACGCCGGCACGGCTGGCGACGGCATCCAGCGACAGGCTGCCTGGTCCGGATTCCCGGGCAACATCAGCCGCCGCGGCGAGAATCTTCTCGCGCGAATTCGGTCGTTGGGCTCTCATGGTGCCTCCCATCGCAAGCTTAGGCCCAATTGACAAGACCGTCCAGACGGTACAGTAAGACAGCCATTATTTGAAATCGGGACCCCAGTCGATATGTGTCCCGATATCCGCGCTTCGCGCCGGATTTTCGACTGAGGGGACTTCCTTGTTCAAGCGCATACTTCGTATCTTTATCATCGTTCTGGTTCTGGCCCTGCTCGTCGTCGTGGTCGGCGGCATCGTCGGCTTCAACTTCCTGCGTGACAACGGCATCAAGCAGTACTTCGCATCGATGAAGCCGCCGGCGGCAACCGTTTCGACAACCATCGCCAAGCCTTCGGCCTGGACGCCGGGCGTCGAGGCGATCGGTACGGTCAAGGCCGTGCGCGGTGTCGACCTGACGGTCGAGACCACCGGTATCGTCAAGGACATCCTTTTCCATGCCAACCAGAAGGTGGCGGACAATGCGGTTCTGCTGCAGCTCGATGACGCCGTCGAGCGCGCCGATCTCGACGCACAGAAGGCGCAGGCCGCGCTCGATCAGACATCGCTTGCCCGCGCCATCGAACTGACCAGGCGTGGCGTTGGCTCCGACTCGACGCTGGACACGGCGCGTGCGGCGGCCTCGGCCTCGGCGTCTCAGGTCACCAAGCTGCAGGCCGTGCTCGAGCAGAAGCAGTTGACGGCGCCTTTCGGCGGCACGGTGGGCATTCCGAGGATCGATATCGGCCAGTATCTGGCGCCCGGCACCGCCGTGGTGACATTGCAGGATCTCGACACGATGCGGGTCGATTTCTCGGTTCCCGAACAGCAACTCGCTCTGCTCAAGATAGGCCAGACGATTCGATTGGGCTTTGGCGGTGAGGACAGGCCATTCGCAGGCGCCATTCGCGGCATCGACCCGAAGATCGACTCGTCCAGCCGGCTGGTGAACATCCGGGCGGAAGTCGCCAATCCCGATGGCAAGCTGACCCCCGGCCAGTTCGTGCAGGTGCGTGTCGAGCTGCCCGAAGAGCAGAACGTGCTGACCCTGCCGCAGACGGCGCTGACGACAAGTCTCTATGGCGACTACATCTTCGTGGTGCAGTCAGCCAAGCCCGCCGAGGCGGCGCCAGCTGCCAAGCCGGAGGAAAAACCCGCCGCGCCGGCAGCCGACAAATCGGCTGATGCCAAGCCTGCGGACACCAAGCCGGCCGATGCCATGAAGCCGGCGGCTGATGCAGCCAAGCCCGCCGCCGATGCGGCAAAGCCGACTGACCAGGCTCCCGATGCGGCCAAGCCGGCGGCGGAAGGTGACAAGCCCGCGCTCGTGCTGTCGCAGGTGTTCGTCAAGCCCGGCCGCCGCAATCAAGGCATGGTCGAGATCGTCGAGGGGCTGAAGGCTGGCGACGAAGTCGTCACCGCCGGTCAGAACCGCCTCTTCAACGGCATGTCCGTCGTTGTGGACAACACCATCGACCCGACCAAATCGGCGAACAAGCAGGCCGAACAGCAATGAGCTTTTCAGATCTCTTCATTCGCCGGCCTGTTCTTTCGACGGTCCTTGCCTGCATGATCCTGCTCCTGGGTTTCCAGGGCATCTTCAACCTGTCGATCCGGCAGTATCCGAAGGTCGATGAAACGGCGATCACCATCACCACGGCCTATCCGGGCGCCAGCGCCGATCTGATCCAGGGCTTCATTTCCGCCCCGATCGCGCGCGCCGTCGCCTCGACCGAAAACATCGACTACGTCACCTCGTCCAGCCGCCCGTCCTCCAGCACCGTGACGGTGCAGATGAAGCTCGGCTCGAACCCCGACGTCGCGCTGACCGAAGTTCTGTCCAAGGTCCAGGGCGTGCGCGGCACCTTGCCGGACGCATCGAAGGACCCTGTCATCGTCAAGGGCACCGGCCAGCAGTTCGCGATGATGTACATCTCGATGCAGAATCCGAACATGACGAAGGAGCAGCTTACGGAGTATATCGAGCGCGTCATCAGGCCGCGCATGTCGACGGTCGAAGGCGTCGCCGACGTGCAGATCTTCGGCGCCCAGGAATACTCGATGCGCGTCTGGATCGATCCGGTCAAGCTTGCCGCGCGCGGCGTGACGGCCTCCGAACTGCTGACGGCGATCAACAATTCCAACTTCCTGTCGGCGCCCGGCAACACCCAGAACGAGTATGTCGTTTCCTCGATCACCGTGCGCTCGACATTGCAGACGCCGGAGGCCTTCGCCGAACTGCCGCTGCGCTCGACTGACGGCAATGTGGTGCGGTTGCGCGACGTGGCTCGCGTCGAACTCGCCGCAGAGAACACCGACACCAGGGTCTCGTTCAACGGCAAGCCAGGCACCTTCCTCGCCATCTTCCCGACGCCGGCGGCCAATCCGCTGACCACGGCGGCTGCGCTCACCAAGCTGGTGCCGCAGATTCAGGAGACGCTGCCGAAAGGCATGACGATCGAGGTCGTCTACGACGCGACCGGGCAGATCAGCGCTTCCATCGAAGAGGTGTTCAAGACCATCGCCGAGGCGGTTGCCATCGTCATCGTCGTCATCCTTCTGTTCCTTGGCTCCTTCCGGTCGGTGATGATGCCGATCATCACCATCCCGTTGTCGCTGATCGGCGTCTGCTTCCTTTTGTTTGCTGTCGGCTACTCGATCAACCTGCTGTCGCTGCTGGCCATGGTGCTGGCGATCGGCCTGGTCGTCGACGACGCCATCGTGGTGGTGGAGAACATCCATCGTCACATGGAAGAAGACCACATGTCGCCGATGCAGGCTGCGTTCAGCGGTATGCGCGAAATCGCGTCAGCCATCGTTGCCATGACCATGACGCTGGCCGCCGTGTTCGCGCCGCTGGCCTTCACCGGCGGCCTCACCGGCGCGCTGTTCCGCGAATTCGCGGTCACGCTCGCCGGCTCGGTGGTGCTGTCGGGCGTCATCGCCATCACCATCACCCCGATGATGTCGGCACGCCTCTTGAAGTCCGGCACGCCGGGCCGTTTCCAGCGCATTGTCGACGGCACCTTCGCGCGCGTCGAGCATGTCT
This sequence comes from Mesorhizobium sp. M0618, assembly GCF_040320765.1. Classification (NCBI taxonomy): domain Bacteria; kingdom Pseudomonadati; phylum Pseudomonadota; class Alphaproteobacteria; order Hyphomicrobiales; family Phyllobacteriaceae; genus Mesorhizobium; species Mesorhizobium sp. M0618. Next base: position 1,707 of record NZ_JAMYQH010000046.1, on the reverse strand, counting down.
ATGAACGGGCCGTCACCGGGTCGCTCAATTATCGCCCATTGACGCTGATCATCGTGCTTGCGCTTGTCGGTGTCACCGGCTTCATGTTCACCAAGACCTCGAGCGAACTGGCGCCGGAAGAGGACCAGGGCTTTCTGCTCTCGATTGTGACGGGGCCGCGTTATGCGACCTCCGATTACACCGAGACTTACGTCAACCAGATCCTCGGCCTGGTGAAGGATATTCCCGAAACACGGGCGCAGTTCTCGGCCGTCGCCTTCGGAGGCACGACAAACAGCGCCTTCGTCGGCTATGCCTTCAAGGACTGGGCGGAACGCAAGCGCAATTCGAAGGAACTGCAGGCCGACATTACGGCCCGTATCGCCAAAGTGGCCGGGGTCGAGGCTTTCGTCTTTGCACCGCCGACGCTGCCGGGCTCCGGCGGCGGCCTGCCCATTTCCATGGTGGTGCGATCGACGGGCGCTTCCTCGGAGGTGTACGAGGTGGCCGAGCAGATCAAGAACAAGGCGCAGGCCTCCGGCCGCTTCATCGTCGTGCAGAATTCGATGGCCTATGACGCGCCGGAGGTGACGGTGACCATTGACCGCGACCGCGCCGCGGCGCTGAACCTACCGATCGCCGATATCGGCCGCACGCTGACCTTGCTGGTCGGCGGCGCCGAAGTGGCGCAGTTCGACCGCGATTCCAACAGCTACGACATCATCCCGCAGGTGCCGCAAGAGTTTCGCGACAACCCCGACAAGCTTGGCGAATACTTCGTGCGCAGCGTGACGGGCGAGATGGTGCCGCTATCGGCGGTGGTCAAGATTTCGACCAATGCGGCGCCGGCGGCAATCGAGCAGTTCAACCAGCTGAATTCGTCGACGATTTCGGCGCTTCCGTTACCCGGTGTCACCACTGGCGACGGGCTGAAGGCGCTGGAGGACATCGCAAAGGAGAGCCTGCCCGACACCTTCTTCCTCGACTATTCCGGTCAATCGCGGCAGGAAAAGGAACAGGGCAACACCATCCTGATCGCTTTCGCGGCCGCCGTGGTCGTCATCTATCTGGTGCTGGCGGCGCAGTTTGAAAGCTTCCGCGACCCGCTGATCATCATGATGGCGGTGCCGCTGTCGATCTTCGGCGCGATCGTGCCGCTCAATCTGGGCCTCGGGACGCTCAACATCTACACGCAGGTCGGCCTGATCACACTGATCGGTCTGATAACCAAGCACGGCATCCTGCTGGTCGAGTTCGCCAACCAGCAACGTGAAAAACATGGCATGCGGCGGCGCGACGCCATCATCGCCTCGGCCAAGGTGCGCCTGCGGCCGATCCTGATGACGACAGCGGCGATGGCGCTCGGCGTGGTGCCGCTGATCACCTCCAGCGGCGCTGGTGCCGCGGCCCGCTATTCGATGGGCCTGGTCATCTTCACCGGCATCCTGGTCGGCACCATGTTCACGCTCTTCGTCGTGCCCATGTTCTACACCTTCATCGCCAGCAAGGACCTGCCTCATTTGGCGGAGAAGCCGGATCCCAAGCTGATGCCGGCACTGCCGAGCTAGGGCGGTCGAGGGAGTCCCGCCCGGAAATGCGCAGGGCAAATCGATGGAAGCAAAAGAAAAGAGGCCGGGAATTTCTGAACTGACCCCATAAAGTTGGACGGTTCATTGAGTTGGTAGGTTTAAGGGCTGGTTCCTGTATTGCACAGGGGCCAGCCCTTTC
>NZ_JAMYQH010000045.1:0-45172 GCF_040320765.1 Mesorhizobium sp. M0618 | reverse complement strand
ACCCAATCCCGTCCCCCGCAAACCAATCTGCACCAAACAACAGTCCCCCAGGCACCAGCCAGCGGGCCGTTCGCATTCGGGGGACTGCCGAAGCTTCTCGGAATACGCCGGATGGTCCGAAGGCTGCCGTAAGCCGACGCAGCAGCAGACTTCTTGGCTAAGCGACATGGAGAGCGTCACGCCGCGCCCGGAATAGATGCTATCAAAGACAAGATCGTGGCTTCACGCGATAAAGACGCGGCCGGCGGGAGGGCACCACGCGAGCTCCTGGGTGCCGATACTCTAACCACACTCTCCGCGGTTCGCGGCCAAAGGCCGGAAAGGCCCTGCCTAGCCCGTACGGCACCTTGGCGGCCCGCGACCAGCTTCGTCGATCGGAGCGTATAGGTCCCCGAAGGAGGTCGTGAAATATATTTCAATATGTGAATTATATTGACAACATGTGCCGAGGCTGTAATGTCCCGATCGTCGGCTTTCGGAGGAAGGTCGGCATCATCAAATCCATACGGCAGCGCTCGCTGAGCGTCTGCGACGGTCATTGAGGATGGCTTCGGCCAAGGGAGGAAACTTGCGCAAATTTCTGAGCACGCTCGCAATCGCGGCGGCTGCATCGACCTGCTTTGGGTCGATGCAGGTACGCGCCGAAACCCCCAACCCGTTCAAATGCGAGCCGGGTGAAAAATACGTCATGAACGTCATGGTCTCGGGCGTCGAATACTGGTTCCCGGTCTATGAAATGTTCAAGCAGGCCGGCCAGCAGTTCGGCTGCGAGACCGCCTATACGGGTACGCCGGAATACGACGTCAACAAGCAGATCGCGACCTTCGACCAGGCGCTGGCGCAGAAGCCTGCCGGCATACTGGTACACCCGATGAATTCCGATCCGTTCATCGAGCCGATCAATCGCGCCATCGAACAGGGCACCGCGGTGGTGACCTTCGCCGCCGACTCGCCGAATTCCAAGCGCGTCTCCTACATCACTTCCGACAACAATGCCGAAGGCACCTATGCCGCCGACGCCGTTGCCAAGGCGATGGACGGCAAGGGCGAATATGCGGTGCTGGAGAATCCCGGTCAGGACAACCACGACAAGCGCGTCAACGCGTTCGTTGCCCGCATGGAAGCCAAATGGCCTGACATGAAGCTCGTGGGCCGCGCCGCTTCGAACCAGGATCCGACTAAGGCCTATCAGGCGGTTCTGAGCCTGGCGCAGGCGCATCCTGATCTTGGCGCCGTGTTTATGCCGGAGGCCAACTCGGCCATCGGCGCTGCCCAGGCCGCCAAGGAAGGCGGTGGCAAGATCCGTGTCATGCTCGCCGACGTTAATGCCAAGATCCTCGACATGATCAAGGCCGGCGAGATTTTCGGCTCGGTCAATCCAAACCAGGGCATGCAGGGCTATATGGGCTTCATGCTGTTGTGGATGGCCAAGCATCCCGGCCTGATCGACCCGATGAACGACGCCAAGCGTTCCGGCTTCAACCCGATGAGCGTGCCCTTCGTCGACAATGGCTTCTCCATCGTCTCCAAGGACAATGCGGACGACTTCTACTGGGACAAGTACCTCAAGCGTCGCGGCACCAAGGGCATCGAGGAATAGTCTCGATCTCGCCGCCCGGCCTCGGCATGGCCGGATTAACCGGGAAGGAGGCTTCGGCCTCCTTCCTCCCCGCAGGTTCATTGCAGGAGCACGGCGTGACCCAGGCGCCTATTCTTGAAATCCGTGGCCTGTCCAAGGCGTTCGGCCCGGTCAAGGCGCTGAGCGACGTACGGTTCGAGCTGCGGCGCGGCGAAATCCATGCACTGTGCGGAGAGAACGGCGCCGGCAAGTCGACGCTGATGAACATGATCGCCGGTGTATTGCAGCCCGACGAGGGCGACATCCTGATCGATGGTGAGCGTGTTTCGATCCACTCGCCCGCGGCCGCCCAACGCCTCGGCATTGCGCTTGTCCACCAGGAAATCGCGCTGTGTCAGGACGCCACCGTTGCCGAAAACATCTACATGGCCGCGATCAACAGCCGGCGCGCGCCGCTGATGAATTTCCAGAAGCTCTACGCCGACGCCCAGAAAGTGATGGATCTTCTCGCACCCATTCCGGTGCGTACCAGGGTCGCCGACCTCTCCATTTCCAACCAGCAGCTTGTCGAGATCGCCAAGGCGCTGACGCTCGACTGCAAGGTGCTGATGCTTGATGAGCCGACCGCGGCGCTGACCGAAAGCGAAGCGCAGCGCCTGTTCTCGATCGTGCGCGGGCTCAAGGAACGTGGCATTTCGGTGGTCTATATCAGCCACCGCATGGCCGAGATATTCTCGCTCTGCGACCGCGTCACCGTCTTCCGCGACGGCCGCTACGTGGCGACCGATCAGGTCGCCGCCGTCTCACCGGACGATGTCGTGCGCAAGATGGTGGGCCGCGAAATCACCCAGCTCTATCCCGACAAGCTGGCGCCGCAAGAGCTTGGGCGTCTGCTCCTCTCGGTCAAGGGGCTTTCCGATGGGCGCCGCTTCGCCGACGTCGATCTGCAGCTTCGCGCCGGCGAAATCCTGGGCATAGGCGGCCTGATCGGCGCCGGCCGCAGCGAGATCGCACAGACGGTCTGCGGCCTCAGGCCAATGACCTCTGGAACCGTCGCGCTCGACGGAAAGCAGCTCCGGCTACGCGGCTATGGCGATGCGGTCAAGGCGGGACTGGTCTATCTCTCTGAGGATCGCAAAGGCTCCGGCGTATTCCTCGATCTGCCGATCGCGGCGAACATCTCCGCGCTCGACCTTGGCCGGCTCACCGGGCGCCTCGGCCTGCTCGACCGCAAGGCCGAGGATCGTCAGGCGAGGGAACTGACCGGCAGGCTTGGCGTGCGCATGGCCGGCATCGAGGCCGCCGTCTCGACGCTGAGCGGTGGCAACCAGCAGAAGGTTGCCATCGCCAGGCAGCTGTCCGTCAGTCCCAAGGTCATCATCATGGACGAGCCGACGCGCGGGATCGATGTCGGCGCCAAGGTCGAGATCCACCGGCTGCTGCGCCAGCTTGCCGGCAGCGGTGTCGGCGTCATCGTTATCTCGTCGGAACTGCCGGAGCTGATCGGTTTGTGTGACCGCGTTCTCGTGGTGCGCGAAGGCAGGATCGCCGGCGAACTCACCGCCGACGACCTCGGCGAGGAAGCCATCATCATGCTCGCCTCTGGCGTTCAGGATAGTTCAAATCAAAGGCAGGCCCAGAATGTCGCCTAGGGAATCAGGAGAAGCGCTCGTGCACGCCGAGATCAAGGCCGCCGGGCGGCGCATCAATCTCGCTCAGCTCGCCTCGATGCGCGAGGCCGGGCTGATCGTCATCATCCTGGCGCTGTGCATCGCCATGAGCTTCGCCTCGCCGCACTTCCTGACATGGGGCAATTTCCGCGCCATGCTGATGAGCTTCTCCATCGAAGGGATCGTCGTCGTCGGCATGACGATCCTGCTCATCGTCGGCGGCATCGACCTTTCCGTCGGCTCGGTCGTATGTTTCTCGATGGTGGTCTCGGGTGCGCTGTTCCTCGCCGGTCTCGACCCCTGGACGGCAAGCCTGATCGGCATCGGCGTCAGCGCGCTGATCGGCGCGGCGATGGGCTTCTTCGTGACCGTGATAGGCCTCAATCATTTCATCACGTCGCTGGCGGCCATGGTCATCGTGCGGGGCATGTGCCTGGTGGTCACCAAGGGCACGCCGCTGTCGCTGTTCACCCTGCCGCCGGCCTTCAAGGCCATCGGCCAGGGCAGTTTCAACAACATCCCCTATGTCATCCTGATCTTCATCGTCGTGGTGGCCATCTTCGACTTCCTGCTGCGTCGCGCCACGGCCTTCCGCAAGGTTTTCTACACCGGCTCCAACGAGAAGGCCGCGCAGTTCTCCGGCATCAGGACCAATCAGGTGAAGTTCTGGGTCACGGTGCTGTGCTCGACCCTCGCTGGACTGGCCGGTGTGATCTACATGGCGCGCTTTGGCGCGGCGACGCCGACCTTCGGCGCCGGCATGGAGCTCAACATCATCGCCGCGGCCGTCATCGGCGGCGCCTCGCTGAATGGCGGCTCGGGCACCATCTTCGGAGCGATCCTCGGCATGGCGTTGCTGTCGGTGGTGACGAGCTCGCTTATCCTGCTCGATGTCTCGGTCTATTGGCAGGACATGATCAAGGGATGCATCCTGCTGGCGGCGGTGTCGATCGATCACTTCCTGCACCGCAAGAAGTCCTGAACCTCAAAGGCGGCGAAGCAAGACCATGGCCCCTCCCAACACCCGCGACGACATCGCCGCTGTTCGTCAGATGCACCAGGCGCTTGTCCTGCATTATATCGAAGGCAAGACCCAGGCCGAGATCGCCGGGGAACTCGGCCTCTCGCACGCGACGGTCAACCGGCTGATCAAGCGCGGCCACCAGCTCGGCCTCGTCGAGATCAAGATCAAGTCGCCGATCGACCATCTGGTCGACCTGGAAGCGCGGCTGGTTGCGCTGGGCGGCATCGAGCGGGCGATGGTGGTGCCGTCGGTTTCCGAAAATCCGCACACGGCCCTGCAGCGGGTCGGCGAGGCGGCGGCTGGGCTGCTGCTCGACACCATCAAGGACGGCGACACGATCTCGATCACCGGCGGCAAGGGCGTCAGCGCGCTGGTCGCCGGTCTCAAGCCGGGGCGCCGATACGACGTCGAGATCATTCCCGCAACCGGCCTGGTGCAGGGCAAGCACTATACCGACGTCAACCACGTCGCCTCGCTGATGGCCGACAAGCTCGGCGGCCGCGCTTACCAGATCCATGCGCCGCTGTTTGCCGACACCGCGCAGCAGCGCGAAATGCTGATGGGCATCAGCTCCGTCGCCGACGTGTTTCGCAAGGCGCGCGAGGCGGATGTCGCGGTGGTGGGTGTCGGCTCCATCCTGACCGACGATTCCAGCTACTACGACCTGCATCCGTCCTCGAATGCCGATCGCCAGGCGATCGAGAAGTCCGGGGCGACAGGCGAGCTGCTCGCTCATCTCATCGACCGCCAGGGCAAGCTTTGCAACTACTCGCTCAACCGTTCGCTGGTCTCGTTGACGCTTGACGAGTTCGCGACCATCCCGCGCTCGATCGGCATTGCAAGCGGCCCCAGCAAGGTCGCGCCGATCCTCGCCGCCCTGCGCGGCAACCATCTCGACACCATCGTCACGGACGAGGCCACGGGGCTCCAGATCCTCGAGCTGGCCGAACAGGAGGTAGCATGAATTCTCGACAGATCCAGCGGCAGATCGGCAAGTCCGGCATATCGGCGTCGGCTGTAGGCCTGGGCACCTGGGCGATTGGCGGGTGGATGTGGGGCGGCACCGACGAGAAGGAGTCGGTCAAGGCGATCGAAGCCTCGATCGATGCCGGCCTCAGCCTGATCGACACAGCGCCGGCCTACGGTCTTGGCCGCAGCGAGGCGATCGTCGGCACCGCCATCAAGGGCAAGCGCGACAAAGTGGTGATCGCGACCAAATGCGGGTTGAACTGGCATTCGGGCAAGGGCGGCCATTTCTTCGATCAGGACGACAAGCCTGTGCATCGCTATCTCGGCGCCGATGGCATCGCCTATGAGGTCGAGCAGAGCCTGCGGCGTCTGGGCACCGACTACATCGACCTCTACATCACCCATTGGCAGGATCCGACGACCCCGATCGCCGAGACGATGGCGGCGCTGGAAAAGCTCAAGGCGGCCGGCAAGATCCGCGCCATTGGCGCCAGCAACATCAGCGCCGAGGATCTTGGCCAGTATATCGATGCCGGCCAGCTCGATGCGATCCAGGAGCGCTATTCGATGATCGACCGCGACATCGAGAGCAGCCTGCTGCCGATCACCCGCCGCCATGACATTGCCACCCTCAGCTACTCGTCGCTGGGGTTGGGGCTACTTACCGGCACGGTCGACCCTGAGCGCACATTCGGCGGCGACGACCAACGCAAGGACAACCCACGCTTCTCCACGGCCAACCGGCAGAAGGTCGCAAAGCTGAAAGAGGCAATCGCCCCGATCGCGGAAAGCCACCAGGCGTCGATGGCGCAGATCGTCATCGCCTGGACGCTCGCCCAGCCGGGCATCACCTTCGCCCTGTGCGGCGCACGCAATCCTGAGCAGGCGCTCGACAATGCACGGGCCGGGGAGATCACGCTTGCCGCAAGCGAGCTTGCGGCAATCGACGCCGCGGCAGCCGCACATCTCACCGCGATGGATGCCTGAGAAAAAAAGGCAACAGCCCCGATGAAGCGTAGTCATACAATCGCCGGTCTGCGCGACCGGCCGGACATTGCCGTGCTCGTCATTGGTGGCGGCATCAACGGCATCAGCGTCTTTCGCGAACTGGCCTTGCAAGGGGTCGATGTCGTGCTGGCGGAAAAGGGCGACTATTGCAGTGGTGCCAGTGCCGCCCTGTCGCGCATGGTGCATGGCGGCCTGCGCTACCTCGAAAACGGCGAATTCAAACTGGTGCGCGAATCGCTGCTCGAACGCGACCGGCTGCTGAGGAATGCGCCGCACTATGTGGCCCCATTGCCGACGACGGTGCCGATCTTTGATATGTTTTCCGGCCTCGCCAACGGTGCGGTGCGTTTCCTGGGGCTGACGCGGCGGCCCAGCCGGCGCGGGGCGCTGGTCATCAAAGCCGGGCTTGCCATGTATGACCTTTTCACCGCTGCACGGCGTTTGATGCCGACGCACCGGTTCAGGGGCCGCGCCGAAACCCTGAAGACATGGCCGGCGATCAACCCGGCGATCCGCAATTCGGCGACCTATTACGACGCCTGGGTGAGCCGGCCCGAGCGCCTCGGCCTGGAGATGCTGCTGGACGCCACGACGAGCGGGGCGAACGCGCGCGCCCTGAACTACGCTCAGGCGTCGTCGACCGGCGACGGCCTTGTCATCACCGACACGCTGACCGGCGAAAAGTTGCCGGTGCGGGCGCAACTGGTCATCAACGCCACCGGTGGCTGGATCGACCTGACCAACAAGGCCATCGGGGCGACGGCGCAGACGATGATGGGCGGTACCAAGGGCTCGCATCTGATCGTCGACAACAGCGAACTGTTCGACGCACTCGGCGGCCACATGGTCTATTACGAAAACGAGGACGGTCGCATCTGCATCCTGTTTCCCTATCTGGGCAAGGTGCTGATTGGCTCGACCGACATCCGGGTCGATGATCCAGACCTAGTCCGTTGCGAGGAGGACGAGCAGCGCTACATCCTGCAGTCGCTCGCTTTCGTCTTTCCCTCGATCAAGGTTACCGAAAACCAGATCGTGTTCCGCTTCGCCGGCGTGCGTCCTTTGCCGGCCAGCGAGGACAGTTTTACGAGCCGCATACCGCGCGATCATTTTTGCGAGTTCGTGGAAGCGAGCGGGCATCTGCCGGCGACGTTGTGCATGATCGGCGGCAAGTGGACCACCTTCCGTTCGTTTGGAGCGCTGGCCGCCGACATGGCGCTGAAGCGGCTCGGCCTCGCGCGCAGCCAGGGAACGCAGGACATGGCCATCGGTGGCGGCCGCGATTTTCCCACCGATCCGGACGCCTGGTACGCGTCATTCGCTGCCGAGCATGGCCTGCCGGTCGATCGCGCGCACACACTTCTGCAACGCTATGGCACGTCGGCCAGGGATTTCGTTTCGCACCCGGCGGGCGAACAGATGCTGCCGCGGTCGGACTATTCGGCAAGCGAGATAGGGCGCATCATCGAGCGCGAGCAGGTCGAGTGCCTCGCCGACCTGTTCCTGCGCCGCACCACCATCGCCATTTCGGGCGGTCTCAGCTTCGACCTCGTCAATGCCGTTCTCGACATGCTGGCGGCGCACAAGGGCTGGAGCGCCAGCGAGGCCGCCATTGAGCGCTCGACCTTCCTCACCTTGCTGGCCTACCGGCACGGCATCGATCTCCAGACGCATCAAAGGAGCGCCCTATGCGCGTAAACAAGAAAGTCCGCATGAACCGTCTGTTCGGCGGCGGCCGCTGTCTCGACGTCGCCATCGATCACGGCGTCTGCAACGAGCCGAGTTTCCTTGCCGGGCTGGAAGACATGGCCAGCGTCGTCAACCAACTGGTCAAGGCCGGCCCCGACGCCATCCAGATGAACTACGGCCAGGCCGACCTGCTGCAGGCCGTGCCTGGCAAGGACAAGCCGGCGCTGGTGATGCGCATCGACATGGGCAATCCCTACAACAGGATACGCCACCGAGCGATGTGGGCGGTGCTGCAGAACGAAGCCGAGCCCTTGCTTGGCGCCATCGAGATGGATGCGGCTTGCGTCGTGGTCAATCTGTTCATGCTGCCCGACGAGCCGGACCTGTTCCGGCAATGCGTGCAGAACATCGCCCGCGTGCGCGCCGATTGCGAGAAATACGGCCTGCCGCTGATGATCGAGCCGCTGGCCATGCTGCCGGTCGCAGAGCATGGCGGCTACATGGTCGACGGCGATGCCGAAAAGATCGTCACCTTGACCCGGCTTGCCCGCGAGATGGGTGCCGATATCGTCAAGGCCGATCCGACCACCGATCCCAACGACTTCCACCGCGTCGTCGAGGCGGCGCGCTGCCCGGTGCTGGTGCGCGGCGGCGGCAAGGAGGATCTGCGTGCCGTGTTCGACAAGTCGGCTGCCTTGATGGCACAGGGTGCGCTTGGCATGGTCTATGGCCGCAACATCTACCAGCATGCCAACCCGAGCGCCGTCGTGCGCGGGCTGATGGCGATCATTCATGACGATGCCAATGGCGGCGTGGCCTGGGATCTGTACAACCAGGCATAGGCTGCGGCCTCGGGAGGCGTCAATGGCAAGCTACATCCTCGGCCTCGATGCCGGCAACACCGTCATCAAGGCCATCCTCTTCGACTTGTCCGGCCGCGAGCTGGCATTCGCCGCCCGTGACGGCCGCTCGTCCATGCCAAAGCCCGGACATGTCGAACGCGACCTCGACGAACTCTGGCGCAACGCGGTTTCGGTCATCGGCCAATGCATCGCTGAAGCCGGTATCGACGCCCGCGAGATCGTTGCCATCGGCTGCGCCGGTCATGGCAACGGGCTCTACGCGCTCGATCGCGAGGGTGCGCCGTTGATCGGCATCCAGTCGCTCGATACACGCGCGGTCGACATCGTCGCCGAATGGGCAAAAGAGAATGTCGGCGACCGCACCTATGCACATTGCCTGCAACGGCCGTGGGCGGCGCAGACGCCGACCCTGCTAGCCTGGCTCAAGCGCTTTTCGCCGGCTTTGTTTGCCAGCATCGGAACTGTGTTCCTGTGCAAGGATTTCGTCGTCAACCGCCTGACCGGTGCGCGCAGCAGCGATACTTCAGATATGTCGGGCTGCGGCCTGCTGCAGATGCGGGACCGTCGCTACGAGCCGGACCTGCTTGCCGCCTATGGGCTCGGCGATTGCGTGGACCTGCTGCCGCCAGTGCTGGAATCGGCCGACATTGCCGGCCATGTGGGCGCGGAGGTGGCGGCCCTGACTGGACTGCGCATCGGCACGCCGGTCGTCGCCGGGCTATTCGATGTCGTCGCCAGCGCGGTCGGTTCGGGCGTGACCAGAACCGGCGCCGCCTCGGTTATCGCTGGAACCTGGAGCATCAACCAGATCATCACCGACGAACCGATCCGCGACCCTTCGATCTTCATGCTGTCGACTTTCGATCGCCAGCGCTATCTGGCGATCGAATCCAGCGCGACCTCGGCCGCCAATCTCGAATGGATCGTTCGCGAATTCCTCGAACATGGCGGCGAAGCCGGCAAGTCGCCGTTCGAATTGTGCAGCGAACTGGTGGCGTCAGTCGATCCCAACAGCGACATCCCGATCTATCATCCCTTCCTCTACGGCTCGCAGCAGAATGGCCATGCGCGCGCCGGGTTCTACGGCATCGCCGGCTGGCACAGCCGGGCCCATCTGCTGCGTGCGCTGTTCGAGGGCGTCGCCTTCGAGCACAAGCGCCATGTCGAGACCTTGCACAAAGCGGGCGCCGATTTCGACCAGGTGGTGCTGTCGGGCGGGGGCTCGCGCAGCAGCGTGTGGCCGCAGATATTCGCCGATGTGCTCGGCGTGCCCGTCACCGTGGCGCGCAGCCGCGAAACCGGCGCCCTGGGAGCGGCGATCGCGGCGGGCACCGGCGTCGGCATCTTCGCGGATTACAATGCCGGTGCCGCCGCCATGACAGCGGCGGCCCGACATTTTGTACCCAACGAGACGGTTGCTCACGCATACGCACGGCGGTATCGACTGTACGGCGAGATCAACCAGGCGATGACCCCGATGTGGGAGCGCATCGCCGGACAGCAGGCGCGCACGTGACCGAGGCTCCACCGTCCCCGTTCGGCAATTACGATTACGTCATCGTCGGCGCCGGTTCCGCCGGCTGCGTGCTCGCCAACCGGCTTTCGGCCGATCCGCGCAACAATGTGCTGCTGCTCGAGGCTGGCGGCAGTGACCGTTATCACTGGGTCGATATCCCGATCGGCTACCTCTTCTGCATGGGCAATCCGCGCACCGACTGGATGATGAAGACCGAGCCGGAAGCCGGTCTCAATGGACGCAGCCTCAACTATCCGCGCGGCAAGGTGCTCGGCGGCTGTTCATCGATCAACGGCATGATCTACATGCGAGGCCAGGCTGCCGACTATGATGGTTGGCGGCAGGCCGGCAATGCCGGCTGGGGCTGGGACGACGTGTTGCCCTATTTCCTCAAATCGGAAGACTATCACGGCGGCAAGAGTGCCATGCACGGCGGTGGCGGCGAGTGGCGGGTCGAACGGCAGCGGCTGTCGTGGCCGATCCTCGACGCCTTTCGGGACGCTGCCGAGGAACTCGGCATTCCGCGCACCGAAGACTTCAACACCGGCACCAATGAAGGCTCGGGTTATTTCGAGGTCAACCAAAGGAAGGGCGTGCGCTGGAACACGTCGAAGGCGTTTTTGCGCGGCATCGCGGGGCGCAAGAACCTGCGCGTGGTGCTCGGCGCGGAGACCGAACGGCTCGAATTCGACGGCCGGCGCGTCACCGGACTGGTTTTCCGCCAAGGCGGCCGCCTACACCAGATCCGCGCTGGACAGACGATCCTTGCGGCCGGTGCCATCAACTCGCCGAAGCTGCTCGAACTGTCGGGGGTGGGCCGCCCCGACCTGCTTTCGAGCATCGGCCTGGATGTTCGTCATGCCTTGCCGGGCGTTGGAGAAAACCTGCAGGACCATTTGCAGATTCGCACCGTCTTCAAGGTCGCCAACACCGCCACGCTCAACCAGCGCTACCACAATCTGGTCAGCCGTGCGTCGATGGGGCTGGAATACGCGCTCAAGCGCAGCGGGCCACTGTCGATGGCGCCGAGCCAGCTCGGCATCTTCGCCAGGAGCGATCCACGCCTCGCAACGCCCGATCTCGAATATCACGTGCAGCCGCTGAGCACCAACCGTCTGGGCGAGCCGCTGCATCGCTTTCCCGCGGTCACCGTCTCGGTCTGCAATCTGCGCCCCGAAAGCCGGGGCAGCGTGCACATGGGTTCAGCCGATGTGCGGGAGGCGGCGAAGATCCGCCCGAACTATCTTTCCACCGAGGGGGACCGCAGCGTGGCCGTCGCGTCGTTGCGCCATGTCCGCAGTCTGATGAAGGCAAAAGCGGTGGCGCGCTTTGCGCCGGAAGAGATGCTGCCCGGCACGCAGTATGACAGCGACGAAGAGCTCATCCGCAAGGCCGGCGATATCGGCACGACGATTTTCCACCCCGTCGGCACCTGCAAGATGGGTTCGGATACGATGGCGGTGGTCGACGAGGCCCTGCGTGTTCACGGGCTTGGCGGGCTGCGCGTGGTCGATGCCTCGATCATGCCGACAATCGTCTCGGGCAACACCAACTCGCCGGTCGTCATGATCGCGGAAAAGGCAGCCGAGATGATCCTGCAAGAGGCCCGCTGACCGCCATCGGCTTCAGGCCGCGGCAACACCGCGCGATCGCCGTCTCTCGGCCGCCGCGAGCAGATCGACGAAGGTGCGCACCTTGGCGGGCCGGAACCTGGCCGGCGGAAAGACCGCGTGGATGCCGCCTGACGGCAGGCTCCAGTCGGCAAACACCGGCACCAGTCGCCCCTCGGCGATATCGTCGCTGACGCTGTAGTCCGGAAAGACGCCGAGCCCGATGCCGGCGAGCACACAAGCCAGGGCGGCGGGGCTCTTGTCGCACATGACGACCGGATTGAGTTCGGTCAGCACCGTTTCGCCGTCCCTGGAAAACAGCCATTGGCCGATGCCGCGCAACTGGGTGTTGCCGACCCAGGCCAGCGATCTTGCCTGGCGCGGCGTCACGTCGGGCGGCAGGCTCGCCGCGAAGCCAGGGCTCGCCACCACGATCTGCCGGATCGTCCCCAGGCGCCGCGCCTGGTTCGAGGAATCGGTGAGCCAGCCGACGCGGATGCCGAGATCGATCTGCTCGTCCACCAGATTGCTGACGGCGTCGTCGAAGATCGCCTCGACGCGCATATGCGGATAGGTTCTGAGATAGGCCGCCATGACCGGAGCCACCATCTTGGTGCCGTAGTCGAGTGGCGCCGTGAGCCTCAGCGTTCCGCTCGGTTCGACGGCTCCGCGCGAGATTTCGCCATAGGCCGCCTCCGCTTCGCGCAGGATGATCATCGCGCGGTCATAAAAGAGGCGACCCTCTTCGGTCGGCGTGACACGCCGGGTCGTGCGCTGCAGCAGCGTTGCGCCCAGCTCCTCTTCGAGCTTGCCGATCTGATGGCTGACCACGGCCTTGGCGACGCCAAGCCGGTCGGCCGCGGCAGTGAACGAGCCGGTTTCCATCACCGTGGTGAAATAAGCCAGCCGATTGAGGTTCAGAAGTTCGGCCAAGCTGGCTGCCCTTTGTATGATCAGATCAGACAGTTTGTATAATTGGGCGCCATTTATCGCAAGGCCGCCGTCTGCCACATACGAGCGACGGCCTCGATGAGTCCGGTGGCCGGACAGGAATGGCAGCGACTATGAGCAATTCAGAAGTGACCTATCTTTTCGATCCGCTCTGCGGCTGGTGCTATGGCGCCACCCCGATGCTCGACCGGTTGCCGGCCGCCGGCCTGAACGTCGAACTGCTGCCGACCGGCCTGTTCTCCGGCGCCGGCGCGCGTCCGATGGATGAAGGTTTTGCCGCCCATGCCTGGGCGAACGACCAGCGCATCGAGCGCCTGACCGGACAAGTGTTCACACCGGCCTACCGGCACAATGTCCTTGGCGTCCGCGGAACCCTGCTCGACTCGCATGCCGCCACGCTCGGTATCAGTGCCGCCGGCCTGGAAGATCCCAGCCGCCGGCTTGCCGCGCTGAAGACGATCCAGCGGGCGCGCTACGTGGATGGACGCGATGTCGTGACGATCGGCGGTGTGGCCGAGGTGCTCGCCGCCGCCGGCATGGCGGACGCCGCCGAGATGCTCAAGGCGCCGACCGAAACATTGCTGACGGCCTACCGCGAGATGGTCGGCCGCGGCCGCGCGCTGTTACAGCGCCTGCATGCCGATGGCGTGCCTTCGCTGGCGGTCATCCGCAACGATGCGCCCCGGCTCATCGGTTCGAACGCACTATTCGGCAGCTTCGACAATCTCGTCGCCCATATCGCGGCGGCGTGATCCCCAGCAAATCTTCAACAAGGGAACTGAAAGACATGGCAAAAGTCGCTCTCATTGGTGCATCCGGCGCAGTTGGTTCGCGCCTTCTCAAAGAACTCTCCGATCGCGGCCACACCGTCACCGGCATTGCGCGCAACCCGGAAAAGATCGCGGCGCTGCCACGCGTGACGGCCAGGAAGGGCGACGTCTTCGACGAGCAGGGTCTTGCCGATCTGATCCGCGGCCATGATGTGGTGATCAGCACGGTGCATTTTCTGGACAGCGACGCCGACACGCTGATTGCCGCTGTGCGGGCCTCCGGCGTGAAGCGCTATCTCGTCGTCGGCGGCGCCGGCAGTCTCGAAGCCGCACCGGGCAAGCGGCTGGTCGATAGCCCCGACTTCCCGGCGATCTACAAGGCAGAAGCGCAGAAGGGCGCCGACTTTCTCGACAGATTGAAGACGGTCAGCGACCTCGATTGGACGTTCCTGTCGCCATCCGCGATGTTCGTGCCGGGCGAGCGCACCGGCAAATTCCGCCTCGGCAAGGACACGCTTCTCGCCTCCGACAAGGGGAGCAGCATTTCCTTCGAGGACTACGCGATCGTCATGGTCGATGAGATCGAGAAGCCGGCCCACATCAGGCAGCGCTTCACCGTCGGCTATTGAGCGAACGGGTGGTGGCGGCCGGAACTCAATCGAGGCCGGCCGACGCCAGCCGCATCAAGATTTCGCGGGCGGCGACGCCCCGGTAGGTCATCGGTGCCGACGCCGTCCCGTCTCGGTGCCTTGGGCAAAGCAAATGCTGGGCTGTCATGCCTGCGATCTCACTTTTCGGGATCATGGTCCGGCCCGGTTCAATCTTGGCGCGGCCGCCACCAGCGCCTTGCCGATGGCTGATTGCGGCGCGCCGATGACGGTTTGGGCATCGCCGTTTTCGGCAATTCGGCCGGCGTCGAGAAGGATGACGCGGTGGGCGACCGACCTGATGACGCCGAGATCATGTGAAATGAAGAGATAGGCGATCTTTTCCTGGCGTTGCAGGTCGAGCAAAAGCTCGAGGATCTCCCCGCGCACGGAGACGTCAAGCGCCGACACCGCCTCGTCGAGCACGATCAGCGACGGCTTCGTGACGATGGCGCGGGCAATGGCGACACGCTGCCGCTGGCCGCCGGAGATTTCATGAATGGCGCGCGGCGCGAGATTAGCCGTCAGCCCGACGCGCTCCAGCAACGCGGCGATGCGGCGCGGGCGCTCGGCGCGGGAGGCGATGCCATGGATGCGCAAGGGATCGTCGAGCACACGCGCCACCGTGGCGCGAGGGTTGAAGGCGGCCAATGGATCCTGGAACACCATTTGCAGGCGTGCGCGGCGTGCTCGCAGCGCGGCGCCGCTCAAGGCCAGGAAATCGTCGCTTTCGAATTCGATGCGTCCGTCGTCCGGCTCGATCAATCGCAGCACCAACCGCGCGATCGTCGACTTGCCGCTGCCCGAAGGTCCGGCCAACGCCAGCGTCTCACCGGGGTCGATGTGAAAGGAGACATCGTCGACGGCAGCGATGGTCTTGCCGCCGCGACGGTAGCGCTTGGTGAGGTTGGACACCGCCAGCAGGCTCATGCGTGGAGCCTGGCTCGGTTCAGCAACGGCCTGGTGTCGAGGCCTATATGGGCGTCGAGCAATGCACGCGTATAGGGCTGGGCCGGGGCGCCGACAATCTGCGCCGTCATGCCAAGCTCGACCAACTGGCCATGACGGAAAACGGCGATGCGCTCGGCAAGCTCGGCCGCCAGCGCGATGTCATGGCTGATGAACAGCAGCGTCATGCCGTCCTCGTTCACCAGTCGTCTGATCAAGGCGACGATCTCGGCCTGCACGATGGTATCGAGCGCGCTGGTCGCTTCGTCGGCGATCAGCAACTTCGGACCGGCCGCAATGGCGGCGGCGATCGCCACACGCTGCTTCTGGCCGCCGGAGAGCTGATGCGGGAAGGCGCGCAAGGCCGAGTCCGGATCTGGCAGGCGGACGCGCTCGAGCAGGCTTTTGGCCCTGGCATAGGACTGGGACCAGGTGAGGCCGAGATGCGTGCGCGCCACTTCGGCGATTTGCTTGCCGATGGTCATCACCGGATCGAGGCTGGCGGACGGGTCCTGGAAGACGAAGCCGATGTCGCGGCCGAGGCGGGGGATTTTGTTGAGTTCGGGTTTGAAAGGCTGGCGTTCCGTCACACCCCCCTCTGTCCTGCCGGACATCTCCCCCGCAAGGGGGGAGATCAGCAGCTTCGCCGACCGCTCCCCTTCCGCGACATTGGTGATTGGCGAAGGCAGAGGTGAGAGCGTAATCTCCCCCCTTGCGGGGGAGATGTCCGGCAGGACAGAGGGGGGTGCCTTGGCGCCCGATGAGGACAAAAACCAATCGATGCGACCTCCAACCTTGGCAGAAGCCGGCAGCAGCCCGGCAATGGCCAGTGCCAGCGTGCTCTTGCCCGAGCCGCTTTCGCCGATGATGGCGAGGCGTTCGCCAGCGGCGATGTCGAGGCTGACGCTCTTCAGTGCCGCCACCTCGCTGCCGTCGCGGCGGTAGGTCACCGTCAGGTCGCGGATCGTAGCCAGGGCGGTCACGAAAGGCCTCTCCTGACTGCCGTCGTCTCGACGATGCCTTCACCAGCGAGATAGACGCCGAGCACGGTCAGAACCAACGCTATGCCCGGGACGATCGACAGGAAGGGCGCGGTGCGCAGCACGGCGCGGCCTTCTGCTATCATGCCGCCCCAGGTGACCCGGTTGGGGTCGCCCAAGCCGAGGAAAGACAAGGCCGCTTCGGTGAGGATCGCGGCGGCGACGATCACCGACGACATCGCCAGCACCGGTGGCAAGGCGTTGGGCAGCACCTCGCGAAAGGCGATCGCCAGCGGGTGCATGCCGATGACCCTGGCCCCGGCGACATAATCGCGTTCGCGAATGGAGAGGACTTCAGCGCGGGCTACTCTAGCCGGTCCGGTCCAGGTGCCGAGAGCGATGGCAATCACGACGACGCCGAGCGACGGTCCGACGACGCTGACGAAGGCCAGCGCCAACAGGAAGCTCGGCACGGTCTGAAAGGCGTCGGTGACGCGCATCAGCACCTCGTCGACGAGGCCGCCGGCAAAGCCGGCCAATGTGCCGACCACCGCGCCGACGACAAGTGCCGCCGCCGCGGCCGCGAGCCCGACGGCCAGCGACGTGCGGGCGCCATGAAAAAGCTCGGCCAGCACGTTGCGGCCAAGCCGGTCGGTGCCGAGCGGCAGCGACCAGTCCTGGAACGGCGGCAGCAGTGCGGGGCCGGCGATGGCTTGGGGATCGCCTGGGAACAGCAGCGACGCCGACAGCGCCATGGCAATCAGCGCCGCGAGGAGGATGGCACCGGCAACCGCCTCAGGCACGCGCAGAAAGCGGCGGAGCGGGCTCATGCGCGGGCCTCGCTCGCGCCGACGCGCGGATCGAGGAAGGCGTAGGCGATGTCGACGAGCAAATTGATAACGATGACCAGGACGGCGCTGGTGAGGATAATGCCGAGCAGAAGCGGGGTGTCGCGGGAGGCGACCGCCTCCTGCGCCAGCCGGCCGAGGCCGGGCACGGAAAAGACGCTCTCGATGACGACGCTGCCGCCGAGCATCTGCGCCGACTGCAGGCCGAGCATGGTGACCAGCGGCAGCAGCGCATTGCGGGCGACGTGGGCGAGCACGATGCGACGGCGTGACAACCCTTTGGCGCGTGCGGCCAGGACGAAATCCTGCCGCCAGACCTCGGCCATGCCGGCGCGCATCATGCGCAGATAGAGCGCCAGATAGATGAAGCCGAGGGCGGAAACGGGCAGGATAAGATGGACAGCGATGTCGGCGACGCGATCAAGGCCGGTCTTGTCAGAGGCCAACGTCTCGATGCCGCCGATCGGCAGCCAGCGCAGATCGACGGCAAAGACGACGATCAGCACCAGTCCGAGCCAGAACCCAGGCACGGCATAAAGCGCCAGCGAACCGATCAACAGGAAGCGATCGCGAAAACTGCCCGGCCGCGCGCCGGCATAGATGCCGAGTGCCGAGCCGAGCCCGAAGGAAAGCGCGGTGGCGCTGACCATCAACAGCAGCGTGTTGGGCAGGCGCTCGAGGATGACGTCGCGGATCGGCCGGGAGAAGGTCACCGACTGGCCGAGGTCGAGATGCAGCAGCGCCCAGAGGTAATTGGCGAGCCGCGTCAGCTCCGACTGGTCGAGACCCCAGCGATGACGCAACAGCTCGATCATGCCGGCGTCGCCGCCGGTCGAGACGATATAGGCGTCGACCGCGTCGCCGGGAGCTGCTTCGAGCAGCAGGAAGGTGCCTATGACGACGATCAGCAGCACGAAGATGCTGCCGACGAGGCGACGGCGGATGAGCGTGAGGGCGCGGGTCATGGGAAAAGGACGCCGGCCTGATCGTGAGAGGTGCGGTGTCTGGGCACCCCCCTCTGTCCTGCCGGACATCTCCCCCGCAAGGGGGGAGATTGGATGTCACCGACGGCTTCGCCAATTTTCGAGGTTGCATAATTGGCGGGGCGGACAAATAGCCGATCTCCCCCCTTGCGGGGGAGATGTCCGGCAGGACAGAGGGGGGTGTGAAGGAACTCGGCCTTCGGCCAAATTCCCCTTTTCTCGCGAACTTTCATCCGCGCAATTCTGTCACGATTCCAGATACGTGTCCGCCCAGTTCGACACCGCCCAGCGCGGGTTGTTTGCTATGTTGCCGACAGTGTCGCGCGCGACGCTGATAAAACTCCATTCGGCGACGTTGATCAGCGGCAGGTCGGTGGCCACCTCCTTCTGGAATTCCTTGTAGAGGTCGGTGCGGGCTGATGTGTCGAGCGTTTCTGATGCCTTGGCGATGAGCGCGTCGAGCGCGTCGTTCTTGTAGCCGCCCTGGTTGGAGAACGGCACGCCGTCCGGAATGCCGCTCTGCACCAGGATGGTGGTCGAGATCGCCGGGTCGCCGCGGAACACCGGCGGGCCGACCGCGAGGTCGAAGGCGTGGTCGGTGTAGACCGCCTTGATGTGCGCGGCCGAGTCGTTGTTGACCAGTTGGGCGTCGATGCCGATGGCGGCGAGCGCCTGGCGCAGATAGTCGCCGAACTGCTTGGTCTCGTTGAAATAGGGCGCAGGCAGCAGTTTTAGCGTGAAGCGCTTGCCGTCCGGACCTTTCTTGTAGCCGGCCTCGTCGAGCAGCGCGTTGGCCTTGGCGACGTCGAAGGCATAGGTCGGCACATCGGCGGTGTAGAATTGCGGATCGTTCTTCGGCACCGGACCGGTGGCCGTGGCGGCATAGCCGAGGAACACCGTCTTGACGACGAAATCCTTGTCGATGGCGTGCGCGATCGCCTGGCGCACTTTCAGGTCGGCCAGTTCCTTGCGGCGATGGTTGATCTCGACGACGAGCTGATAGGTCAGCCCTTCGTAACCCTTGGAGATCACCTTCAGGCCTGGCACCTTGGAGATGCGGTCGAGGTCGGCCAGCGGCACGGCGGAGAAGGCCGCCAGTTGGATCTCTTCAGCCTCCAGCGCGCTCGCCGCTGACGTGCGATCCGGCAGCACCTGATAGATGATCTCGTCGAGATAGGGCTCGTCCTTGCCCCAGTAGTCGGTGTTTTTGGTCAGCCGGTAATATTGGCCGGCCTTGTACTCGCCGAATTTGAACGGCCCGGTGCCGACGGGCGCGTTGTTGGCCGGGTTTTCCTCGATCTTGCCGACCTCGTAGATGTGCTTCGGCACCACGCTGCTCAGCGCCGGCAGCGCGTTGCGGATCAGCTGGAACGGCGTCGGCTTGGCGAATTTGAAGACGGCGGTGAGATCGTCAGGGGTGTCGACGTTGGCCAGATCCTTGAACACAGTGCGGCCGAGATTCTGCAGCGGCTTCCAGATCTGCAGCGCCGAAAAGGCGACGTCGGCCGAGGTGAACGGCTTGCCGTCATGCCATTTGACGCCGTCGCGCAGTTTGAACGTCGCCGAGAGCCCGTCGGCGGCACCTTCCCAGCTCAGCGCCAGCCGTGGCGCAAGCCCGTCCTTGCCGTCGAATGAGGCTTCGGCCAGCGTTTCGACGATCTTGCTGGAGATGAAGAACACGCCGTTGGAGGCGACGATCGCCGGGTTGAGGTTGCGCGGTTCGGAATCGGCGGCAAGCACCAGCCGCCCGCCCTTCTTCGGCGTCTGCGCCCAGCCCGATGTCGGCATGGCGGTGGAGGCCAGCAGCATTGCCGAGCCGGCAAGCATCGTGCGTCTGGAAATCGTGAAACCTGACATGATCGAACTCCGTCCTCTCCGCGACCCGGTCGGGTGCGCCAATACCCCTCGGACGCCGGCAAGCCCGCCAGCATCCCTTGCGGCGGTGATTATGAGCTTTGCCGAGGGTTTCGCCAGAGACGGAATTGGCGCATCCTCGCTTGGCTTTGAAATTTTCGTCCGCTGGACCAGTTTAGAGGGCGTGGCTCATTTGATCATTCTGGTAGGACCAGATTGATTGAATATGCGACGAATGACAACAAAGAGACATAGAGAGACGACATTTCATCTCTTTCTGGCTGGACCAGAACGGGCAAAATGGTGCAGATTTGACCACTGCCAAGGGATCGGGAGCGGAACAGCGGCGATCCGGCTATTCAGGGAGAGAGAGATGAACATTGCTCCGGGCAAGAATGCGGTCGGCAATATCCCGTTCGACCAGGCAAGGGTCGACCGGCTGATGGAGGACGCCGGCATCGATGTGCTGCTCGCCACCTCCAAGCACAACACGCAATACCTGCTGGGCGGCTACAAGTTCATCTTCTTCGCCGCCATGGATGCGATCGGCCACAGCCGGTATCTGCCGATCGTCGTGTACGAAAAGGGCGGGCCGGACCATGCCGCCTATATCGGCAACCGCATGGAAGGCGGCGAACATCAGAACAACCCGTTCTGGACGCCGACGCTGCACGCCGCCTGCTGGGGCACGCTCGACGCTGCCAATCTCGCCGTCGAACATCTGCAGAAGATCGGCAAGGCCGGCGCCCGCATCGGCATCGAGCCTGGCTTCCTGCCGTCGGATGCCTATACGCTGATCCGCAAGGCGTTGCCGGACGCCAGACTGATCGATGCGACCGATATGCTGGAGCGCATGCGCGCCATCAAGACCGATGCCGAACTGGAGAAGCTGCGCACGGCCTCCGAACTGATCACCGATTCCATGCTGGCGACCATTGCCTGGGCACGCGAAGGCACGACCAAGGCCGAGATCATCGAGCAGCTGCGGCGCGAGGAAACCAATCGCGGCATTCATTTCGAATATTGCCTGCTGACGCTGGGCTCCAGCCACAACCGCGCCGCTTCACCGCAGGCGTGGAAGCAAGGCGAGGTGCTGTCGATCGATTCAGGCGGCAATTATCACGGCTATATCGGCGACCTCTGCCGCATGGGCATCCTCGGCGAACTGGATGCCGAACTTAGAGATTTGCTGGCCGAGGTCGAGACGGTGCAGCAGGCGGCCTTCTCCAAGGTCAAAGCGGGCACGCTGGGCGGCGACATGATTTCCCATGCCGAGGGCGTGCTGAAGGCCTCGAAGGTCGCGCCCTACACGGATTTCTTCGCCCATGGCATGGGCCTGATCACACATGAGGCGCCGTTCCTGATGACCAACCACCCGGTGACCTATGAAGGCACCTATGCGGCCAAGCCGCTGGAGAAGAACATGGTGCTTTCGGTGGAGACAACCATGCTCCACCCGACGCGCGGCTTCATCAAGCTGGAGGACACGCTGGCGGTGACGGATGCTGGTTATGCGATGTTCGGTGATCGGGGCCGGGGGTGGAACAGGGGTGCGAGCGCCTAGCTGGTATTGAGGCTGCTGCCCCCTCACCCGGAGCCGGCGATAATGCTCGTCTCTTCTCCCCTCGGGGAGAAGGTGGCCGCGAAGCGGCCGGATGAGGGGGCCTCCCAGCAAACGCGGGACGGAGGAAAGATCACTGCCCCGCCGGAAGCAGCCTGAAGTCCGGTAATTCCCGCAAAACCAGTTCGGGCCCTGCCGGCGAATAGACGACGAAAAGCTGCATCGGCCCGTCGCCGGTGTTGAGCGTCGAATGAAAGCGGCTTTCCGGGACATAGATGGTGCAGCCGGGGCCGACTTTTGCGACTACAGGATTGCCCTGCTCGTCCTCGACCATCTGCTCGCCGTTGCCGGAGATGACGAAGATGATTTCCTCGGCACCGGGATGATTGTGGCGTGTGTGGCCCTTGCCGGACGGCAGGTCGACGACGCCGCCGGAAAAGCGGGTCGCGCCATTCACCTCGGGCGCCACGGTCAACGCCAGCCTACCCCAGTCGAAGGCGAAGGCGCTGACTTCCTCCGGGTACACGAACACTTTGCTTTTGTCGGTCATCTCTCATCATCCCTTCTTTTTCTTCGTGGTCTTCTCGCCACCAAACGTCACCGATTTGAAATCAGCGGTCTGTCTGGCGATCGCAGCTTCCGCCGGCAGCCGTTCCATCGAGCTTGCGCCATAGAAGCCGTGCAGGCCCTTGCAGCGGTCGAGAATGTAGCGGGCGTCGTCCGGCATAGAGATCGGGCCGCCATGGCAAAGCAGGATGACATCCTTGCGCACCGAGCGGGCTGCGTTGGCAATGGCGTCGATCTCGACAACGCAGTCGTCGAGCGACTTGGCCGACGTCGCGCCGATCGAACCGCCGGTCGTCACACCCATATGAGCGACGACGATGTCGGCGCCGGCTTTGGTCATGGCGCGCGCTTCGTCGGGATTAAAGACATAGGGTGTGGTCAAGAGGTCGAGCTTGTGCGCCTCAGCGATCATGTCGACCTCAAGCCCGAAGCCCATGCCGGTCTCCTCGAAACTCTGCCGCATACTGCCGTCGAACAGACCGATGGTTGGAAAGTTCTGCACGCCGGAAAAGCCCATGGTCTTCAGCTCGGCCAGCAGCAGCGGCATGATGATGAAGGGATCGGTGCCGTTGACGCCGGCCAGCACCGGCGTCTTCTTGACTACCGGCAGCACCTCGTAGGCCATTTCCTTGACGATCTCGTTGGCGTTGCCATAGGCGAGCAGGCCGGCGGCCGAGCCGCGCCCGGCCATCCGGTAGCGGCCGGAATTGTAGATGATGATGAGGTCGATGCCGCCGGCTTCCTCGGCTTTCGCCGACAGGCCGGTGCCGGCGCCGCCGCCGACGATCGGCACGCCCTTGTCGATCATTCCCCTGAATTTCTTCAATATGTCCTTGCGCGGTATGGCGGGCATTTTTTTAGATCTCTCACTGTCTGGCGATGTCGAGGAAGGCTGATGTTGCAGCCTTTGCGAATTCCGGGTCGTTGATGTGCAGCGGCAAGCGCGTCACGCGGCGCTTGCCGTTGGGTTCGATGGTGCGCTCGATGGCATCGAACAGAACGGCATCGGCTTCCGGGTCGAAGAAGGCGCCGCCTTCGATGTCGAGCGCCGAGACGCCTTTTTCCGGGATGAGAAAATGCACCGGCCCCCCGCAGCGGGCGAGCCTGGTGCCGATCCACTCGCCGATCGCACGGCATTCGTCCGCCGTGGTGCGCATCAGCGTGACATTGGGATTGTGTTCGTAGAACAGCCGATCGCGATGGTGCTCCGGGATGGTCGAAGGCGCCCAGAAGTTCACCATGTCGAGCGCGCCGACGGAGCCGACATAGGGCAGCCCCGTGCGAGCGATGGCGCCGAAACGATCGTCAGTCGCCGGCAGCACGCCGCCGAACAGCAGATCGCAGACTTCGGTCGTGGTGATGTCTACGACGCCGGACAGCAAGCCGCTGTCGGCCAGCTTTTCCATGCTGCGGCCGCCTGTGCCGGTGGCGTGGAAGACTATGCAGTCATATCTAGAACGGAGCTGGTCGGCGATGGCCGTCACGCAAGGCGTGGTGACGCCGAACATGGTGAGGCCGATCGACGGTCGGCCGTCTGGCGGCGGCGCCGGTCTGGCCGCCATGCCTGATATGGCTTGAGCCGCATTATGCAGCACGACACGGGAGAGCCGGTTCAGTCCGGCCATGTCTGTCACCGCCGGCATCATGATGATGTCGGAGACATCGACGTAGGGTGCGGTATCGCCGGAGGCGAGCGTCGAGACCATGATCTTGGGCAAGCCGAGCGGCAGGGCGCGCATGCCCGACGTGATGATCGATGTGCCGCCACCGCCGCCGATGCCGATCATGGCTGCGATGTCGTTGCGCGATTGGGCAAAGCGGGCGAAGGCGATGCCCATCGCGGCGACCGCGGCGCCACGATCATTGCCGCCGAGCACGGCGTCACGGCCGCCGGGATGATGGTCGGCGATTTCCCTCGCGCTGATATCGACAGGTATGGTTGCGCCGCGCGTTCCGACATCGACACGGCTAACGAGGGCGCCCGCAGCAGCGATCGCATCGGCCAGGAAGGCGAGTTCCTCGCCCTTGGTGTCCGCGGTACCCACCACATAGATACGCTTCATTGCGCTCCCCCAATCCTGGCAGGCGCGATGCCGCCTCCATCGCTCATTGCCCGGGCCGCTCGACGATGCGGACGCCATTGCAAATTTTTGAGACGCGCGTATCGTATTGGCATGAATGTCTCACGTCAACAATCCGCTGCGAGCGACGACGCTGAACGGGCAACTGGTCCAATGCCCGAACGTGGGCCGCGCGCGAGGACGAAACGGCTGATGCTGGAGACGGCAACAAGGCTGATGCAGGCGGGCGTCACGCCCTCGGTCAGCGAGGTCGCCGAGGCGGCCGAGGTTTCCCGCGCCACCGCCTATCGTTACTTCCCGAGCCAGTCGGCACTGGTGCAGGCCGTCGTCGACGAGGGGCTGGGGCCAATCCTCACCTGGCGATCGACCTCCGCCGATGCCGAGCGCCGGGTCGCCGAGCTGTTCGATACGGCCATGCCGCGCATCGAGGCCTTCGAAGCCACGTTCAAGGCAGCACTGAAGCTGTCGCTCGATCAATGGGCGCGGCGTCAGGCCGGCACGCTGGGCGGTGAGCCCGCCTTCACGCGCGGCCATCGCATCGACTTGCTGAAAGATGCGATCGCGCCGCTCAAGGGCCGTTTGCCGCCGCGCGACTTCCAGCGGCTGGCGCAGGCGCTGTCGCTTATCTTCGGTGTCGAGGTGCTGATCGTGCTCAAGGATATCTGGGGGCTGGAGAGCCGCCGGACGAGGGCGGTCGCACAGTGGGCGGCCGGGGCGCTGGTGCGTGCGGCAGTCGCGGAATCGGTCGATGAAGGAGGCAGCCTCGATCCGAAGGCAGTCATGAAATAGAGCCTAACTGGTTCGACCAGATTGGCATGCACACTACCGATCTTAGCCGTTGGGTGGAGTATCGGACAATACCCAATCATATCACTGAGTAGGAAAATCTTGGTAAAACAGGCAGATAAAGCGGGAATCCCATGGCAATGGCCATGTCAAGCTGCCAAGAAAGGGCTTGACGTGCATGCAAAATTGGTAATACCAGATTGGATCAGAAATGCGGATCGAAAGTGAGGGCTGCGATCCATTTTCCGGCGGGGCGAGGAGGCTCGAAACCGGAAAGGTGCGATCACGGGAGGAACTACCAGGGCCGGCCACGTTGCCGGCTCGCACGATAAGGTAGAACGCGCACAAGGGAGGAAATCATTATGCGCAAGTTAGTGACCAGCGTACTTGCTGGTATCGGCTTAACGCTTGCCTGCGGAACGTCCGTTTACGCGCAGGAAAAGTCACTCACCATCTTCTGGGCTGAATGGGATCCCGCAAACTATCTGCAGGAACTCGGCAACGAGTACGAGAAGCAAACCGGCGTCAAGATCACGGTGGAAACCACCCCGTGGGCCGATTTCCAGACCAAGGCCTTCACCGAGTTCAACGCCAAGGGCAGCGCCTATGACCTGGTCGTCGGCGACTCGCAATGGCTTGGTGCCGCCTCCGAGGGCGGTCACTATGTCGACCTCACGGACTTCGTCAAAGAGAACCAGGTTCTCGACAAGATGGCTCCGGCGACGGTCAAGTTCTACTCCGAATATCCCGGCAACAGCGGCAAATACTGGTCTATCCCGGCCGAGGGCGACGCAGTGGGCTGGGCCTACCGCAAGGACTGGTTCGAGGACCCGAAGGAAATGGAAGCGTTCAAGGCCAAGTATGGCTACGAACTTGCCGTTCCCAAGACCTTCAAGGAAATGACCGACATCGCGGAGTTCTTCAATAGGCCCGACCAGAACCGCTACGGCATCGCCATCTACACCCAGAACCAGTATGACGGCCTGGCGATGGGCTTCGAGAACGCGCTGTTCTCGTATGGCGGTGAGCTCGGCGACTTCGGCACTTACAAGGTCGACGGCATCATCAACTCGGACAAGGCGGTAGCCGCGGCAGAAAACTACCGCAAGCTGTTCGGCTTCACGCCTCCGGGCTGGACCAACGCCTTTTTCGTCGAGAACAACCAGGCCATCACCGAAGGCCTGGCGGCGATGAGCATGAACTACTTCGCCTTCTTCCCCTCGTTGATCAACGAGGCGTCGAACCCGCATGCCAAGAACACCGGCTTCTTCGCCAACCCGGCAGGTCCAGGTGGTGAGCAATTCGCCGCGCTCGGCGGCCAGGGCATTTCCGTCGTCTCCTATTCCAACAACAAGGAAGAGGCGATGAAATTCCTGAAGTGGTTCATCCAGGACGATACGCAGAAGAAGTGGGCAGCCCTCGGCGGCTACACCTGCAACAAGGCCGTGCTGGAATCGGCCGAGTTCCAGAACGCCACGCCCTACAACAAGGCCTTCTACGACACGATGTTCAAGGTCAAGGACTTCTGGGCGGTGCCGGAATATGCGGAACTGCTGCAGCAGCTCAACCAGCGTGTCTATCCGTACATCGTAAATGGCGATGGTACGGCCAAGGAAATGCTGGATGCGCTGGCGAAGGATTGGGACGCCACGTTCAAGAAATACGGCCGCGGCCAATAACCGACATGTAGTGCGGAGGAGGCCCGTGCCTCCTCCGTTTTCTTTTTCAGGAATGGGAGCAGGTCTTGGCGACCACAATGATCACACCGCTGAATACCTCCTCCAGAGCCGCCTCTCGCGGCCTCAGCGACATTTCGATACGCAACCTCTTCATCATCCCGACGATCGTGTTCCTGATCGTCTTCAACATCTTTCCGCTGATCTATTCGCTCGGCTATTCCTTCACCGACTTCCGCGCGTCGACCAATGCGCCGGCCAATTTCGTCGGACTGAAGAACTATCGCGAACTCCTCAGCGACCCTTATATCTGGAACAATTTCGCGGTGACCGCGAAATACGTCATCGTCTCGGTCGTCGGTCAGGTTGTCGTCGGCTTTGGAACGGCGATGCTGCTCAATCGTACCATTCCGCTCAAGGGCCTGATCACGACATTGCTGCTCTTGCCGATGATGCTTTCGATGGCGGTGGTCGGCCTGTTCTGGAAACTGCTCTACGATCCGTCCTGGGGTGTCATCAACTACGTGCTCGACCTCGGCAAATTCCAATGGCTCGGCGATCCGAAGATGGCGCTCTACGCGGTCGCGTTCACAGACATCTGGATGTGGTCGCCCTTCGTCATGCTGTTGTCGCTCGCCGGGCTTTCGGCGGTGCCGAAGCATCTTTATGAAGCTGCCGCGATCGACCGCGCCGGGCCGTTCTATACCTTCTTCCGCATCACGCTGCCGCTGGTCGCGCCGATCCTGATGATCGCGGTCATCTTCCGCACCATGGAAGCCTTCAAGACTTTCGATCTTGCCTATGTGCTCTCGACGCAGCCGAGCACCGAGGTGATTTCCATCCGTCTCTACAAGATGGCTTTCCAGGAATGGCAGACAGGGCGCTCCTGCGCGCTTGCCTATATCGTGCTGATCATGGTGCTGGCGATCACCAACATCTATGTGAAATACCTCAACAAAGTTAAGGAGCGCTGAGATGGCGGCCGTCCAGACTTCGGGTGAACGGGCGCTCAACAAGGTCGCTATTGTCGCCGTCCTTTTGGTGACGATCATCTTCCTGGCGCCGATCTACTGGATCGTGGCGACCTCGTTCAAGCCACGCAACCTGGCCACGACGATCCCGCCGACCGTGATGTTCGAGCCGACCATCTCGCCTTTCGTCAAACTTTTCACAAAGCGCTCACAGTTGCGCAGCCCGCCGTCGGCTGAAGAATATGCCGCCGCCCCGTGGTGGGAGCGCGTCGTGTTCGACGGCGGCGAGAAGATCGTGCGCGACGGCAAGGGCCAGGTGCAATGGTCGGGATATCCGAGCCGCTTCCTGAACTCGCTCATCATCGCCATCACCTCGACGGTGTTGGCGGTCGGCATGGGGACATTCACCGCCTATGGCTTCTCGCGCTTCAAGGTGAAAGGGGAGGCGGACCTGCTCTTCTTCATCCTGTCGACGCGCATGTTGCCGGCGGTGGTGGTCGCCATTCCGATGTTCCTGATGTACCGGGCAGTCGGGCTCAACGACACGCATCTGGGCCTGATCATTCTCTACACCGCCTTCAACCTGTCCTTCTCCGTGTGGCTGATGAAGGGTTTCATGGACGAGATCCCGAAGGAGTATGAGGAGGCAGCGCTTGTCGACGGCTACACGCGCATGGAGGCGTTCTTCAAGATCGTGCTGCCGGAGGCCGCCACGGGCATCGCCGCCACCGCCGTGTTCTGTTTCATCACCGCGTGGAACGAATACGCCTTTGCGCTGATCATGACCAACCGCCGCGCCCAGACCGCGCCTCCCTTCATCCCGAGCCAGGTCGGTTCGGGCCTGCCGGACTGGACGGTGATCGCCTCCGGAACCTTCCTGTTCCTGCTGCCGGTCGCCATCTTCACCTTCCTGCTTCGCAACCATCTGTTGCGCGGCATGTCCTTCGGAGCGATCCGCAAATGAGTTTTCGCGCCATCAACCAGAAATACCTCGAGCCCGGATCGCAGATCCTGATGGTGCTCGGCATCATCGCGCTCTGCCAGCCCTGGAGCATGCTGCTGCACACCTATGGCCTGACCATCATCCTGATCGGACTCGTCGGCTTCAACGTAACCTCCAAGATCGCGCCCGAGGAAAAGGCCGGCACCGGCCAGGTGCGCAATCCGGGAGCACAGCATTGACCCAGATCGAGCTTCGCGGCGTCCAGAAATTCTTCGGCGCCGTCCAGGTCATCAAGGACCTGAACCTCAAGATCGCCGACAACGAGTTCATCGTGCTGCTGGGCCAGTCGGGCTGCGGCAAGACGACAACGCTGCGCGCCATCGCCGGGCTGGAAACCATCGACGAGGGCGACATCTTCATCGACGGCAAGCCGGTACAGCATTTGAAGGCCGCCGACCGCGACATCGCCATGGTGTTCCAGTCGTTCTCGCTCTATCCGCATATGAGCGTCTACGAGAACATCGCCTTCCCCTTGCGTGCCACGCGCAAGAGCAAGACGGAGATCGACAGCGAGGTTCGCTCCGTCGCCAAGACGCTGCAGATCACCGACCTGCTGGACAAGAAGCCGTCGGCGCTCTCGGGTGGCGACATGCAGCGCGTCGCCATCGGCCGGGCGCTGGTGCGGCGGCCGAAGGCCATGCTGATGGACGAGCCGATCGGCGCGCTCGACGCCAAGCTGCGCGAGGAGATGCGCGCGGAAATCAAGCGGCTGCACATCAAGCAGGGCTCGACCACCATCTATGTCACGCACGACCAGATCGAGGCCATGAGCCTGGCCGACCGCATCGTCATCATGCACGCAGGCGTCTTGCAGCAGGTCGGCACGCCCGACGAGGTCTATTCGCAGCCGGCAAATCTGTTCGTGGCGCAATTCGTCGGCAGCCCGGTGATGAATGTCACCGATGCCGCGGTCGCCGAGACCGGATCCGCGGTCTCGGTAACGGTCGGCGGCGCGGCTTCCGGCTTCGAATTTCCGCAGGCATTGCTGTCGAAGCTCAACGGCCATGCCGGGCGGCAGCTCGCGCTGGGCATCCGCCCGGAGGGCGTGCTCATTCGGCGCGAGGCGACCGAGGGCTTCGTGCCTGTCGACACGCATATCGTCGAGCCGCTCGGCTCCTTCGACATCGTCGATCTCAAGGTCGGAACCGAGTTGCTGCGGGCCCGCACCAAGAGCGGCTTCGTTGCCGGACCCGGTGAAAGGGTCTTCGCCAGGATCGACCCGACCCAGGCGCACTTCTTCGACAAGGCAAGCGGCAAGTCGCTTGAGGTGAGACTCTGATGGCCCATATCCAGCTCAAGAACATCTCGAAGACCTTCGGCAACCACACTGCGCTCACCGGGCTCGATCTCGACATTGCCGATGGCGAGTTCTTCGTGCTGCTGGGCGAGACGGGCGCCGGCAAGACGACGACGCTGCGGCTTATCGCCGGCCTGGAAAAGCCGAGCGAAGGCCAGGTCTTCATCGACGGCGTCGACGTCGCCGACTGGGGTGCGGCCGAGCGCGACGTGGCGCTGGTGCTGCAGCAATACTCGCTCTATCCGCGCTACACCGTGCGCGAAAATCTCGAGTTTCCGCTGAAGCCGAAAATCCGCCGGCTGCCCGACGCCGAGATCAAGGATCGCGTCGACCGTGCCGCCCGTACGCTGCGGATCGAGCATCTGCTCGACCGCAAGACGGATCGGCTGTCCGGCGGCGAGATGCAGCGCGTCTCGATCGGCCGGGCCATCGTGCGCAAGCCGCGCGTGTTCCTGATGGACGAGCCGCTGTCGGCGCTCGACGCAAAACTGCGCGAGGCGCTGCGGACTGAACTGAAGAACCTGCAGATGCAGCTCGGCGCCACCTTCCTGTTCGTCACCCACGACCAGATCGAGGCGATGTCGATGGGCGACAAGGTCGGCGTGCTCAACCATGGCCGCATCGTCCAGACCGGTACGCCGCACGAGATCTACAACAATCCTCGCGACACCTATGTGGCGAGCTTCGTCGGTTCGCCGCCGATGAACCTCATCGACGGCAAGCTCGTGAACGGCCGCGCGGTGATGGCGCCGTTGAATTTCGAACTGCCATTTTCAGGGGGAGCCAAAACTTTTGGGGGGCTAAAGGCGGGTGCGGCGACCGACGGTCGCCCACTCGTCTTCGGCATTCGTCCCGAGGACGTCTATCTCGAGAGCGGCGCGCCGGTCGAGGCGCGTGTCCACGACGTCGAGAACCACGGCGTCGAAAAGATCCTGACGCTGCGCGTCGGCGACGCGACGCTGCGTGCCACCGTGCCGGCCAGGACTGACGTCGCCATCGAGCAGGCGGTGCGCTTTGCCTGGAACCCCGACAAGGTGGTGCTGTTCGACAAGGGCAGCGGCGTCAGCTTGCGACACGCCTCATAGGCTGCATCCGAGCCTATTTCTGGAAGTAGGTTTCGTAGGGTGTGTCGTTGATTAGCAGGATCACGCATTCCGTGTCGGAGACGCAGGCGTCGTCATGCATCTCATCGGCCTTCTGGGTCCAATAGGATCCAGGAGGCAGTTCGACCTTGGTCGCCTCGCCGCCATCCATCTGCCAGTGCGCCCACAGCCCCTTTATGACCACCGCGCGATAATCCGCGGTGTGCGCATGGACCGGTGCACGCCAGTTGCCGGGAACCTTCAGCAACGTTCCTGCCGGGCCCTTGGCCCGCTCGCCCCACAATAGGCCAAGACGATGCGGCTGGTCGGGTACTTCCGCCACATAGGGGATCTTGTCGGCCGGCAGGTAGCTGTCCTCGAGGGCAAAGGCGCGCCCGGGAACCGCAAGCATGACGGCGAGTGCGATGACCTTCGGATAATTTGGCATTGGTTCTCCTCTTCGGACCGACTGGACGCCGGCCTCTCGCTGCTTGGTTCTGGCAAGCTATTACATGCGGGTGGCCCGGCAATGGCATTGCGTCCGGAAGGCTTGGCAATTCATCCAGACCCGGCAATTCATCCAGACCCGGCAATCCACGGCCGCGGATCCGGGATCGCCTCAGCGGTTTTCGGAGGTGCCGTCGACAGTGCGCAGGTGGCTGGGCGCGATGCCTATGATGCGCTTGAACGCCCGGCTGAACGATGCTTCGGAATCGTAACCCAGTCTGGCGGCGACCACTGAAACCCGCATCCGATCGTCGATCAGCCATTGCCGCGCCTGGTGCATGCGTATCCGGGCGACATATCTCGCCGGTGTTTCGCCAACGATGGCCGTGAAGCGTTCGGCGAAGGCCGATCGCGAGGCGCCCATTTCGCGCGCCAGCGCTTCGACAGTCCAGTTCCTGTCGGGCTGCAGATGAATGGCGGCAAGTACGCGGCCGATGTCGCGATCCTTGATCGCCGCGGTCCAGCCTCTGGTGTCGCCGCCACTGTTTTCTACCCAGGAACGGATGATGCTTGCAGCCAGCACGTCGGCCAGTCGCGCCAGCATGCCGCCAGAGCCGGCCCGGTTCATGGTGATTTCGCCGGCCATAGCTTCCAGCAGATGCGGAATACCTGGCTCGCCAGCCATCAATTCCTTGGCGCGCATCATGTCCGGCATCATGCCCAGCAAGGGGTGCGACCCGTCCAGGTTGAAGTGCATGCTGCCGCAAAACAGCAAGGTTTTCGGGCCGTGGCCGCCGTTGGAGACATTGAAGACATTGTCCTGCAAAGGCTCGACAGTGTAGCTTTCGATCGGCACGGCCGGAATGCCAGGCGCGCTGGCAACGACATGCTCGGCACCGCGCGGCAAGAGCAATGCATCGCCGGGTGTCAGCTCAATCCATTCCCCGGCTGGCGAAAACAGCCAGCATTGGCGGCGGCCGATAAAGTGAAACCTTGCTGCCTTCTGGGCAGGAAACAACACGGCCCATGGGTTTGAAAGTTCGCAGCGGCCATAGTCGACGCCATCAAGCCACAATCCGCGCAAGATGTCGGTTAGCGGACCGTCCGAGGCCGGCAGGCCAGTCTTGGGCGAGGTGAAAACCATGCGGATTTTTCTAGCCTGGAATCACCAGTCCGTCACGGCCTCCATGCGTCAGCTCAGGGGCAACAAACTCGGGCCAACGGGTTCCTCCGCCGGGGCGTCGGCTGACGTAGCATCAGACGCAAAACCCACCTGTGCGGCGGGTCACCGGCGCAAATCAGCACCATGGGCAAAAATGTAGCATAGCTGAGGTCACCGAGTCAAGAAAAAATTCCTATCGCGAAAAGCTGCCGGCAAAAAAACTGCCGGGACCGCCGAACTGGGTGCTGCCTTTGTCAAGCTGAGTTCGGAACCCTGTGCGTCAGCTGGCCTGGCGGATATCGGCCTGTTCCTCGGCCCGGAGATGGCTGGGCGCCGAGCCGATGACGCGCTTGAAGGCGCGGCTGAAGGCGGCGTCCGATTCATAGCCGAGACGCGCCGCAACGACGGAGATCTTAATCCGGTCGCGGACCAGCCATTGCCGTGCCTGATGCATTCTGACCTGGGTGACATATTTTGCCGGGGTTTCGCCGACGATGGTGGCGAAGCGATCGGCAAATCCCGATCGCGAGGCGCCCAGCATCCTGGCCAGCGACTCGACCGTCCAGTCATGGTTTGGCTCGAGATGGATGGCGGCCAGCACGCGGCCGATTTCCGGGTCCCTGACGGCGGCGATCCAGCCGGAGGCGTCGCCGCAGCCGCGCTCGACCCATGAACGGATGACGGTGGCGGCCAGTACGTCGGCCAGCCGCGCCAGGATGCCGCCGGAGCCGACGCGCTCCATCGTCACCTCACGCGCCATCGATTCCAGCAGATGCGGAATGCCGGGCTCATCGGCTTCCAACTCATGCGTGCGCATCACATCCGGCATCATGCCGAGCAGGGGATGCAGGCCATCGAGATTGAAGTACATGCTGCCGCAAAACAACAGGGTTCCCGGCCGGCAGCATTCCGACATGCCTTCGTTCGACATGCAGTAGACGTCCTTGCAGACCTCCTCGACTTCGTAGCCGTGGATCGGCCAGGCCTGGGCGCCGGGCTCGCTGGCCAGCACGTGCGCCGCACCGCGCGGCAGCAGCACCGCGTCGCCTGCCTTGAGTTCCACCCATTCGCCGGATGGCTGCTTCAGCCAGCAGCCTTTGCGGCCGATGAAATGAAACCGCGCCGCTGGCTGGGCTGGAAACTGAATGCCCCAGGGTTCCTTCAGTTCGAAGCGGCCGTATTCGACGCCATCGAGGCGCAAGCCGCGCAAAATGTCGGTGAGCGGGTCGCCAGTGATCGGAATTTTGGACGAATTGTCAAGCATGATGGGGTTTCTAGCATGGAAACTCCAGGTGGTCACTCCCTATGTTGCGTTGCAGCCAAATGCTGCGCTGCAAAACCACTCGGAGACTGACCATGGCCGAACAGGCGACAGGCGTCATCGACGCCACACTTTTGAACCCTGCGGACTCCGACGAACGAACCGAGCCGGCCTGGGGCGCCGTTGTTTCGCTGGCACTTGGTGTTTTTGGCCTCGTCACCGCTGAATTTCTCCCCGCCAGCCTGCTGACGCCGATGGCGCGCGATCTCGGCGTCAGCGAAGGCGTGGCCGGACAGGCGGTGACGGCAACCGCGATCGTCGGAGCCATTGCCGCACCCACCATGGCCATCATCACCAGGCGTATGGATCGCAGGCTGGTGATGTGGATGCTGACCGTATTCCTGATCCTGTCCAATCTTCTGGCCACCTTTGCCTCATCGCTGCCCGTGCTTCTGCTTGCCCGTGTCGTGCTCGGCGTAGCACTTGGCGGCTTCTGGGCGATGTCGGCAGCGATGGCGCTGCGGCTGGTGCCGATGCGATTGATGCCGCGCGCCATGTCGATCATCCTGACCGGCGTCTCGCTGGCGACCGTCTGCGCGGCGCCGGTCGGCGCTTACGTTGGTGACATCTGGGGCTGGCGCACGGCATTCATGATTGCGACCGTCGTCGCCGCCCTGGCGCTGCTGGTGCAGCTGGCCACCATTCCGAAATTGCCCCCCGTGGGTGTTGCAAGCTTCCGCACCTTGCTCGACGTGCTGAAGCGTCCGTCGATCAGGGTGGCGCTGCTGGTCGTGCTGCTGGTCGCTTCTGGACACTTTGCCGGCTTCACCTATGTCCGTCCCTTCCTCGAGAAGGTCCCCGTGCTCGACATCGAGACGATCTCGCTGGTGCTGCTGGCCTATGGCATTGGCGGTTTCTTCGGCAATGTCGCCGGCGGTATCCTGGCCGAGCGCAGCCTCAAGGCAGCCGTTGCGCTGGCGCCGTTGCTGATCGCACTGGCCGCCGCCTCGATGCTGGGTTTCGGGGCTTCGCCGACGATCGCCGCTGCCGCCGTCGCGGTCTGGGGCTTTGCTTTCGGCGCGGTGCCGGTCGGGCTGCAGAGCTGGCTGGTGCGGGCAGCGCCCGATCAGGCAGAAAGCGCCGGCGGACTGATGGTGGCGACGTTCCAGGTGGCGATCGCGCTCGGCGCCGTCTTCGGCGGCCTGCTGGTCGACCATGCCGGCGTGGCCAGTGCCTTCGCCTATTGCGGCGCGGCGACACTGCTGGCGGCCATCGTGGTGTTCCTGCGCGGCCCGAAGTGCGCCAAGTAGCCTGGACGCGATCAGGCTTCCCTGACACTGCGCGTCGGCCTGAGAACTGTCACGGTTCTCGGGCCGCTGCCGTTGTGATGGCAGGGGCGAACAAACTCAGGCCGACCGCCCGTCGAAATCGAAAACCGACAGGGTCGAGGGGTCGAGATCGGCCACGCAGTTGATGTTGATGTAGGCACTGCGTTCGCTGCCTTCGCGGACATCCTCCGCAAAGGGATGGATGCCGCAGGCCCGGCAGAACCGGTGCGCGATGGCATGATTGCCGAATGTGTAGGTGCCGAGATCGTCGCCCCAGGCCAGGACCTGCAAGGTCCCGTGCGGGATGGCACACAACAGGGCGCCCTTGCGCGAGCAGATCGAGCAATTGCACCGCAAGGCGCCCGTCAGTTCGGCCTTGAATTCGAAGGCGACCTTGCCGCAGTGGCAGCTGCCTTTGTAGAGCATCGGATTTTTCCTCGCATTAGACAGGGTGCAAAACCGCCTGCGCCGGGTTAAGTCTCGGCAATCCATGCCCCAAGGACGTTCAAGACGTCCGGAGTCCGACACCGAAAATGCAATCCGTTCGTGATCATCTGGAAACCATTCTCGCGCGCCTCGCTGCCCGTGCCGGCGAAGAGCGCGTGTTCACGAAGCTCTATGCCGAAGCCGCGCGTGCCGCGGCCGATGCCAGCGATGCGCGCCAGCGCGCGGGCGTAACACTGGGGCCGCTCGATGGCACCATCGTCTCGGTCAAGGACTTGTTCGATGTCGCCGGCGAACCAACCACGGCCGGCTCGCTGATGCTTAGGGCCGCAGCACCTCCGCTGTGCGATGCCGTGATCGTCAGCCGGCTGCGGCAGGCCGGCGCGATGATCATCGGCAAGACCAACATGACCGAATTCGCCTTCACCGCGATCGGCGACAACCAGCATTTCGGCACGCCTGGCAATGCCGTGGACGCCAGCCGCATTCCGGGCGGTTCTTCCTCAGGCGCCGGCGTTTCCGTCGGCGAGGCGACGAGCGAAATATCGATCGGTTCCGACACCGGCGGTTCGATACGCATTCCGGCTTCACTCAACGGTGTCGTCGGCTTCAAGCCGACAGCGCGACGCGTGCCACTCGCCGGTGCGTTCCCGCTGTCCGCCACGCTGGACTCGATCGGCCCACTTGCCCGAACCGTCGCCCAGTGTGCCGCCGCCGACGCCGTAATGGCCGGTGAGGTGGCGACCGCGCTGACGCCGATTGCCCTTGCAGGGCTTCGCGTAGGCATTCCGCGCGGCGTCCTTTTCGAAGAGACGGAAGACGAGGTGGCGGCCGCGTTCGACCGCTGCCTTGGCAAGATCGAACAGACAGGCGCGCGGATCGCGGGCTTATCGATCGATGATCTGCTTGCCGATTTGCGGGCCGCCACCAAGCGTGGCTCGATCGCTGCCATGGAAGGGGCCGAAGTGCATGCCGACTGGCTGGCGGCTGGGGCTTCGGTGCCGGTCGACCCGCATGTCAGCGGACCTTTGTCGCGGGCGGCAATGCTGCCGACGCCTGTCTACATCAGGGCAATGCGCCGCCGCACAGCGCTCGTTGCCGCCATGGACGAGCGGCTGGCATCGGTCGATGTGCTGGCTCTGCCGACCACACCGGTGACGGCGCCGACCATCGTCTCGATGTCTGACGATGCCGAGTTGCGTGACCGCACCGAAGGCCTGCTGCTGCGCAACACGCAGGTTGCCAACCAGTTCGATCTCTGCGCAATCTCGCTGCCGATGCCGGGCACTCCGCTGCCCGCCGGATTGATGCTGGTGGCGCGCAACGGGCATGACCGGCGCCTGCTGCGGATTGCGGCTGAAATAGAACAGCTGCTTGGCGCGTGACCAGGGCTGACCTGCCTATCAGCGCGACGAACAGTGCTTGCGTTCGCTGTCCTTGGCGGTGCGTACGATACGGGTCGCGACCAGCCAGGGCAGATTGTACTCCTTGCCGGTGATCGACTGGGTGCGTTGCTCGATCGAGCCCCTGACGACGATCTTGCCAGCATAAAGCGCGTCGGAAAGATCGGTTATCGCCTTGTCGGCTCGAGGCAATCCGCTGGGGGTCGATCGACACGCCCTTGATGATCGTCCCGGTGGCAAGGTCGAGTGCGCTGTTGGATGGGCAGGGCGCCTTGAAGCAGCGCAGCCCGTTGTCACAATAGACATAGCTGCTTTCGGCCGCGAATGACGGCATGGCGCAGAGCGAAGATGCGGCAACAGTCAGACATTTGAGGCGAAGACCGAACATGGTGCTCAACGTCGCGGAGAATTGGGGCGAAACCGCGATGCTTTAGCTATCGGCCGGAAACCGCCGCCGGTAGTGATCGACCACTTCGGGATTGCGCAGATTGACCGGCAGTTTGCCCGCCAGCACCAGCAAGGCTTCACCCGCCGCGCCGACGCCCATGCGCATCATCGATTCCTCGGTGATGCCGGCCATGTGCGGCGTGATGATGACATTGTCGAAGCCGAAATAGGGATGGTTCGACGGCAGCGGCTGCGTCGCAAAAACGTCGAGCGCGGCACCGCCGATACGGCGTTTCTGC
Organism: Mesorhizobium sp. M0618; assembly: GCF_040320765.1. Classification (NCBI taxonomy): domain Bacteria; kingdom Pseudomonadati; phylum Pseudomonadota; class Alphaproteobacteria; order Hyphomicrobiales; family Phyllobacteriaceae; genus Mesorhizobium; species Mesorhizobium sp. M0618. The sequence goes on along the minus strand of NZ_JAMYQH010000045.1, from coordinate 7,508 downwards.
AACGCCTCGATCAGCGCGTCGTCATCGATGACCGGTCCGCGCGACACGTTGATGAGCAGCGCCTGCGGCTTCATGCGGGCGATCCGCTCACGGTTGATCAGGCCGCGCGTTTCCGGCGTCAGCGGGCAGCACAGAACGATGATGTCGCTTTGTTCGACTAGGGCGTCGATCGACAGGAAGCCGACCTTGTCCGGCGCCGGCTGCATGCTGCGCGTCGTCGCCACCACCTTCAGGTCGAAGCCGTGCGCGGCGATATGGCCGACCGCCTGGCCGACGGCGCCGAGGCCGACGATGCCGATGGTTTTGCCGGCAAGTTCGCTGTTGGCATTGGCATGCTCGCGGCCGGCGAGCCAGCCTTTGGTGCGCAGGTCGCGGTCGACGGCGCGGAAGTTGCGCAGCAAGGCGAGCACCGCAAACATGACGTGCTCGGCAACCGAGCGGGCATTGACCGCCGGCACATTCGCCACCAGCACGCCGGCGGCGGTCGCCGCTTCCATGGGGATCATGTCGAGCCCGGCGCCATGGCGGATTGCCGCCTTCAGCAGCTTTGCGCCGTCGAAAAGCTGTGGTGGCAGCGGCGCGCGCACGATGACGATCTCGGCATTTTTAGCCTCGGCGGCCAGCGTGGCCGGATCGATGGCGGAGGCGACGACGAGTTCGCCGGCGCCTGAGAGCATGGCCGAGGCGCGCGGGTGCAGGGCGTGGGTCGTGAGGATACGGGCCATGTCGATCAGGCTCTTTCGAGCGCCGGGCTTTGCGGCTCCTCGCCATGGCCCTCGATCAGGCCTTTCCAGTAGCTCTCAGCCCCTTGAAGATGGGCGCTCATCAGCGCCTGGGCGAGATTGCCGTCGCGGCGCAGCAGCGCCTCATAAATCTGGATATGCTCGGCATGCGAGCGCAGGTTGCGCTCGGGGTCGTTGAAATAGATCGGCAGGCGCTGCTCGCCCATCATGTAGTAGACGCTGCAGACATTGTGGAAGACGCTGTTCTTGGTGGCGCGCACGATTTCGAGGTGGAATTCGCGGTCTTCCCTGGCAAGCCCTTCACCGGCGGCGATGCGCTCTTCCGAAGCCTTCAGGATTTCGCGCAGCCGCTCGAAATTCTCCTCGGTGGCGCGCGAACAGGCAAGTTCGGCCGCCTTGATCTCGTGGATCTTGCGCAGTTCGACCGTCTCGTAGATCTGGATCGGGTCGAGCGGCAGGCCTGCGCGGGCAAAAAGCGCCATGGCCTCCACACTGGCCTGCTTGGTGTCGATGTAGATACCGGACTTGGCTCGACGCTCGACGATGCGCATGGCCTCCAGGATGGCCAGCGCCTCGCGGATCTGACCGCGGCTGACGGCGAAATGCTCCGCCAGTTCGCGTTCCGAAGGCGTTCGGCCGCTCTCCTTGTCCGAATGGGAGAACAGGTAGGCAGCGAGTTCCGCGAGGAGGTTCTTTTCTTTCATCGTCAACCGCGTTGCGCGTGCGCCTCCAGGAACCGCTCCGAAATGGTGAATCCCAGACCCGGTTTTTCCGGGATCGCTATCATACCGTCCCTGGCTTCGACAGTCTCTTCGACCAGATCATGGATCATCGGGTTGGCGCCAAGCGAATATTCGACGGTGAAACTCGACGGCGAGGCGGCGCAGACATGCAAGCCTGCGAAAAAACAGGGCGCGCCGGCCCACAAATGGGGTGCAAAGCGCAAATTGAAGGCGCTGGCGATGGTGCCGATCTTCATCGCCTCGCTGATGCCGCCGCAGAAAGCGGGATCAGGCTGGAAGATGTCGGCGGCTTTGAGCACGGCAAGGTCGCGGAAGGCATAGCGTGTCGCCTCGCTTTCGCCGGTGGCGATCGGGACGGCACCTGACGCCCGCACTTCAGCCATGCCGGGCTTGTCGTCAGCGATAATAGGTTCCTCGAACCAGGCGAGGTCCAAATCGTTGACAAGGTGGATGAAGCGCTTGGCCTCGGCCACCGTGTAGGTGCCGTGCGCGTCGACCATCAGTTCGACATCGGGGCCGAGCGCCTGCCGTGCGGCCCGCACGCGGGTGGCGGAAATGTGTGCCGCGCCATCCATGGCGCCAACGCGCATCTTCAGTGCCTTGAAACCGCCCTTGGCGATATAGGACTTCAACTGCTCGCCGATGGCGTCGGCGGCTGCCCAGCCGCCGGACGCATAGGCCGGCATGCGATCGAGCTTGCGGCCGCCGAGCAGCCGCCAGACCGGAACGCCAAGCGATTTGCCAAGAATGTCCCACAGCGCGATGTCGACGGCGCTGATGGCGGCGATGCTCATGCCGCGCCGCGCCAGTTGCGGCATGGCGTGGCCGCCACGCGCGGCGCTGTCGTGGCGCACGCCATTGTAGAGCATCTCCCATATGACGCCGATGTCGGCCGGATCGCGGCCGACCAGTTGCGGCCCGACCTCATGGTTCAGCATGTGGACGAGCGCACCGTAGCTGCCGGCACTGCCAGCGGCGTTCTTGCCTTCGCCCCAGCCGACCAGCCCGTCATCGGTCTCGATGCGCAGGATGGCGGCGTCGAAGGTCGTCACCTGACCGAAGTCGCTGCGGTGCTGCCGAGCGGCTTCGATCGGAACGCGGATCCACCAGGCTTGGACGGACTTGATACGCATATTCTTCCCCAGCCCCGCCGCCGGTCAGGGCGGAAGGGCGAATTTCCCAGAGGCAGTCGACTACTTGATCAGCGGCAGCAACGTTTCGGCGTTGATGCGCATCTGGTCGGTGTAGAATTTCTCGGTGAGCACGCTGGAGCCGTGGTCCTGGATGAACTTCAGCTGTTCGGGCGAGATGTCGACCGGATTGCGCTCGACCATGTCGGGATAGGGGGCTGCCGGCGTCCGGTCGACGGGCGCGACGAACTCATTGGTCAGCGCGCCATCGTAGCCGATCTCGCGCAAGGTGGCGACGATCTTCGGCCAGTCGATCTGGCCGAGGCCGGCGGCAAACCGGTTGTTGTCGGCGACATGGAAGTCGAACAGGCGCTTTCCGGCCTGCCGGATCGCGTCATAGACGTTAAATTCTTCCATGTGGATGTGATAGGCATCGAGGCAGACGCCGCATTCGGGGCTGACCGCGTCGGCCAGAGCGAGTGCCTGGGCGCCGCGATTGAACAGATAGGTCTCGAAGCGGTTGAGCGGCTCTACCGCGATCTTGACGCCGACCTTTTTGGCGTGGGTGAAGCATTCACGGGTGGCGTCGACGACCCACTTCCATTCCTCTTCTTCGGTCCCGTCAGGCACAACCTTGCCGACGGTCGCCGGAACCAGCGTGATGATCTCGCCATCGAGTTCGCTGACCATGGTCAGCACGTCCTTGACATATTGAACGGAACGCTCGCGCTGGCCCTGGTTCCTGGCGGCAAGGTTGCGCTCGCCCAGCATCAGGGTCACCGCGCCCCAGCAGCGAATACCATGCTCCTTCAGCAGCGCCCGGGTCTCCTTGGTCTTGTACTGCTCGGGCTCGCCGGAAATCTCGATCGACTCATAGCCGAATTTCTTGATGCGCTTGAGCGTCGTCTCCAAGGGTTCCGCGCGCATCCAGTTGTGCGTCGAAAGATGCATGGTCTGTCCTTCCCAAATCGTCTCTATGGTTCGCCTGCGACATGCATCGCCAAAAGGCGACACAAAGGTTCCTCCCCAAGGCGTTCCCAGCCTTTTCTCGCAAACTGGTTCGACCAATTGGGCCTGAAGCGAGGTCTACAGCAAATTCTCCAGATCGGCAAGAAGCGCTGGGATGCAACTTTCGCTGTGGATTATTTGCTTGATTATATTGAGATATATAGGCCTGCACCGGGTGATTTTGGGGTCTTGGTGGCGCATTGCATGGCTTGACCAAATTTCCACATTTGGTAATACCAGAATGGCGGTGCGTGCAAGCACCCGTTGAGAAAAGACCAAAGTGGCTGGCGCTGTTTCCAATCGGCGCTATGCTCGGTCGAGAGAAATGAGGGAGGATGCCGATGCCGACGACAATGAAGGGCCCTGGGCTGTTTCTGGCGCAGTTCGCGGGCGACGCCGCGCCGTTCAACTCACTGGCGTCGATCACCAAATGGGCGGCCGGTCTCGGCTACAAGGGCGTGCAGATCCCGACCTGGGACGCGCGGCTGTTCGACCTCAAGAAGGCGGCTTCCTCCAAGGCCTATTGCGATGAGGTGAAGGGCATCTGCGCGGATGCCGGCGTCGAGATCACCGAGCTGTCGACGCATCTGCAGGGGCAACTGGTGGCGGTGCATCCTGCCTATGACGCGCAGTTCGACGGCTTTGCGCCGGCTTCAGTGCACAACAATCCCAAGGCACGGCAAAAATGGGCGGTCGAACAGATGGAGTTCGGGGCCAAGGCCTCGAAGAACCTTGGCCTCAAGGCCTCGGTCAGCTTCTCGGGAGCGCTGGCCTTTCCCTACCTCTACCCCTGGCCGCAGCGGCCGGCAGGGCTGATCGAGGAAGCGTTCGCTGAGCTCGGCAAGCGCTGGAAGCCGATCCTCGATGTCTATGAGGACAATGGTGTCGATTTAGGCTACGAGATCCATCCCGGCGAGGATGTGTTCGACGGCGCGACCTTCGAGATGTTCCTCGATGCGGTCGGCGGCCACAAGCGCTGCAACATCAACTACGATCCGTCGCACTTCCTGCTGCAGCAGCTCGATTATCTAGAATTCATCGACATCTATCACGAGCGCATCAAGGCGTTCCACGTCAAGGACGCCGAGTTCAACCCGACTGGCCGGCAAGGCGTCTATTCCGGTTATCAGAGCTGGACCAACCGCGCCGGGCGCTTCCGTTCGCTGGGCGATGGACAGGTGGATTTCGGCGGCATCTTCTCCAAGCTCACCCAGTATGGCTACGATTCCTGGGCGGTGCTGGAGTGGGAGTGCTGCCTGAAGCATCCGGAGGATGGTGCGGCCGAGGGCGCGCCTTTCATTGAGCATCACCTCATCCGGGTGACGGAAAAGGCATTCGACGACTTCGCCGGCGGCGCTACCGACAAGAAGTTGCTGCGCGCCATGATGGGAATCTGACGCGGTTTCCCCTCCCCCTCGAGGGGAGGGTGGCCCGAAGGGCCGGGAGGGGTCGGTTCATGCCGAGCTCTGCCTCAACGACCCCACCCGATCCGCTGCGCGGATCGACCTCCCCTCAAGGGGGAGGTGAGCAACAGCGAGGAGCAAGATATGGTCGGCGCATCGAAGTCGGAAACGGGAGGCGGCCCGATCCGCTATGGCATGGTCGGCGGCGGGCAAGGCGCTTTCATCGGCGCGGTGCACCGGATCGCGGCGCGGCTGGACAATGATTTCGTGCTGGTTGCCGGTGCTTTGTCAGCCGACCCGGCCCGTGCCAAGGCCTCGGCCGCCGAACTGGGGCTCGACCCCGCACGCAGCTATGCATCCTATGCCGAGATGGCCAAGGCCGAGGCGAAGCGCCCCGACGGCATCGAGGCAGTGGCCATCGTCACGCCCAACAATGTCCATGTGCCGGCGGCAAAAGCCTTCCTCGAGGCCGGCATCCACGTCATCTGCGACAAGCCGCTGGCGACGACCCTGGCCGAAGCGAAAAAGCTTGCCGCGATAGTCGAGAAGACCGGCAAGGTGTTCGTGCTGACGCACAACTACACCGCCTATCCGATGATCCGGCAAGCACGCGAAATGGTCGCCAAGGGTGTGCTTGGCGACATCCGCATCGTGCAGTCCGAATATCCGCAGGACTGGCTGACCGAGGATTTGGCCGCGACAGGCCAGAAGCAGGCGGCGTGGCGCTCCGACCCCAAGCAGGCAGGCGCCGGCGGTGCGCTGGGCGATATCGGCACGCATGCCTACAACCTCGCCCGCTTCGTCTCGGGGCTGGAACTGGACTCCCTGTCGGCCGATCTCGACGCCTTCGTGCCGGGCCGGCTACTCGATGACAACGTCAACGTCATGCTGCGCTTCAAGCCGGTCGGCAAGACGCATCCGGCCAAGGGCATGATCTGGGCAAGCCAGGTGGCGCCCGGCCATGAGAACGGGCTGAAACTGCGCATCTACGGTTCGAAGGGTGGGCTGGAATGGGTGCAGGCCGACCCGAACTATCTCTGGTACACGCCGTTCGGCCAGCCGAAGCAACTGATCACCCGCAACGGCGCCGGCGCGCTGCCGGTGGCGGGCCGTGTCAGCCGCGTGCCGTCAGGTCATCCGGAAGGCTATCTCGAAGGTTTCGCCAACATCTACCAGGAGGCCGCGCGCGCCATCCGCGCGGCACGCCGCAAGGGCGGCAAGCCGGCCAAGGACGTCGTCTTCCCGACCATCCAGGACGGCGTCGAGGGCATGGCCTTCATCGAGGCCTGCGTGAAGTCGTCGAAGAAGAATGGGGCGTGGACGAAGCTCTGAAATAGAGGCGGTCCGGGGGATCCAAGGGGAGGGGGGCCGTCGATGAAAATCGGCATGTGCATGTTCTTATGGACGACGGCCGTGTCGAAGGCACACGAACCACTGCTGCGCGATATCAAGGCAACCGGCTTTGATGGCGTCGAGATACCGATCTTCGCCGGCGCGCCGGACGATTATAAAAAGCTCGGCGATCTGCTCGACCGCATCGGGCTGGAGCGGACCGCGGTTTCGGCCATGGGCGATCCCCGGATGAATTTGATCTCGGCCGACGCGGCGACGCGCAAGGCCGGTGTCGACTACATGAAATGGGCGATCGACTGCGCGCAGGCACTTGGCGCAAACACGCTGAGTGGCCCGCTGCATTCGACGCTCGGCGCCTTTTCCGGCTCCGGACCGACCTCTGCCGAGAAAAAGCGCTCCGTCGCCTCGCAGCGGGCGATCGGCGACCATGCCGGCAACAAGGGCGTCACCATCGGGCTCGAGGCGCTGAACCGCTTCGAATGCTACCTGCTCAACACGATGGCGGACCTGTCCGAGCATATCGATGCCATCGACCGGCCGCACATCAAGGCGATGTACGACACCTTCCACGCCAATATCGAGGAGGCCGACCCGATCGGCGCCTACACGAAACACCGCCGGAATGTCGTGCATATCCATATTTCGGAGAATGATCGCGGCGTGCCGGGGCGCGGCAACATTCCGTGGAAGGAAACATTCTCGGCCATCCGCAAGAGCGGCTATGACGACTGGCTGACGATCGAGGCGTTCGGCCGTTCGCTGGGGGATCTGGCGGCGGCGACCAAGGTGTGGCGCGATTTTTCAGAGACGCCGGAAGCTGTCTATCGGGAAGGGTATAAGCATATCAAAAATGGGTGGAAGAGGGCGGCGTAGGCGCCTTCCTTATAGTGGGACTGAGCGAAGCCGCCCAACACCTGCCGCCGCGTTCCTTCACACCCCCCTCTGTCCTGCCGGACATCTCCCCCGCAAGGGGGGAGATTGGCGGTTCCGCTGGCGGCGCCTTCCTTCCAACGCTGGAGACTAGCGAAGGCCGACGGACATCTGATCTCCCCCCTGTTTGGACCGGAGACATCGCGAACAGGTGTGCGAGGACATCGCGAACAGTTTGGCGTGCTTTGCGCCGGGAGG
>NZ_JAMYQH010000044.1:0-45880 GCF_040320765.1 Mesorhizobium sp. M0618 | reverse complement strand
CCTTGCGGCGATCACCGAAGCCCGGCGCCTTGACGGCGGCGATCTTCAGGCCGCCACGCAGCTTGTTGACGACCAGCGTGGCCAGAGCCTCGCCTTCGACGTCTTCCGAGATGATGAGCAGCGGCTTCGAGGTCTGCACGACGGCTTCGAGAACCGGCAGCATGGCCTGGAGGTTGGACAGCTTCTTCTCGTGCAGGAGGATGTAGACGTCCTCGAGCTCGGCAATCATTTTGTCGGCGTTGGTGACGAAGTAGGGCGAGAGGTAGCCGCGGTCGAACTGCATGCCTTCGACGACTTCGAGTTCGGTCTCGGCGGTCTTGGCTTCCTCAACCGTGATGACGCCTTCGTTGCCGACCTTCTGCATCGCTTCCGCGATCATCTTGCCGACCGACTCGTCGCCATTGGCCGAGATCGTGCCGACCTGGGCAACTTCCTCGGAGGTCTTGATCTTCTTGGCAGCCTTGCCGAGCGCCGCGACGACTTCGACGACGGCCAGATCGATGCCGCGCTTCAGGTCCATCGGGTTCATGCCGGCGGCTACCGCCTTGTGGCCTTCCTGGACGATCGACTGCGCCAGAACGGTCGCGGTCGTGGTGCCGTCGCCGGCGATGTCGTTGGTCTTCGAAGCAACTTCGCGGACCATCTGCGCGCCCATGTTCTCGAACTTGTCTTCAAGCTCGATTTCCTTGGCGACGGTGACGCCGTCCTTGGTGATGCGCGGGGCGCCGAACGACTTGTCGATGACGACGTTGCGGCCCTTGGGGCCGAGCGTGACCTTCACCGCGTCGGCGAGGATGTTGACGCCGCGCAGCATGCGCTCGCGGGCATCACGGGAGAATTTTACGTCTTTGGCAGCCATTTTTAGCTCCTGGCAGGGGCTTTGATCGAGCCCGGGAATTCAGTTGACGGAAAGGCCTGATATCAGCCGATGATGCCCATGATGTCGGATTCCTTCATGATCAGAAGGTCTTCGCCATTGAGCTTGACTTCGGTGCCCGACCACTTGCCGAACAGGATGCGGTCGCCGGCCTTGACGTCCAGCGGGACCAGCTTGCCAGCTTCGTCACGAGCGCCGGAGCCGACAGCGATGATCTCGCCTTCCTGCGGCTTTTCCTTTGCCGTGTCGGGGATGATGATCCCGCCAGCGGTCTTGGATTCGGATTCGACCCGGCGAACGACCACGCGGTCATGAAGCGGGCGGAACTTCGACTTTGCCATTTTTTCTTCCTCGATGAGAACGGTGAGAAACAGTTCCTCCATCCGGCGGCGCCGGACATATGAGTTAGCACTCACCAATGGAGAGTGCTAACGTGGCGCTGAAATAGGCTGACGGCTTTTGAGAGTCAAGGTGCGCGAAGGCCGCGATGCGAGCGAAATTTTTCTCATGCTGCCGCACGATTTAACAAAGCCTGGGTTGCGCCTGCCCCGGCTCGAGTGCCGTCCTGCTATCTTCAGTGTCTTGGCGCCCGCAGCACCAACAGCGGGCATCGCTCGGCGAGCCCATAGCTCCCGGTCAAAGCGATGCGAACATCACCAAAGAACGCTTCCGCCTCGCTCGCCAATGCAGTCGCCGGCGCGAAGGTGTAGATGGCCGGCGAGTTCCGATAGACATCGATGGTGCCGATGGTGGGCAGGTCCCAGCCCGTGCGAGCCGAAAGCTCTTTGCGGTCAGGAAACAGTGCATCGAACCTTTCCGCGATCATCCTGACCGGAATGGCATGGTCGGGCGCATCGCCCGTCGCGGTCATTGCGACGCGCCATTTGAGTTCGTGGAAGGTCGAGACACCGCCCGACAGTGCAAGCGCCCGCACCGCCGCCGGATCGTCCGGTGTTTCGGGACCGGCAAAGAGACGCAGTCCCGCTCGGCCGCCGGTGCGCAGTACGCCGGCGATCGCCGCAAACAGCGCCCGGCGCGCGGTTGAAAGGCCGAGCGCCGACAGGCAGCCATCGCCGATCACCGCATCTATGCTTGCGTCCGACACCGGCAAGTCGAGCCAGTCGCCGTTGATTGCCTTTCGCAACGCGGTGTCGCCTGGCCAGATACCGGCGATCATGTCGGAGGATTCGTCGACGGCCATCATCGTCGTCCCGAGCCCGGCGAGTTCCGGCGTCACGCCGAGCAGAATGACGTGCGCCTTCGAAAGGTCGAGCTCACGCTCATAGGCCTCAACCGCTTCCGCTGGCGGCCGCAACGGTGGCCCGAGCAACTGCCAGTGCCCTCGAATGGCATTCCAATGGTCGGTCATCCACACCCCCAAGCCGGCATTGTATTTGCAGGCATAATGGAGGACGCTAATGAAGCCAAGCTCGGGGGGCGCATGACACGCATCGCGGTTATTACGCATGAGTTCGACAGGTTCGAACGCCGGCGTGGCCTGCTGTTTCGCCGCCGGAGCTCCTATATGCTTTTCGGTTTGCTGGAGGAACTGAAGCGACGCGGTCATTCCGTCCGCATAATCCCCGGAACGTCGGCAAAGCCGGAGGCCGACATCGCGGTGCTGCACGTCGATGCGACTGTGACGCCCCCCGAATATGTCGAATACGCACGCGCTTTTCCCTTCTGCCTGAACATCGGAGCCGCCGACATCTCCAAGCGACGCGTCAGTGGCGCGGTGATCGGCAAGGAGGACGACTGGCAAGGACCGGTCATCGTCAAGAGCAATCTCAACAATCTCGGGATGCGGGAGCAAGCGCTCAACCGGCGATCGCTGCGAGCCGGGAAGCCGAAGCCGTTTCCCGGCGTCGAGCTCATCGAGGGTTATCGCGTCTATGCATCCCTTTCGGATGTTGCGCCGGAGGTCTTCGACCGCAGCGATCTCGTCGTCGAAAAATTCATTCCCGAGCCGGAGGCGGACGGCTTTGGAGCCCGCTTCTGGATATTCTGCGGCGAGCGCGAGCGCTGCACCCGCCATGTCTCGCCGCAGAGCCTCGTCAAGGGAGACGACACGATCCGCCGTGAGCCGGTTCCGGTTCCCGACGAGCTTCGCACGTTGCGGCGCCGGCTTGGCTTTGACTACGGAAAGTTCGATTTCGTCATGCATGAGGGCAGGGCGGTGCTGCTTGATGCCAACAAGACGCCCGGTGGCGCCCGCAATCTTTCTGCGTTTCTCGCTGCCGGCAATGCCAATCTTGCCGAAGGCTTCGAAGCCCTAGTCCGCCAGGTCGCATAGCGGGCGTTCTGATGCTTGCGATGCCCGACACCTCTCATTCGCGGCAGCTTGCTGACGATCGCCACGGCTACAAAAACAGCCGCAGCTGGGTGTGAATGATAGACCGGTAATCCTCGATGGTCTGGCGGCTTTCCGGTTCGCCCTCGGCGAGCGCCAGGCGCACCACGCCGCCGGCGAGCTGGAAGATCAGCAGAACCATGCGTTCGAACTGCTCGCGCCTCTCGGGCTCGAGCAAGGCGATGACGTGGTCGCAGAACATTTTGGCTTGGTACCGGGTTTCCGCGATGTCGAGGTTCTTGAGCGCCTTGTCGGCCTGGATGGCGTTCTGCAGATCCTGGATGGCCGGATCGCCGGCGACACGGTTGAGATAATCATCGAGCAGCCGGTCAGCGGCCACGATCACATCCTTCGCCTCGTGGATTTCGGCGATGATCGTCGTCAGCCGTGCCCGGCTGACCTCTGAAAACCGTTCATAGAGCATCGCCAGGATCGCCGATTTGTTGGGAAAATAGTGGTAGACGGTGGCGATCGGCCCGCCCGCCAGCATGCCGACCTCCTTCATGGTGACGGCGTCGATACCCTTTTCCCCGATCAGCCGCATGGTCGTCGACAGGATCGCGTCGATGCGCTCGCGGCTGCGTTCCTGCTTTGGCCTGCGCCTCGGCTCGGTCGCCATTCTATTCAATTCCGTCATGCACCGATCTTTCGCACGATTTTCAAATTCCGGTTGACAAGAAATATGATCAAGTATCAGTTTCTGAAATACTGACAGGTTGTCAGCTTTTTTGCCGCACGGCAAGGACGTTGGGAGGCGCCTTTGGCTTCGACAGATACCGGCCATGCAGGCAGCGGCGACTGGCTGGTCGGCAATCCGACCGGCCGGCAGCTGGCGTCTGCCCTGTGGATCGGTTCGGTCGGCCTGCTCATTCTAGGCCTGCAGCCGGTGCTGCTTGGCGCCCTTTACACCGAGGGTCATGTCAGCGGCGATGAACTGGCGCTGGTCGCCACCGCCGAGATGATCGCCATTGCCATCGGTTCGGCTGTCGTGGCGATGCTGCTCTCGGCGCACAACATGCGCTGGAAAAGTGCCGTCCTTCTGCTGCTGCTGGCGCTGGCCAATGTGTGGACGGCCTATGCCGCAACCGCCAACACGCTGATCGCGGCCCGCGCCCTGGCCGGGCTCGCCGAAGGCGGTCTGGTCGCGGTCGCCACCGAACTGATCGCCCGTTCGCGGCGCGCCGAGCGCATCGGCGGCTATTTCGTCACCATGCAGACGCTGGCGCAATGCGCGCTTGCCCTGCTGCTGGCGCTTTATGTCATTCCGGCCGCCGGGTCGGCGGGCGGCTTCATCGTTCTTGCCGTCGTCTGCGTCGTGTCGCTGGCGGTCGCCTTCACCGTACCCGGTGACTATGCCGACCTGCCCAAGGAAGAGAATTTGGCCAATGTGCTGACTGTTCCCTCGATGACCGCGCTGTTGTCGGTCTTCTGCTACTTCATGTTCTTCGGCGCGGTCTGGGCTTTTCTGGAGCCGCTAGGCGCGCAATACGGCATCGATGGCCGCACCGTCGGCCTGATCGTCTCGGCCAGCCTCGCCGTGCAGGTCCTGGGGGCGATGACGGCGACGGCGTTCGAGGCGCGCATCGATTATCGCCTTGCCATCGCGGCGATCGGCGTCGTCGCGCTTGTCAGTTCCCTGGTTCTTGCCAGTAGCCCCGGCCTGACGACGTTCTGGGTCGCTGCCCTGGCCATGGGCTTTATCCTGCTGTTCATCGTGCCCTACCAGATCCGTCTGGCGATTACCGCCGACGAGACACGCACCGCCGTGCTGCTGGTGCCGGCAGCCCAGCTTTTCGGCCTGGCGATCGGGCCGATCGCGGCGTCGCTGCTCATCGATGGCAAGGATTTCCGGCCGGTGCCGGAATTCGCCGCCGCCAGCGCGGTGGCCAGCGTGGCGCTGCTCGGTTTGTTCGTCCTTGTGTCGCGTCGCCGTCGTGCGGTTGCCTGAGCGGGGAGGTGGCATGTCAAACATTTGGAGCAACTGGTCGGGCTTTGTAAGCGCCGAGCCCAAGCTGATCGCCAGCCCCGGCGATGCCGGTGAGCTCGGTGATCTCGTCCGGACCGCGCCTGGCCCGGTGCGCGTCGCCGGCGCCGGTCATTCCTTCACGCCGCTGGTGAAATCGCAGGGCACGATCCTGTCCCTGGAGAGGCTGGAAGGGCTGGTCTCGCACGATGCGCAAAAACATCAGGCGCGGGTGCGGGCAGGAACCCGGCTCGGCGCGCTGATGGGCATCCTGCAAGGTATTGGCCAGGGCCTGCCCAACATGGGCGATATCGACCGCCAGGCGATCGGCGGCGCGCTGGGCACCGCCACGCACGGCTCGGGACCGACGCTCGGCGCCTATCACACGCAGCTGGAGACGGTGCAGATCGTCGACGGGCTTGGCAAGGTCCGCGACTTCAAGCAGGCAGGGGATCAGGACATGATCCATGCCATCGGTGTCGCGCTCGGCGCTTTCGGCGTGCTCACCGAAGTGACGCTGAACAACATCGCGACCTACCGGTTGCGCCGCCGCAAATGGGTGCTGCCGATCACCGAGATGCTGCGCGATTTCGAGGCAATGATGGCCGCGCATCGCTCGGCCGAATTCTACTACATTCCGTTTTCCGGCTATGCGCAGTTCATCGCCAGCGATTTCAGCGACGCCGCACTCACCGCACGGCCGCCGGAAGAGGACGAGTCGGGTTTGAGGACACTGCGCAGGCTGCGCACCTCACTTGCCTGGCTGCCATCGCTGCGTGGCCGTCTGATCCGTTCGGCGGCCGCCAGATTTCCCGCCGAGGACTATGTGCAGGACTGGCTCAACGTCTATGCCAGCGACCGGCAGACCAAGTTCAACGAGATGGAATATCATTTGCCGTTCGAGGAGGGGCCGAAGGCGCTGGCCGAGATCATCGAGCTGACCGAGAAGCGCTTTCCCGAGGTCTATTTCCCGATGGAGGTGCGCTCGGTCGCGCCGGACCAGTTCTGGCTTTCGCCATTCTACAACAGGCTGACCTGCTCCATCGCCATCCACCATGATGCAGCGAACGATCCTCTGCCGTTCATGCGGGCGGCAGAGCCGATCTTCCGCAGATATGGCGGCAGGCCGCATTGGGGCAAGATGCACAGCCTGAAAGCGGCGGATCTGAAAAAGCTCTATGCGCGCTGGGACGACGCCATGGCGGTGCGCCGCGACATCGATCCGCAAAACCGCTTCGTCTCGCCCTACATGGCCGGCCTGTTCGGCATCGAATGATGAGCACCTATTTTTCCACCCTCTCGGATGCGCTGAAGACCGCCGGCATCTTCCAGCCCTGCCTGTTGCTCGATCGCGACCGGCTGGACAGCAACATTGCCCTGGTGAAAGACAGGCTCGACCCCGGCCTTGCTGTGCGGTTGGTCGACAAATCGCTCGCCTGCCTGCCGCTGCTTGCGCATATCGGCAAGGCGCTCGGCACCAATCATGTCATGACCTTCCATCCGCCGATCAGCGAGGCGGTGCTGAAGGCGTTTCCGGATGCCGATCTGCTGTATGGCAAGCCGATGCCTGTCGATGCGGCAAGGGCTGCGCTGGTGAAGGGTAATGTTGACTGGTCGCGTGTCTGCTGGCTGATCGACAGCGAGGAGAGACTGGCGGAATATGGCGCCCTCGCTGGCGAACTCGGCATCGGCCTGCGCATCGCTTTCGAGATCGATGTCGGGCTGCATCGCGGCGGGTTCGCCAATCCTGAGGCCTTGTCGAAGGCGTTGAGCGCGTTGCCGGCCCGGCTGCATTGCGAAGGCGTCATGGCCTACGAGGCGCATGCGCCGCTCATTCCCGGCCTTTTCGGCGGACCGGCAAAGGCATTGGCCAAGGCGTCGGCGCAGGCCTCGGCGTTCGTCGCCTGTCTCGGCGCCGACCAGCGCCGTATCCTGAACATCGGCGGCAGCAAGACCGCACTGCTTCATCATGGCGGCATGGCCAACGAGGTTTCGATGGGCTCGGCCTTTGTGCTGCCCAGTGATTTCGATACGCCAGGCCTCGACGGCTTCCAGCCGGCGGCCTTCATCGCCACGCCGATCCTGAAAATGGTCGAGCCGATGCTGCCTGGCCCGCCGGCCGTCACCCGCCTGCTGCAGGCGCTCGGCCGCTTCCCGCGCAAGGGCTGCTATCTCTATGGCGGCAAGTGGATGGCCGAGCCGGTCTTCCCCGAAGGCATGAAGGCGAACGGGCTGCTCGGCCTGTCCTCCAACCAGCAATTCATGGGCTTGCCCGCCGACGCGACCGCAAAGCCCGGCGACTACGCCTTCCTGCGCCCGACGCAGAGCGAAGCCGTGCTGCAGCAGTTCGGGTCGATCGCTGTGTTTTCCGGCGGCGGGATAGTCGATCGCTGGCCGGCGCTGCCGATGGCCTGACCGACTACGCCCTCACCGGTATCCAGATCTCCAGCCCGCCATTGCCGCTGCGTGGATCGAACTCAGGGCCGTAGCGTTCGAATTCCGGCGCATCCGATATCTCGTGGCCGGAAGCCGGCAGCCATTTGTTCCAGATCGTGTTGACCGTCCGGCGAATGGTCGAGATGTGTTCGCGGTGGGCAAAGACCGCATATTTCTGCGCCGGCACCCGCACCCGGCTGAATTCCTTGGGCAGGTCGGAAAAATCAGACACTTCGACGCCGGCGATGTAGTCGAAATTGCCGGCATCGTCGCCGTTGACGCAGACGCCATAGGCGACATCGCCGGCCTCGCCCGGAATGTTGCCGATATAGGGGCCGAAGCGCTGCCATTGCATCGGGATGGCGGCGCTGGTTTCGCAGCTGTAGCGTTCGCCGAGGCCGGCGATCAGGAACGGCCGGCTGGTCTCGAAACGCGGTGGTTCGAGATTGGTGAGGAAGGACTGGTCCATCAGGATCGGCTCCACGAGGTCGAGCTTGTCGAGTGTGCCTTGCGCGCGCACCAGTTCCGGCGTGGTGCCGAACTGATCGCGGAAGGCACGGGTGAACGCCTCATGCGAGTTGTAGCCGGCGTCGAGCGCGACGGAGAGAATGTCGGGCGCCCCGCCGGCCAGCTTGCGCGCCGCCTCGGTGAGCCGGCGTGAGCGCATGTAGCCCATCACCGAGCGGCCCGTGGCAGCGCCGAAAGCCCGCGTCACATGAAAACGCGACACGCCGCTGCTTTGCGCGACATCGTCAAGCGAGATCGCCTCCGGCAGATGACTTTCGACGAACCACAGCGCTTTCTCGGTCGGGTTCATTTTGCTCCTCGCATTGGCCAGATCATCCTGCCGTTTCCTGGCGCGGCCAGTTTGATCGAAATTGCGCATCCCGCGCAATCGAACCGATCCCGTCACAGTCGCACACCGATATGGCACAGCGGTCGAGCGCCCCTTGCCGCCGACGAGCCAAATTCGGCAGGCTTCGCTTGACAGCGCCAGGCGGCATCCTCTAAAGCGTAATGTTATTACATATCGAAAGCGTGAAATGCATGTTTTCCCTAGCCGGCCCACCACTCCGTCCGAGAAATCCATTGCGAAGCGATTGGGGGAAATCTACGCTGAAGCGGTGATGGTCCCCGAGTCGAAAGGCGAGGGGTGAAAAGGGAACACGGTGAGATCCCCAGGGGTCGAGGCCGTGGCTGCCCCCGCAACTGTAAGCGGCGAGCAAAATCCGTGAATGCCACTGGCCGGCAAGGCTGGGAAGGCAGGATGGCGCAACGACCCGCGAGCCAGGAGACCTGCCATCACTGAGTTGACCGGACGGGGTGTGCCGGGAGGAAACGCGAATCCCGGTCTTGTCGGCCGCTTCGCCAGCTTCCTTCCGTCGCCAGTTTTGGAAAGTGACGGAAAGTTGGACGGCTCTATCGATCATCGCATCATCGTGTGCACGCTTTGCCATCCCGGCAATCTGGCGGGCAGCCGATGACCGTAGCGCTTCTCGAAGCACATGACCTCTGCGCCATGGCGAATGGCCGGGATCTGGTCCAGGCGGTCAGCTTCTCGGTGGCCGCTGGCGATCGCCTTGCCATCATCGGTCCCAACGGCGCGGGCAAGACGACGCTGCTGCGCATGCTGTCGGGCATGCTGCGGCCGAGTTCCGGCGAGGTGAACCTCGGCGGGCGCCGGCTGGACGGGATTTCCGCCGCCGAGCGGGCGCTGCATATCGCCGTTGTCGGCCAGACCGACCAGCCCGATCCGCGGCTGGCGGTGATCGACTATGTCGAGCTGGGCCGGGTCCCGCACGCTCGGCTACGGCGCAGGAGCGAGGAGCGTGACATTGTCGTCGATGCGCTGCGCCGGACCGGCCTGCTGCCGCTGCTTGGCCGCACCATCGGCTCGCTGTCGGGCGGCGAGCGCCAGCGCGCCCAACTGGCCCGCGCCATCGCCCAGCAGCCAAAGATCCTGTTTCTCGACGAGCCGACCAACCATCTCGACCCGCGCGCCCGCGGCGAACTGCTCGACCTCGTCGCAGGCTTCGAGATGACGGTGATCGCGGTGCTGCACGATCTGGCGCTGGTGGCACCGTTCGCCACCAGGGTGGCGGTGATGAACCATGCCCGTCTGCAAGCGCTCGCCGCACCGCGCGAAGCGCTGACCCAAAAGCTGATTCGCGAGATTTTCGGCATCGATGTGCTGCGTCTGCGCCATCCGACCGAAGACCGCGAACTGACGGTGTTCGAGATGCCGAACCGTGCCGCGCCGCCATTCTGATTGAAGCCGTCACATATCGATCAATCCCGTCCACAGGAGAAAACCCTTGAAACGCCTCGCTTTTTCGCTTGCCTTCTCGCTGCTGGCCTCGACAGCCCTGGCCTTCCCGGTGACCGTCGACAGCTGCGGCAAGCCGCTGACCTTCGACGCGCCGCCGAAGCGTGCCGTCATTCAGGATCTCAACATGGCCGAGATGGCCTTCGCGCTGAAACTGCAGCCGGCGATCGTCGGCCTGACCGGCATCTCCGGATGGTACAAGGTCGGTCCCGAATTCAAGGCCGAGCAGGGCTCGATCCCGGAACTGGCGCCGAAATACCCCACGCTCGAAAACCTCGTCGCGGTCGAGCCGGATTTCTTCTTCGCCGGCTGGTATTATGGCATGAAGCCGGGCGGCGAGGTGACACCCGATACGCTTGCCCCGCACGGCATCAAGACGCTGGTGCTGACGGAAAGCTGCGTCCATCTCGACAAGAGCCGCCCCGCCGCCTCGATGGACCTGCTCTATGGCGACGTCGAAAAGCTGGGCAAGATCTTCGGCAAGGAGGCCGAAGCTGAGAAGCTTGTCTCCGGCTGGAAGACGCGGCTCGCCGACATCACCGCCAAGGTCGGCGACGCCAAGGGAACGCGGGTCTTCCTCTATGATTCCGGCGAGGACAAGCCGTTCACCGCAGGCAAATTCGCCATCCCCAGCGCCATGATATCAGCCGCCGGCGGCGACAACATCATAGCCGACATGGACACCAGTTGGGGCAATACGGACTGGGAAACGGTGGCGTCGCGCAATCCGCAATTCCTCATCCTGCTCGATTACCAGGATGGCGGTGGCTACAGGAAACTGCTCGATTTCCTGAAGGCGCATCCGGCCATGAAGGAGACGGACGCGGTCAAGAACGAGCGCTTCGTCGCCCTGCGCTATGCCGAACTGACGCCGGGACCGGCCAACATCGAAGCCATCGACAAGATCGCCAAGGCCATGCATCCGGAAGCGTTTTGATGCCTGTCGCCCAAAAGTGCGCAGCGGTTTTGGGGCAACGACATGCATGAACAAAAGATCCTGGAAGTGCGTCGCACGCGTCCTGACAGACGCGACGCATTTCCAGGCTTGCGCCATCCGGCATTTGCACTGGCCATGCTGGTGGGAGCGGCGGCGATCGCCGCTCTCGCTCTGCTGTCGATCGCCTATGGTTCGACACTGATCCCGTTGACCGATGTTGTTGCCGCGCTTGGCCGTGCAATCGGCTTCAGCGGGCACGACGTGGCAGGACCGGTCGGCAAGATCGTCGTCGACCTGCGGCTGCCGCGCACGATCCTGGCCATCTGCGTCGGCGCCGGCCTCGGCGTCGTCGGTGCGCTGCTGCAGACGGTGACCCGCAACGACCTCGCCGATCCGTTCCTGTTCGGCCTGTCGTCGGGCGCCGCCGCGGGTGCGGTTTCCGTTATCACCGTCTTCGGCGACAGTTTCGGCATCTGGACATTGCCGGTCGCGGCCTTCACCGGCGGCATATTGGCTGCCGGCGTCGTGCTGCTGCTGGTTGCGCGGGTGAGGGGGCAAGGCCCGGAGCGGCTGATCCTTGCCGGCCTTGCCGTGTCCTTCATGTTCACCGCCTTGACCAACTATCTTGTCTTTGCCGGCGATCAGCGCGCCGCCCACTCCGTGCTGTTCTGGACCATGGGGGCCTTGGCCTGGCGCGCTGGGATAATATCTGGCTGGGCGCGCTGGGAGCAGGCACCATTCTGGCTTACGCGCTGTGGAACCATCGCAGGCTCGATGCCTTCCTGGCCGGCGAAAACGCCGCCGAAAGCCTGGGCGTGCCGGTGGCGCGGATGCGAAGGATGACCTTTCTCGTCGCCGCCTTCTCGACGGCGATCCTGGTCTCGGTCGCCGGCGTCATCGGCTTCGTCGGGCTGATGATCCCGCATCTGTCGCGGCCGCTGGCGGGCCCCTTGCACCTGCGCCTGGTTGCCAGCTGCGCCGTCTTCGGCGCGGTGCTGTTGCTGGCCAGCGACCTCCTGGCCCGAACGCTGCTGCCGCCGCAGGAACTGCCGATCGGCATCATCACCAGCTCGGTCGGCGCGTTCTTCGTCGTCACCATGCTGATCCGCAACCGGCTTTGAGTGCGGCTTGGGTCAGGGCCGCGATTACTCTCCCGAAATGCCCAGCTGCACCCGTTGCTTTGGGCGCTTCGACTGGAACAGGGCAAGCAAAAAAACGCCGGCCTGAACGACGATGATCGTCGGGCCCGTGGCTGCGTCGATGTGATAGCTGAGGATCGTTCCCACGACGCTCGACCCGATGGCGGCGGCTGCTGCAATGGCGAGCATGCGCTCAAAGCTCTTCGTCAAAAGAAAGCCGATCGCTCCCGGCGCGATCAGCATGGCGATGACAAGGATGATCCCGACAGCCTTCAGCGAGGCCACGATGGTCAACGCGAGCAGCGTCAGCAGCCCGAAATGCAGCAGGTTGACGGGCAGGCCGATCGCGCGCGCATGGGCCGGATCGAAACAATAAAGCAGCAGATCCTTGCGTTTTGCCAGAACGATGAGGATCGCCGGCACGACGATGACCGCCGCCTCGATCACGTCGCGCCACTGGACGCCGAGCATGTTGCCGAACAGGATATGATTGAGATGCTGGTCGGTCTCGACTTTGACGAACAGCACCAGGCCAAACGCGAACATGCCTGAGAAGACGATGCCCATGACTGCGTCCTCCTTGATCCGGCTGTGCTGCTTGAGGTAGCCCGTCGCCAGCGCGCAGCCAAGTCCTGCCACGAAGGCGCCGAAGGCAAGCGGGATCCCGGCGATATAGGCGAGCACGATACCCGGAAGCACGGCATGCGAAACGGCGTCGCCCATCAGCGACCAGCCCTTCAGGACGAGATAGCAGGACAACACCGCGCAAATGGCGCCGACCAGAACGGCGACGGCGAGACCGCGACGCATGAATTCGTGGCTGAGCGGTTCGGCGATCCAGGACCAGATCGTCATCATGACGCGACCTGCGATGCGGCACGTGCCGCCCGGCGTGCGGCGAGCCGCCCATGTTTGGGTGCGAAGACGAAGGCAATCAGAAAGACCACGGTCTGCAGCACCACGATCAGTCCGCCAGTCGCGCCATCGAGAAAGAAGCTGAGATA
Organism: Mesorhizobium sp. M0618; assembly: GCF_040320765.1. Classification (NCBI taxonomy): domain Bacteria; kingdom Pseudomonadati; phylum Pseudomonadota; class Alphaproteobacteria; order Hyphomicrobiales; family Phyllobacteriaceae; genus Mesorhizobium; species Mesorhizobium sp. M0618. The sequence continues at coordinate 32,848 of NZ_JAMYQH010000044.1, read as the reverse complement.
GGCGCCAACCGCGCTCGTCGCCGCGCCGATCGCCATCGCGAGCAGGATCATGACGCCGAACCGATCGGTAAGCAGATAGGCGGTGGCGCCAGGCGTTACCACCATCGCGATCACGAGGATCGCGCCGACGGTCTGGAGCGCGGCGACGATGCAGGCGCTGAGCAGCACGAAGAACAGGACCCGCAACCGCCACGGATTCAGGCCGACGCCGCGCGCATGGTTCTCATCGAAGAACACCAGCATCATATCCTTCCATCGAAGCCCCAATACAGCCAGCGAAACCGCTGCGATGAGGATGACCTGGGTTACATCCTCGTCGGAGATTGCGAGGATGTTGCCGAGTACGATGGACTGGATGTTTACGGAGGTCAGACTGATCGACGCAATCAGCAGCCCGCCAGCGAACAGCGTTGTAAAGACAAGGCCGATCACGGCGTCCTCGCGAAGTTGCGTCACGCGCCGCACCAAGGTGATGCCGAGTGCGGCGATGAGGCCGGAGGCGAATGCGCCGGCGGCATAGGGAAGGGCCAGCATGTAGGCGGCCGCAACGCCGGGCACCACCGAGTGGGCAAGCGCGTCGCCCATCAGGGCCCAGCCCTTTAGTATGAGATAACAGGACAGGAACGCGCAGACCATGCCGACCAGGGCGCTGACCCAGATGGCCTTGGCCATGTAGTTGTAGGTGAAGGGTTCCAGCAGGATGTCGATCACGGGGCTGGCGATCCGCTGTCGGGCTTCATCATCTTCTCTTGATCCCGCTCGCCGTAAGCACCAGAGGACGCTCGTCATCGGTCAGCACGGTCAGGTGGCGAGCGTCGGGGTCGTCATGAAGATCGGCGCCGCCGAGGCGCAGATGCCTCAGCACGCCGCCAAAAGCTTTCGCAAGATTGGCTTGCGTAAACGTTGTCTCTGTTGGTCCGAAGGCCAGCACCGTCTTGTTGAAGATGACGACATGGTCGCAGAAATTGACGATGCTGCCGAGATTGTGCGTCGACACCAACATCAGCTTGCCGTCGTCGCGCATCGACCGAAGGAGATCGATGATCGCTGCTTCGGTCTGCACGTCGACGCCGGTGAACGGCTCGTCGAGCAGGATGATTTCGCCGCCCTGCGCCAGAGCGCGCGCCAGGAACACACGCTTCTTCTGGCCGCCGCTCAGTTCGCCGATCTGGCGCTTGCGAAAATCGGTCATGCCGACCCGTTCCAGTGCCGCGTCGACCGCCATGCGATCGGCTCTGCCTGGGATACGCAGAAAATTCATGTGGCCGTAGCGGCCCATCATGACGACATCTTCCACCAGCACCGGAAAGTTCCAGTCGACATCCTCGCTCTGCGGCACATACGCGACTAGGCCGCGCTTCAGCGCTGCGTGGACGGGCAATCCGGCGATAAGCACTGTTCCTGTCGACGGCGTCAGGAAGCCCATCAGCGCCTTGAACAGCGTCGATTTGCCGGAGCCGTTGACGCCGACCAGCGCGCAGATGGTGGAGGCGCCGAGCCTGAAAGAGGCGGAGTGTACGGCCGTGACCCCGCTTGAATAGCTGACGGTGACGTCGTCCACGTCGATGGAGGCAACGACCCGGCCGCTACCGGTCGATGTTCGATCATGGCTGCTGTCCGGAGCGAGCGCGGTGCGAACCCCGGTCACCCGCCGAACCCCTGGACGATCGTCTCGACGGTGGTTTCGAGAAGCTTCAGATAGGTCGGAACCAGGCCGTCTTCCTCGCTCAGCGAATCGACGTAGAGAACGCCTCCATAGGTGGCTCCGGTTTCGCGCGCGACTTGCTTGGCCGCCTTGTCGGAAATGGTGCTTTCGCTGAACACCACCGGAATCTTGTTCTCGCGCACCAGGTCGATCAGCTTGCGCGCCTGTTGCGGGGTGCCTTGCTGGTCGGCGTTGATCGGCCACAGATAGGCTTCGCGCAGGTCGAAGTCGCGTGCCAGGTAGCTGAAAGCGCCTTCGCTTGTAACCAGCCAGCGTTGGTCCGTGGGGATCGCCGACAGGCGCTTGCGCATGGGCTCGTCGATTGCCTTGATCTTTTCCGAATAGGCGGCGGCATTGGCGGCATAGACCGGGGCGTTTGCCGGATCCGCCTTGGACAGCGCCTTGCGGATGTTCTCGACATAGATGAGGGCGTTCTTCGGCGACATCCACGCATGCGGATTGGGCTTGCCTTCGTAAGGTCCCTCCTTGATCCCCATCGGCTCTATGCCCTCCGTGACGACGGCACTCGGCACGTTCTTCACGTTGTCGAAGAATTTCTCGAACCAGCGTTCGAGGTTCATGCCGTTCCAGAGCACGAGGTCGGCCGATTGCGCCCTCACCACGTCGAGCGGCGTCGGCTGATAATCGTGGATTTCAGCGCCGGGCTTGGTCACCGACTCTACGATTGCCGCGTTCCCGGCCACGTTTTGCGCGATATCCTGGATGATCGTGAACGTCGTCACGACGCGCAGAACCTTCCCTGCCGAAGGCTGAGTCTCCTGTGCCATGACCGGAACGAGGCTCGCCATCGTCGCAAAACCGATGGCCACAAGGCCGCCAAGCGCCCGCAGCATCGTCCTGCGGGTTGGGGAAGCAGAAACAGTCATCGGATGCCTTTCGACTGGAGTTGATCGTCGCCCATGCGCTGCTCACGTCATGCTAATGCAAGTGATTTGCATCTGATATTGCAGTTGCAACTGATTTGCAAGTAGCTAATTGCAGTCGCGTGGCAACGCGGCTAAGTATGACGGATGAAAGCGGACAACGACCTTTTCGAGCGATTCCGGAGCAATTTGAAAGCCGCCGGTGTCCGGATGACTGAACAACGCAAGGTGATCTTGCGGCTGCTGGCGGATGCGCATGACCATCCGGACGCGAACGAATTGTATTCTCGTGCCCACCAGATCGACGGCAGCATTTCCTTGTCGACCGTCTACCGGACGTTGCGGCTCCTGGAGGAGAAAGGCGCCATCCAGCGTCATGCCTTCGACGAGGGCCGCGCCCGGTTCGAAAACGCGGACCGTGAACATCACGACCATCTCATCGACCTCGACACCGGTCAGGTGATCGAGTTCCGTTCCGACAAAATCGAGAAACTGCAGGCCGAGATAGCGTCGGAGCTTGGCTTCGAGATCGTCCGCCACAAGCTGGAACTGTATGTCAGGAAACGCGCTAAATAGCGTGGTTTCTGGTCGTCACCATGCTCATCCGCAACCGCTTTGGGCGCGGCAACAGATCGCCGGATCACACGGTCCAGAAATAGCGCACGATGTGGAAGAACACCGGGGCGGCGAAGACCAGGCTGTCGGTGCGGTCCATCATGCCGCCATGGCCTTCGATGAGATGGCCCCAGTCCTTGACGCCCTGATCGCGCTTGATGGCCGAGGCGACCAGCCCGCCGAGAAATCCCATCGAGCAGGCGACGAAGGCCACGGCTGCTGCCTGCAGCGGCGAGAAGGGTGTCACGAACGATAGCAGCGCGCCGAGCAGGCTCGCCGACACCAGTCCGCCGATCAGGCCTTCCCAGGTTTTCGACGGCGAGACGTTCGGCGAGAAACGGTGTTTTCCAAACAGCTTGCCGAAGATGTATTGCAGCACGTCGCTGCCTTGCACGACGATGATGAGAAAGGCGATCAGCAGCAGGGTGCGGCCTTCGAAGCCCGGCACGTCGAGTGTCAGCAGGGCAGGGACGTGGCTGACGCAATAGACCGAGATCATCACCGCCCATTGTTGCGCGGCGATCCGCTCGAGGAAGCGTTCCGTGTCGCCATGCAGCGCCGTGATGGCCGGCATCAGCAGGAAGCAATAGACCGGAATGAAGATGACGAAGAGCCCGTACCAGGCGGTCCACACCAGCCAGTACTGAAACGGGATGATGATGCCGAACATGCCGAGCAGCACCCAATGGTCGCTGCGGCGCGTATGCGTCAGCGTCACGAATTCGCGCAGCGCGGCGAAGGAGATCAGCGCGAACAGGATGGTCATCCCGTAACGGCCGAAGAAAAATGCGACCGTCATCAGCGCCACCATCACCCACCAGGCGTTGATGCGCTGGGTCAGATTGACCAGCGTCGAGCTAAGCGGCTTTGGCGCCCGCGCGCAAAGTATGGCGGCAACGATGCTGGCGGTGGTCAAAACCGCCAGCAGGCCAATGATCAGGATGGAGATCTCGTGGCGCATCAATCGTCTCGCTCGGGACGCGGGTTGAGCGCCAGAAGCGTGGCGTGGGCGCGTTCGAGGAAGGCGCGGCGTTCTTCGCCCGGACCGATCGCCACCGGCGGGCCGAAGACGACGCGGCACAGCAGCGGCACCGGCAGGAATTGGCCTTTGGGCAGCACGCGCGACATGTTCTCGATCCAGCACGGGATCAGCTCGACCTCAGGCCGCGCCGTCGACAGATTGTAGAGCCCGGAGCGGAATGCCAGCAGCGGCTCTTCGGTCATGTTGCGTGTGCCTTCGGGAAACAGGATCAGCGAGTGCCCCTGGTCGAGAACCGACAGCATGATCTCGATCGGATTTTCCTCAGGTCTCGTCCACTGCCGGTTGATCAGCACCGACGACAGCATGTCCTGCGCGATGAAGCGGCGCAGCCGCGACTTCCCCCAATATTCGCCTGCGGCAACAGCATGGGTGATCGCGCGCTCCCTTTCGCTGAGGCAGGCCGACAAAAGGATGAAGTCGCCATGGCTGGTGTGGTTGGCGAAATAGATGCGCTGGCGGTCGGAGGGCAGGCTGCCGTTCCAGATCGGCCGCACCCCGGTTACCATCCGGGCCAGCGCCGACAGGCCGACGGAGGTTACCGTCTGCAGCAAGGTGAAGGTCTTGAGCGAAAGCCTGTTCATCGCGGCGCCCAAAACCCTGCCGCCAGAAGTGCTGCGGCAAACAGAGCCAGGGCGGCACGCTGCTTGAGCAGCAGACGACGCGTGCCGGCCATGCGGTCATCAAGCGAACGTGTCGCGGACGGGGCCGTTTTCAGGCGCATGCGCGCCAGCATGTCGTCCACTGCGGCACCGCCGGAAGCTTCGTCATCATGGCTGGCCATGATCCGGAACAGCAGCGCGTCAAACGCCAGCAGTGTCGACAGCATCAGCACCGCCACCGCGCTCGCGGCGGTGATCGACAAAGCAACGGCCGCGGGCAAGTTTTCGAAAGCGCCGCGCGTCGAGGCAGCCAGCGGCGCAAGGATATTCGCGGCCACCACGATTGCGGCCGGCCACCCTGCCTGCCGCATCAGCATGCCGGCGAAGCGGTCGGTGCGGTCCTGATAGGCATTGCCGGTCATGACGCTACCGGATCCGTGGCTTCGGCAAGATGGACCGGCCGGCCGGCTCCCATCAGCATCTCGCGGGCAAGCGCCGGCGTCCTGGCTCTGTCGGTCGCCACAAGCCATTCGGCGACGACGCCGGCGCTGCGCTGGAAGCCGAGCGCGCAGCACACCAGCACGGTGCCATCCCGGCGCGCGCTTTCCAGCGCGCCGGCTGCCTGTTGCTGTACCGACACGGGCGGCGGCAACAGGTCGATCATCGGAAAGCTGATCCAGCGGCAATCGGGTGCCGCCGGTCTTTCAAGTTCGGCGGCAAGGTCGATGACCGTGCCGAAGCCGTTGGCCTCGCGTGTAGTGGGAAAGCGCCCGAGAAAGACGCCATCGGCAATCGCCACCTGGGGAGCAAGTTTGCGCGTCCAGGCCCATATGTTTGCCCTGGCGCCGAGACGGTAAGGCAAGAGCAGGACACGGCTTGCAAGCGTGATGCTGCCATCGGCGGATTTCTGGAACACTTTTTCGCCTGCCCCTGCATAGGCGAGGGCGACGATGGCCAGCGCCAAAGCCGGCCAAAGCAGGAAGAGGGCGACAGCGCAAACGAATGCACCGAGCGCGGCGCCCGCCAGCGCGAGCACGGCGCCCAGCGCATAGAACCGCGCCAGCCGCCGCGCTTGCACATCGCTGGTTAGCCGGAAGCCTGAAAACGGCAACGCGCCGCTGCGCGGAAACAGCCACAACGCAAAGAATCCGAGCAGCGCGCCGGTCGGGATGTCGATGAAATGATGCTGCCAGGTCGTCAGCACCGAGGCGCCGATCAGGAAGCACCAGCCGTGCCAGAGCGCCAGGAGAAAACCGCCGAGCCGACGGCGCCAATGATCCCAGATGATCACCAGAAGGGCGATGTGCAGCGAGGGCGCCTGGTTGAACGGCTTGTCGAAACCGCCGAGCACGGCAAACAGGAAGCCGGGCAGGCCGGTCGTCGCCGGCCGCACGAATGTCGCGGTCAGCGGGAACAGGATGAAGCAGGCAACGGCGACGACTTGCGCGGTGAGATAACGCCCGGCCAGGCGGTCGACCCCTTGCCTGTTGTCGTTGAGCAGCAGCGACAGGCCGTAGAACAGGTTGATCGACCAGTAGGGCACGATGGTCCAGGCGACGAACGGGATGCTGTGTTCCCAGGAGAACACGATGCTGCCGACATCGTCGCGCCGCGACGCCAGCCAGTTGGCGAAGCCGTAGCTGAGATAGAAGAACGGTGCCAGCAAGGCCAGCCACAGGGCTGCCCTGACGACCACCCGTCCATAAGGCTCGGCGCGCGCGGTGGATGCAGGCGATGAGACCATGCTGTTCAGCGGCGCCGCGCGACCGAGACGGTGAAGATGCCCCATTGGTCGATGCGCTGGTCGAGCTTTTCGAAACCGGCGGCTTCGACGAGCTGGTCCATCTCGCCTTGCGTGCGACGCCGCATGACCCAGGCCTCGCCGCCGCGATGCGAGGTCAGGCTGCGTGCGATCATCTCGAGCTGCGGGTGCCAGGGCTGGTTGGTGTAGAGCAAAAGGCTTCCCGGCTGCATGGCGCGGGCGAGCCCACCGAGCGAGCGGGCGATCATCGCATTGTCCGAGAACAGCTCGTAAAGGCCGGAAACGATGGCGAGGTCGGGCGCTGGATCGGCGCCGGCGAGCATGTCGGCATCGAAAGCGTCCGCACGCTGGAACGAGACATCAGCCGGCAATTGCCGCTCAGCGATCAGCTTGCGGCCAAGCTGGACGTTGAGGTCGGAATAATCCTGCAGGCGAACGCTCGCTGGCTGGTCGGGGCTCTTCGCGATGGCATCGAGAACATAGCGGCCATGGCCGGCGGCGATGTCGAGAATGTGCGCCGGCCGACCAGCGGCCTTGAGCGTCGCCAGGCAAGAGCCGATGAGCTCTTCGAGATGCAGCTTGCGCTGGCGGATGCCGCGCCAGCCGATGGCTTCCAGGAAAATGCGGTCGACGACGCGGCCAAGAGGTGTAAGACCCCGCGCGTCGTTCTCGTAGACGTAATCCAGCGTCGAGCCGGAATCGAAGCCGGTGGCGATGCCGGTCTTCATGCCCTGCGAGACCCAGGCGCCCATGCGGATGGAGGCACGGCTGAATGCCCAATAGAGACCTTTGGGCGACAACAGATCGAGCGGCGAGGCAAGCCTGTCGGCCTCGTCGCGGGTGTAGCCCGCAATATCCGCCTGCTTCAGGTCGACCGGCGCGTCCGGTGCCGCGAACTGCCTGGCCAGGAACGGCCGGATCAGCTCGAGGGCCTGCGCCCGGTCGCGTTCGCCCAGCGTGTCGTGAAAGAAGCCCGGCAGCACATGGCGTTCCTTGGCGCGGCTGCCGAGATTGACGAAGAACTCGTGCTGCGGGCCGTGGCGCACCACCCAGTCGCTGCCCGAGAGCAGAAGCTGGGTCGGCACGCTGATGGCGCGGGCGTCAGCGACGATGCGTGCGGCATGCTGGTAGAGTTCGACCAGGATGTTGGAAGCGATCGGCCGCGCGATCAGCGGATCGCTCTCGAAGGAGGCGATGCGCACAGGATCATGGGTCAGGAATTTCGCCTTGACGTAGGAATTGACGAAAAAGCGGCCCTTGATCTTCTGCCAGAGCGCGATGCCCTCCTTGGCGAAGGGTACGTAGAGTTTCACCGAGAAGGCCGGTGAAGCCAGCACCATGGCGCGCAGCTTCGGCGCATAGTCATGCACCCAGGCGGCGGCGAGCACGGCGCCGAAGGACTGCGCGATCAGCGCGATATCCCCAGTGGCGACGCCATCCCTGGCTGCAATCTCGCGCATGAAGCAGTCGATGTCGCGCACCAGCGCCGAGAAGTACGGGGCATAGCCGCGCTCGCCGGATGAGCGGCCATTGCCGCGGGCGTCCCAGGCATAGAAGGCGTGGTCCGGCATCCGCAATTCATCGACGAGATGGGCCATGCGGCCGCCATGCTCGTGGCCGCGATGGAAGAGCACCACCGCGCCTTTGGCATCGGCCGAAGCCGCAGGCCAGAATCGGTAGAAGATCTCCGCCCCGTCATGGCTGCGGAAGACCCGCTCCTGCGCTTGCCGCGCAAGGCTTTGCGTGGCCGCGGCGGCGATCGGTTCGTGCATCATGGTCTTTTCCCTCTGGCGGCCCAATGGCGGCATGGCGAGCCTCGATGCTCAGCTGGCGCTGCCAATAAGGCCAGCGCGTATCCGGTTTATGGCGGTCAGCAGCGAAAGCGTTGCCATGGCCGGAAACACAAATGGCGCGATGGATGCCGGCCACAGCCCGGCGGCGCACAGCACGGCGACCACACCCAGTGCCAGCGCCCTGTCGCTCTTGCCGAACGGCCCGGCATAGTTGCGTCCGACCTTGGCGGCGATGCCGAGCACGCCGGCGAACTCGGTCAGCACGGCCGATATCGCGAAGGCGATGACGCCCCATGCGCCAAACTCCGGAAAGACGGCAAAAGGAAGAATCAGCGCGAGGTCTGAAACGACGTCGCACAACTCGTTCAGATACATGCCGAGCGTCGACGCCTGCCCATGTTCCCGCGCCAGCATGCCATCCACGGCATTCAGCGCCATGCGCACGAACATCACCGCGGGGATCAGCAACAGCAGCCAGCGCCATTCGTGCCAGATCGCAATGGCCGCGCCGGCGGTTATCGACATCACGGCCGCCAGGATGGTTATGCTGTTTGCGGTGACCCCGATTGCCGCCAGCCGATTGACCAGCGGCCGCAGCCGTCCCTGGAAAGCCGGCTTGAGAGCGTAGAGCGTCGGCATTTTCGTGATCCCCCGATCCTGACCAACGGCTGTACATCAATATGTCACACCCGACCAGCATGACGTGGCGGAGCGGCGAAGCCGGCTGGCATGGCGACAGGCGATCACCAATCGGTAACCATGCCTGCATCGCATGACTGTCGTGCATATCTGCCGGCTTCTTATGCAACGCGGCATCTTGAATAGTGAGCACGCTTATTATATATCCCGCTCATGGTTTCCGATGGCATCGACAGATTGGGCTTCTTGATCCACGACGTGCAGCGCCTGATGCGCAAGCGCTTCGAGGCGAGGGCCAGTGGCTTGGGGCTTTCTTCGGCGCAATGGCGGCTTCTGGTCCGCGTTGCCAAGGAAGACGGCGTCGCGCAGGCACGGCTGGCCGAACTTCTCGAAATCGAGCCGATCAGCGTTTCGCGCCTGGTCGACCGCATGGAGGAGGGAGGCTGGATCGAGCGTCGTGCCGACGCCGCCGATCGTCGCGTCCGCATGATCTTCCTGACGCCCAAGGCAAGCGATGCCTACGCCGTGATCAAGAGCATTGCCGGAGAAGTCTATGAGGAATCGCTGGTCGGCGTGAAGCCGGAAGCCCGTCGCGTCCTCGTCGAAGGGCTCGAGGCGATGGTCCGCAACCTGACCGACGACGAGACGCCGTCCATTGAAAAAGTGAAGAATACAGAAGGCGCAGCAGCATGAACGCGGTGGCCAAGATAGACAAGAACACGACCGAACTGGAGATGGAAGCGCAGGCGCAGCCGGCCGCGGCCCCGTTGGCGGTTGCTCCCCCAGTGCAGCCGGCCTCGGCGCCGGTGAAGAAAAATCGCCGGCTGGGCCGCCTTCTGCTGATGGTTGCGCTGCCCGCGGCACTCGCTGTCGGCGGCGGCTACGTCTGGGTCACCGGCGGCCGCTACCAAGAGACCGAGAACGCCAACCTGCAGCAGGCCAAGGTGTCGATCGCTTCCGACACGGCAGGCCGCATCGTCAAGGTCGACATCTTCGATAACCAGCTGGTCAAGCAGGGTGACGAGCTCTTTGCCATCGACCCCGAGCCATACCGGATCGCGCTGGCGCAGGCCGACGCGGCGGTGGCGGGCGCGCGTCTCAATGTCGAGCAGCTGCGCGCGGCCTATGGCCAGTCGATGGCTCAGCAGAAGTCCGATGCCAGCCAGGTCGTCTTCGCCCAGTCGCAGTTCGACCGCGCCGCCGATCTTGCCCAGAAGGGCATCAACGCCAAATCGTCGCTGGACGAGGCCAAGAACGATCTCGACAAGGCCAAGCAGCAGCTGGCCGTTGCCGAGCAAGGCATCATCAGCGCCAAGGCAGCCCTTGGCGGCAATCCCGATATCGAGACCGACAAGCACCCGACCGTGATGGCCGCGCTCGCCGCGCGCGACAAGGCGGCCTACGACCTGGCGCAGACCACGGTCAAGGCGCCGGCGGACGGCATCGTCAGCCAGGCCTCGTCGTTCAAGGTCGGCCAGTATGTCGGTTCCGGCACGCCGCTGTTTTCACTGGTCGAGACCGGCGACACCTGGATCGATGCCAATTTCAAGGAAACGCAGCTCACCCACATGAAGCCCGGCCAGAAGGCCGAGATCGTGGTCGACACCTATCCAGGGCGCACCTTCGAGGCGACGGTCAAGGCGATCGGCGCCGGCACGGGAGCCGAGTTCTCACTGCTGCCAGCCCAGAATGCCACCGGCAACTGGGTCAAGGTCACGCAGCGCATCCCGGTTCGTCTCGAATTGACCGATGCGGACGCCAAGATGGCGTTGCGCACCGGCATGAGCGCCACCGTTACCGTCGACACCGGCGTGGCGCGTGGCCTGCCTTCGATCTTCGGTCACGCCACGGCTGGCGAGGCCGCGCAGTAACGTCAGAATGCCGCAGGACCAGCGGCGGAGGTGAATAGCAGGATTGGTCTGATGGGAGGAGCTGGAGGATCAGCGTTTGGGCGCGCCGCGTAGCGGCCTGGCCGAAATCTGAAATCTCCGACGCGGACCCGTCGGTCCTCATGTTTCCGGGCGGCAGGCATCCGCTCATCAGAGACTTTCAGTCGATGTAACCCCCACATCGACAATCGCGTCCCACGGCGACGAGGGTCTCTCAACGGAAGGCGTTGCCGCCCGGAAACCCCTTGTACACGTTTTTGTTACCTGCTGGAAGTTTCATGCCATGAGCACGCCCGAACCCTTCAAAGAAGTGCCGCATCGCGGCCTGATCACGGTCGCGCTCATGCTGGCGACGATCATGCAGGCGCTCGACACGACGATCGCCAACGTCGCGCTGCCGACCATGACCGGCGATCTCGGCGCCTCACCCGACAACATCAACTGGGTGCTGACCTCCTACATCGTTGCCGCCGCCATCATGACGCCGGTCACCGGCTGGCTGGCCGATCGCTTCGGCCGCAAGGAACTGTTCCTGGGGGCGGTTGTCGGTTTCACCGTGTTTTCGATGCTGTGCGGTATCGCCTGGAGCCTGGAGAGCATAGTGTTCTTCCGGCTGATGCAAGGCGTGTTCGGCGCCGCCATCGTGCCACTGTCGCAAACCTTCCTGCTCGACATCAACCCCAGGGAGCGCCACGGCCAGGCAATGGCCATCTGGGGCGCCGGCATCATGCTGGGGCCAATCCTGGGTCCGACGCTCGGCGGCTGGCTGACCGAAAATTTCAACTGGCGCTGGGTGTTCTTCATCAACCTGCCGGTCGGCATCATCGCCTTCCTCGGTATGGCCGCCTATCTGCCGGCGGTTGCCCGGCGAGTGCGCAGCTTCGATTTCTTCGGCTTCGCCATGTTATCGCTCGGTGTCGGTGCGCTGCAGTTGCTGCTCGACCGCGGCGGCGAGGTCGACTGGTTTTCCTCGGTCGAGATCTGGATCGAGCTTGCTCTTTCGATCACCGGATTCTGGGTGTTCATCATCCACACGCTGACGGGGGAACGTCCTTTCATCGATCCCAAGATCTTCCTCGACCGCAATTTCGTGACCGGGCTGGCATTCATCTTCGTCATGGGCGTGCTGATCCTGGCCTCGATGTCGCTGCTGCCGCCGATGCTGTCGACCATCTTCGGCTATCCGACCGTCACCATCGGTGTCGTGTTGGGGCCGCGCGGTGTCGGCACCATGATTTCGATGCTTGTCGTCGGGCGGCTCATGAGCAGGATCGACGCCAGGATTCTTGTCGTCATCGGCTTTCTGCTCACGGCGCAATCGCTCTACACCATGTCCAGCTTCACGCCACAGATGGACAATTGGCTGATCCTCAGCTCCGGCGTCATCCAGGGCCTGGGGATGGGAATGGTGTTCGTGCCGCTGTCGACCGTCGCCTTCGCCACGCTTGACGTGCGCTTCCGCACCGATGCCACGGCTTTGTTCAGCCTGGTGCGCAATCTTGGCTCATCCATCGGCGTGTCGGTCGTGACGGTTCTGATGGTGCGCAACACGCAGGTCAACCACACCGAGCTTTCGGCCTTCATCAACCCATTCAATCCGAATCTGTGGGCGGTCTCTCCAGCCGCCGCGAGCGGCGATCCCATGGCGCTCTCACAGGTCGATCGCATGGTCAATCTCCAGGCGATGATGATCTCCTACGTCAATGACTTCAAAATGCTCATGGTGATGACGCTGCTTGCCATTCCGTTTGTTTTCCTGCTGCGCAAGCCGAAGCAGGCGCCTGCCGGCGGCGCGCCGGCAGCGCATATGGACTAGCTTTCCATCCTATTTCCCGAGCACCAGGCTCCAGTAACGGAGCTTGCTGTCGCCGCCGTCGCGCACATAGGCAAGGCCGAAGCGGGTGAAGCGCGGGTCGAGCATGTTGCGGCGATGGCCGGGCGAATGCACCCAGATGTCGAACAGCTTCTCAAGATCGAAACGGCCCTCGGCGATGTTCTCCGCCGCGGCACCGGAAATTCGATTGTCCCTGACGCGCGAGGCGAAATCCTTGCCCCAGCCGGTGGTGTGGCTCATGCGGCGGCGCTGCGCCATGTAGCCGGCCTGCTGCAGGGCGGCCTGTTCGAGCTGCCGGTCGGGGACCATCGGCGCCAGCCCGGCCGAGGCGCGGATACTGGCCAGCGTGCCGGTGGCGGAGGAGGAGACCCCGGCGCCTTCGCCGGTTGGCAGTGAAACAGTGCTGCAGGCGGCGAGTCCCGCTAGGGCGGCGAGGCCGGTCAACACCATGCGCCTGTTCAGATTCGGCATCGGGTAGGTTTCGATTTTCGCTATGGTCATGCCCCTGAGATAACGTCGATCATGGCTTTTGCCGGGCAGGGCGGCGAAAATCGAAGATGTTAGGCGGCAGTATCGAGATCTGCGTCCGAGGAACCGCGCATCCGGTCGTCTTCCGTATGCACCCACCACGAGCCCAGCGCGTCGATGAGCGGTACAAGCTTGCGGCCAGGCGCCGTGAGGTCATAGTCGACCCGCAGCGGATAGCCCGAGCGGGCCGTTCGCCTCACGATACCGGCGTCCTCGAGCTTGCGCAGTTCCAGAGCCAGAATGCGGTGCGACACGGTGGGGTTGTCGCGTCTCAGGTCACTGAACCGCTTGGTCCCGTCCTTCAGATAATAGAGCAGCAGCGTGGGCCAGCGGCCGCTGAGCACGCGCATGGTCTCTTCGATCGGGCAGCGTGAGACGACGTCTTTCATGGGCGGATCCTGGTTACAGAATTGTGCGTAATTTACATGGGACGACCAGCGTTTAGGGTCAAGTTTCGCTGCGCGGCGTGATCTCCTCAATCACGGAAGAAAACAAATGGAACCTATCCTGCTTTATGGCTTCCCGGCGGGAAGCTCGATGGGGCTCGTCGCTGCCTTCGAACGCGTCGGGCAACCCTATCGCCTGTGCCGCGTCGACATGCTCACCGAGATGAAAAACGATGCCTATGCCAGCATCAACGACCGTCAGGAAACGCCGGTGCTGATCACCGACGAAGGCCGGGTGCTCACCGAGACAATGGCCATCGCCGCATGGCTCGAAGCCCGCGACACACAGCGTCGCATCAGCTTCGAACCGCGCACGCCGCAAGCCGACCGCATGCACCAGTTGATGGCCTTCGTGAACACCGGTTTCACCGCCGCCTTCAGCCCGCTCTGGGTGGCATTGGAAATGGCGGCGGATGAACCCGCGCTGAAGGCGACCTTGCGGGAGTTCGGCCGCAAGGCCGTTGCGGAACGTCATGATCGGCTCGAGGCGATGATCGCCGGTACGGATTTCCTGGTCGGCGACGGGCTGACTCTTGCCGATACCACGCTGATCGGCGTGGCACGCTGGGCGGAATTTCACCAGGCGATCGACGGCGCTGCCTATCCCAAGCTGGCCGGATTGCGCCTTCGCATCGAAGCCGATCCGGCCGTGCGTTATGCCCTGGCTGTCGAGGATGGCGAACAACCCGCCGGTTCTGGCGCCTGCCTTGGCCACGTCCCCCTGACTGAGGTGATCGATCGCTTCGCTGCACCGGCGCAATCGTAGCGATACCCCATTTTCAACCAGGATGTGCCTTTGTGAGAGGCACTGATCTGCCGGAGTGCGGTCGCCGCACTCCGGCATTGTTAAACGCGACCGCCATTTTTCTCAACGCGACCGCTTGGGCCGCCTGTCGTTTCTCATTTCACCAGAGTGATCATCCGATCGGCATACATTGTGCGATTTCCAAGCGCCGCCGCGCAGTCCGACTTGACGGACGAGTTTCCGGTCATCTGTATCGTATTGCCGACAAGCCTGAGACAGTTGCCCTGGGCGCTCATATCAGAGTTGCCGGCGTAGGAAATGGGCGCGTCCGGCGCGTAGATAAAACCGCTGATCACGGAATTTGCGCCGCCATTCAATGTCAGAGCAGACGTGTTGCCGTGATCCTGAAAAATGGTGATACCGGCATAAGGGCCGCTGGTGGGCGGGGAAAGGTTCACCTTCTCATTGGCATTTATGTAGATCTGAGCGCTTTCCATGAGGAATATGGTCACGCCCTGGCCAGTCAGGCTGCCGTTTCCCCCTGGCTTTATGGTGGTGCCGCGCATGATGTAGACGCCCGGATTAAGCGTGATGTTTCCCGACAATGTCTTGTCGCAATAAGTGCCTGGCGACAGCGTGTAGGTTTTGCCGTTCGGGACCGGCAAACACAATGTGTAAGGGGGAGGAACGACGTCGGCCAGCGGATCAAAGGATGCGTACCGATGTTCGTGCGGCGTTCCGCAGGCGAGACTGGCGCTGGGTGGCAACAGCCCGCTGGTGCCGCCGACAGTTGAGACACAGCCCGCTGAAACCAGGGCGGAGCCGCCCCTGTTCACGGAATCGGGGGCGTCCGAGTTCGCCGCGATCACACAATTGTCCATCGAGACGTTGGTCGAGCCCTGCAGGTTCACGGCGGCGGACGCATGCGGATCGAGCGCCAGCACGCAGGCCTGCGCGCCAGGTTTTATCTTGACCGAGGCCGAGCGGTAGGCCTGCCAGGGGGCCGAGGCGCTGATGAAGCTTGGGCGGCTTATGCTGGACGACAGCGAGATAAAGTAGGCGCTTGGGCTGCCGCTTGCCGTTGCCGCGAAAGCGGAGACGCTGCCCAGATATTCCTGCTGGTCGGCCGCGCTCATATTGGCGGCGAAGAATTGCAGCCCAAGCTGCTGGACATCGCCGGCCGCCATATCGGGAGAGAACTTCGTGCCGATGGCGAGCCCCGCCGCGTCAAGCGAGTTCTGTAGTTGCGAGGCGTCATGGCTCGTGCCGATCAGATCAACGGCGCCGGCCAAACCAATCATTATCGGCAGCATCCCGATGGCGGTCGTTATGGCAAAGTTGCCACGCTCCGAAGACCAGAAGCCTTTCAATGCGAACATAGTTCCTCGCCGAACTTCGTAAAGCTCAGGTGATACGCCAAAGATCCCTACGAGCAATTTAAGTAAATGCTAAAATGCGTAAATGCTAAAATGCAGCACAATGATTGGTCAAAATGAAGGACCGCCAAGGTACGCCATATGAGAGGCCATACGGAGAGTTGAACACTACGAGGAGTTGCTCCCCAGGCAATTGACGCGGCGACAATCGCCGCCAACTCTGCTATCATGCCTCTCGTTCTTGAAGTGGCAGCTCTGGCGGCCATCCTGGCGGTGACCGCCCCGACACACGGGAGGAAGGTTATGGCCGGCTTTCATGTCATGGCGGACGCACGTGGAATGCATGTGCAGCCAACGGTGCGCCGCATCACCACGTCGGACCTTTGGGATGCGCTGCGCCTCGGCGTCGAGGATTTCTGGGCAAAACCTTCGCACTATGTGTTCCTGTGCTTGATCTATCCCATCGTCGGCCTGATCCTGACGCAGTGGACGTCCGGGGCCAACGCCATCCAGCTCATCTATCCCCTGATGTCGGGTTTCGCGCTGGTCGGGCCCTTTGCGGCGCTCGGCCTTTACGAGATCAGCCGCCGGCGCGAACTCGGCATGAACACCTCCTGGCGGCACGCGTTTGATGTGCGGCGCTCGTCCGCGGTTCCGTCGATCGCCGTCATCGGGATCATGCTGGTGGCGCTGTTCCTGTTATGGCTCTACACCGCGCAATCGATCTACACCGGCCTGTTCGGCGACCAGCCGCCGGCCTCGATCGGTGGCTTCATCCGCGACGTGCTGACCACCAGCAAGGGCTGGACGCTGATCCTTGCCGGCAATGCCGCGGGCTTTATCTTTGCCGTAATCGTGCTGGCCACCACCGTGGTTGCCTTCCCGCTGCTGCTCGACCGTGACGTCGGCGCCGTTTCGGCGATCGAGACCTCGGCACGGGCGGTAATGGCCAACCCGCTGCAGATGGCGCTGTGGGGCTTGCTGGTCGCCGTGCTTCTGGTGATCGGTTCCATCCCGCTGTTTGCCGGGCTAGCCGTCGTCATGCCGGTGCTCGGCCATGCCACCTGGCATCTCTACCGCAAGGTGGTCGAGCCCGAGCGGGCGCAGCAGACAAGGCGGCCGATGTAGGGTGCGCTGTCGCTAACTTCTTGCAATCACTCAACGACGATAGGCCGTTCAGCGATTGAGCTGGGAAACATCACCGCCCCAAAACGCGGCGCGCGGTCTTGACCGGGCGCTTTCCAGGAAGGCGACAATGATTGGATGCGGGTGCTGCTTTGTCGACGTCAGCTGCGGCACGAAGAGCGTGGCAAGGTAGAATGGGTGGGATGGCAGCAGGAGGACGCGAGCCTCGCCATTCGATTCCCTGCCGACAATGTGAAAGCCGCCGGCGTCCAGTTCTTTCTGGTAGGCTGGATTGATGCCGAAGTTGCAATAGTAGCGCTCTTTCGTGTTCGTTTGTCCATAAATCCGCGCTGCCCGGCTCCCTCGCGTCAGAAATACGTCCATGGTTTGCCCAACGAGTGAACAGGTCAGCTGTGTGACGAACAGGGTGGAAGCATAGGGATCGTATTCCGCATGCTCGGCGTCCTGGAAACCCAGCACGTTGCGGGCATATTCGACGACCATATGCTGGCAACCGCCGCAGGTTCCCAAAGCAGGAATTTCGTTTTCCCTGGCATGCCGGATGGCATTCAGAGCGCCATTCATGCTCCTGTACGGGCTGCCTGGAGCGATCCAGATCGCATCAAAAGGTGCCAGCTTGTCGCTGACCCCGGTGATCAGTTCTTCGGTCGAAATCCACTGGTGTTCGTACTGGATACCGAGCGTGGACCCGGCATGATCCAGCGCTTCGTCCATCTTGGCGTGTGGTTCGAAAGATGGCGTGTATTCACCGATCAGCGCCAATGCGAGTCGTTGTGTCATGAGAGCTCCTATGAATTGAAGTGAGCTTCCAGATGCGTTATCGGAGATGCATAAGTAAAATGCATTCGGATGATATCTATCATGACTATCACTAATATCACTCTCGCTCAGCTGCGGGTCCTGACCATGATTGTCGAAGACGCGAGCTTTTCGACGGCCGCTACGCGGATCGGCATGACGCAGTCGGGCGCAAGCCAGGCGATGAGAAGCCTTGAAGGCGTTCTTGGAGTGAAGCTTCTGGTTCGCGGCAAGAACGGGGTGTTTCCGACGGAAATTGGACAAGCAGTGCTTCAGGATGCGCGAGAGGCCGTTCTGGCCATCGAGCGAATCCAGCAAAGGAGCGCCGCAGCTTCAGGCGCTCAGACCGGGCGGTTGCGCATTGGAAGCGTGGCAAGCGCGGTAGAGCGTTTGCTGCCGCAAATACTTGCCCGCTTCCAGCGGCTTTTCCCCGGCGTCGAACTGGTTTTGCTGGAAGGAACCGATCATGAGGTTCTGGAATGGGTTGAAACAGCAGTCGTTGACGTCGGCCTGACCTCCGAACAATCAGCCGAAACTGTCGGGGATGTAGTCCTGGAGGATGATTTCGTCTTTCTTGCTGCTTGCGACCACCCGCTAGCAGCGACGGCGCGCGTCAAATTGTGCGACCTGGCCGACGAGAATTTCATCATGTCGGGCTCTGGTTGCGAGCCGGTCATCCGTCAGCTCTTCGCATCCGTGAACATCTCGCCTAAGGTTGTCCTTACGGTTCGCGATACGGCTGCCCTGGTGGAAATGGTGTCGCAGGGGATCGGTGTGACACTGATGCCTGAGCTTTCCACTCCGGAAGGAGACGCTCGCGTGTGTCGAATTCCCATTGTTCCTTGTGTTCAGAGGCGGCTGCTCGTTGTCAGTCTTGCAAGGGCCAATCGTTCGCCAGCCGCGGAGAAATTCGTGCAGCTGCTGGCGCCCTGACGTTTCTAGCTCAGCTCGCGATCATCGTCCAAGGCGAATTCAGCGCTGCGCCTCTGTCGCCATCTTCAGCGCAAGTGCCGCCAGCACGGTGCCCATCATCCAGCGCTGGATGACCAGCCACAAAGGCCGTCCGGCGAGAAAGGTGGCGATCGAGCCGGCCGTCACCGCGATGACGGCATTGACGCTGAGACTGATCGAAATCTGCGTCGCGCCGAGCACCAGTAGCTGCGACAGGACGTGGCCTTTGCCGGGGCTGATGAACTGCGGCAACAGCGACAGATAGAGCACGGCCACCTTCGGATTGAGCAGATTCGTCATCAGGCCCATGGCGAAAAGCTTGCGCGGCCTGTCCCTCGGCAATTCGCGCACTTCGAACGGCGAGCGTCCGCCCGGCTTCACCGCCTGCCAGGCCAGCCACAGGAGATAGAGCACGCCGGCAAAGCGCAGCGCGTCATAGGCGTAGGGCACGGCGAGCAGCAGCGCGGTGATGCCGAACGCCGCCGCCAGCACATAGAAGACAAAGCCGAGTGCCACGCCGCCAAGCGAGATGAGCCCCGCCTTCGGCCCCTGCGACAGGGAACGCGAGATCAGATAGATCATGTTGGGGCCAGGCGTCAGCACCATGCCGAGGCAGACCAGCGCGAAGGCGAGATGATTGGCCGTTTCGGGCATCTGTTCTTCCCCAGCGCGCCGCGAATGGATGCACGATCCGGCAGGCGGCCAACATGTGCCTGTCCCGGCAGGCGCGCGCAAGTGCATGGCGGCGCCAGCCGTTGTTCCAGCTAGCCGCCGGTGCCTACGGATCAGCCGACGACGCGCAGGTTCGACAGTTCGTTGCCGATTTCCTTGAAATCGTTCGACAAGCTGGCGCCGGTGGCGTTCCAGAACAGTTTTGCCGGCTTGCTCGCGTCCGTTGGATCCTTGCGGAAGCGCGAGTTCGACGAGCAGGATTTCAGCGCCTCGATCGCCTGCTGGTCGGCGATTTTAGTCGTCGACAGATCGAGCGCCACAGTCATCACCATGATGTTGGCTGCCTTGGCGTTGTTGCAAAGCGTCGCCATCTGCTCGTTGAGCGCGTTGGTATAATTGCCGTTAGAATAATCGAATTGGCCAATGGTGCTCGATGTGCCCATGAACAGGCGGCCCACCGACGTGCCGTTGTAGCCGGGTTTGAGATAGCCGAAGGACGCATAGGTCGACTTCGAATCGGCGGGGTCGGAATAGCCGAGCGAGGAAGGCGTGTAGTAGGTGTTGGCGCCGTCGGTCAGCACGATCACGACCTTGTCGTTGCCCCTCTCGGTTTCCGGGCGTCCTTGCGTGAAGGGCTCGCCGCTCGAAACCACGCGCCATCCCCAGGCGATGCCTTCGGGAACATTGGTGCCGCCATCGGGCTTCATCAGGTCGATCGCGGCCTTGATCGCCGTGAGCCCAGTGGCAACGCTGACATCGGTCAGCGGCGTGATCGGGTTGGTGGAGCAGCTGTAGTTCGGCCCGTTGCCGGCGGCCAGCGCCGGCGCATTGATCGGCCGCGGCTGGAAATATTTGGCCATGTTGCGCAACCGGGATTGGCCGGTGCTGCTTGTCGGGTCGTCATTCCACCAGCTGTTGATAGCGCCATAGGCCGTCGGCGCGGCCTCATCCGGATCCTGAGTGATCTTCCAATGGTTGCCGGGTTCGTCAGGGGCGAACATCGGCACGAACATCGTCGCCGGATCGCCAATCCCTATGCCGGTGTTCGCAGAGCCGCCGGAAGGCGCCGCGTCGTTGACATTGTAGGGATAGGGCCTGGCCTCGACGCAACCCTGCCAACTGGCGAACGGGCCATAGGAATCGATGTAGTCGTATTCGTCGTGGTCGCGTTTGCAGGTGTTGTTCGAGTTGTATTCGTCGCAAACCACGCGCTTGCTGTTGGTGACACGCTCATGGTTGGTGACGACCTTCATGTCTCGGTAGAGCGAAAACCGGGTCAGCATCTGGCCTTCGCCGGTACCCCATCCGGTGCCGCGCTTGTACCAGATACCGTTGGTCTGCTGGGCGTATTTGTCGACCGCGTTCAGCGTCGACCAGTCGAAATTCTCGTTCGATACCGGCGACAGTCCTTCGGTGTCCATCCAGGACGCGTTACCGTTGCCGGGTCCGACATTGACCGAGGCGGCAAACGGCACGAGGCCGAACTGCACCGGCCTGTCGACCTGCTTGATCATCGCCGCCTGCTGGGCCAGCGTGTCGACCAGCTGTTTGGCCGCGGTCTTGAGAAGGTCGATCCGCGTTTGCCCCGAGCCCGTTCCGGTCTTGGTCATCGACCCGGAATTGTCGAGCACCAGGGCGACTTCAAGAGTGTTCTTCAGCCGCACTTCCGAGGAGACGTTGAAGCTGATCTTCTGGTTGGCGTCGGTTTCGGATTTGCCGACGAGCTGACCGAAGACCGGATAGAAATAGGGCTTGTAGTCAAGCCGCGCGCTCATCTTGAGCAAGCCCCCGCCGGCGGTGTTGCTTGGCAAGGTGACGCTGAGCGTCGTGTTGGCAGGGTTGATCTTGTTGAGGTTGGCATTGAAGAAATCGAGCGCATAGGCTCTCAACTGGTCGTCGGTAGCACCTTCCGTCAGCCGGCGCGCCGTGGCGAAGTTTGCGGCATCGAGCGCATTCGAAACCGCCTGTTTTTCGCGGCTCATCTCGGTGAAGTCGACGGCCATCGCCAGGGCGCCCATGAGCGGAACCATCGCGACGACGGTCATAAGAGCATAGTTGCCGCGTTGGTCGCGGCAGAACTGACGCCAAAGTCCATGCATGTCTTGCAGCGGCCCCCGCCGGCGGATTCTCGATCAATGCCAGCTTTCCACAAAACGCTGAAGGCCGTGTTTGGGAAATCGCTCGATTGCCGGGGCAGCGCTTCACCAACCGCTAACCAATCGTGCCTGGCGAAAGCTGATGACAGGCCGGGGCGGTTCGGCTAATCCGAACCGGCTGCGGCGAACCGTCGGTCGCGGCGATCGCAACGATCATGACTGAAGGAAACGGCATGGCGGATTCGCCTGAAATCATCAGCTCGCTCGAAGACGTGTCGAAGGCCTATTCGGCAATCCTGTGCGACGTCTGGGGCGTGGTGCACAATGGTGAAACGCATTTCCCGGCGGCGGCCTCGGCATTGGCAAGGGCTCGAGAGGCGAAAATCCCCGTCGTCCTCATCACCAATTCGCCGCGCAGAAGTGCCGATGTCGTGGCGCAGATGAACGCGATCGGTGTTCCACCGTCAGCCTACGACCGGGTGGTTACCTCAGGCGACGTGACGCGGGATCTGATCGCCGAAGGGCCGCGCAAGATTTTCCATATCGGCGCCGACCGGGACTTCACCCTCTATGAAGGTCTCGACGTCGAGCTTGTCGAGGAGTTCGAGGCGTCCGGCATCGTCTGCACCGGCCTGTTCGACGACGAGGTCGAAAACCCCGAGGATTACACGGAGCTCCTGCGGCGGCTGCGCGCCCGGAACCTGCCTTTCATCTGCGCAAATCCCGACATCGAGGTCGAGCGCGGCGAACGCATCATATGGTGTGCCGGCGCGCTGGCGCGTGACTACGCCCAGCTCGGCGGCCGCACATTGATCGCTGGAAAACCTTACGCGCCGATCTACAATCTCGCGATGAAAGAGGTCGCCGAGATTCTTGGCCAGCCGGTCGAGCGCGGCCAGGTGCTGGCCATCGGCGACGGCATGATGACCGATGTGAAGGGCGCCGCCGACAATGGCTTCGATGTTCTTTATGTCTCCGGCGGCATCCATGCCCGCGACTATGGCGATGCCCTGTACCCGGACCCGGCAAGACTGGCGGCGTTCCTGGAAAAGCATGGCTATGGTCCGGTGGCCGTCATTCCCAGACTTCGGTAGGTGACGATGGCAGCCTTCCAACGCATCCTGGCAACCGCGCCGCTTCCCGCCGACCTGCGCGGCGGCGTGGTGGCGATCGGCAATTTCGATGGCGTCCATCGCGGCCATCAGGCGGTGCTCGAGCGGGCCTCTGCCGAGGCCGGACGGCGTGGAGTGCCGGCCCTGGTGCTGACATTCGAACCGCATCCGCGCAAGATCTTCAGGCCTGATATCCCGTTGTTCGTGCTGACGCCGCCGCCGATGAAGGCGAGGCTCCTGTCGCTGCTGGGCTTTGCCGCGCTGGTCGAACAGCCGTTCACGCGCGACTTCGCCTCGCTGTCGGCGGAAGCGTTCGTGACGGATGTGCTGGAAACGAACCTTGGCATTACCCACGCCGTGACCGGGTTCGATTTCCACTTCGGCAAGGATCGTCAAGGCGGCCCGGCCTACCTGATGGCGGCCGGCGAACGTCATGGCTTCGGCGTCACGCTCGTCGACGCCTTCCGGGACGAGGGCGCCGAGGTGGTGTCGTCCAGCCGCATCCGCGGATTGCTGGGCGAGGGCGAGGTGGCTGAAGCCGCCGGTCTGCTCGGCTACCGCTTCACCGTCGAAAGCGAGGTGGTCGGCGGACAGCAGCTTGGCCGCACCCTTGGCTTTCCAACCGCGAATATGAGGCTGTCGGCTGAAGCCGCACTCAAGGAGGGCATCTATGCCGTCCGCTTCCGCCGCGCCGACGGCACGCTTCACGACGGCGTCGCCAGCTTCGGCCGTCGCCCGACGGTCGACGACAATGGCGCGCCGCTGCTTGAAACCTTCGTCTTCGACTTCTCCGAAGACCTCTATGGCGAGGTCTGTCAGGTTTCCTTCTTCGGTTTCCTGCGCCCGGAGGTGAAGTTCGAAGGGCTCGATGCGCTGGTCGCGCAGATGAAGCGCGATGAAGCCGAGGCACGCGCGCTGCTTGCCGGCGTCAAGCCGCTCTCCGATCTCGACGCGGCCATGGCTTTTTGAGTCCAGGCGTGATCCCGGCTATTTTTTCAGCGCGAGGCCGACGGCGATGAAGGTCCAGCCCTGGAAGATCAGATCGATCGCAAGGAACAGACCGAGCACCCACAGGCTGTTGACCGGCCAGCCCATGGCGATGATCAGACCCGCAAGGGCGCTGATGACACCGGCGGCGACGATCCAGCCCCAGCCGCGTTCCGGCCGATGGCTGTAGCCGACCCAGGCCCTGAGCACCCCTGACGCGACCAGCGCGATCGCCAGCAGGAACGTCAGCACCGCCGAGGCAAGCAACGGATTGCCGAAAGCGAAGAAGCCGGCAACGGCGTACAGCAGTCCGCTGAGCAGCCAGTAGAAGAAGCGGCTCCAGGTCTTGACGCCGAACGCATGCACGATCTCGATGATGCCCGCCATCAGCATCAGCCATCCCACGACGTAGACGGAAGCCACCGTGGCGACGAACAGATTGGCAAAGGCAATGCCGCCGAAGATGAGCAGCAGCACACCGAGCGCGACAAACCATCCCCATTTTGTCCGTGTCTGTTCGATCGCGATTTTCAAGGCGTCGCCATGCAGGGTCATTGTCGCGGTCTCCATCGAGGGCTGCGGAATACTGCGAATGGAAGGTAATCCGGGCGCGGGCCAACGTCCAGTCGATGACCGGCAGCCGGATCGCGGCAAAGCGCGAGCGTATGTCTCGGGTTTAAATCAAATTTTACCAAACGGCCGTCAAAGCTGTCGTCGGTAACCGTGTGTGTTGTGTTAGTGGAGTGGCCATGAGTCCGGTCGGAAGAATCTCTCTGGTGTTGGCCGCTGCGATGCTGGGTGGCGCGGGCGTTGCCAATGCGGGCGAGGGCAGCTGGCTGTCCGGCGACTGGTATCTGACCGTTGGCGCCACTGGCATGGTGGCGCCGAATTTCGAGGGCGGCAAGAAGTACCTGCTCAGCGCCTCGCCGATCATTTCGCTGGGCAAGGCCGGACCTGCCGCCCGCTTTGTCTCGCGCAACGACAACATCTCGCTGGCGCTGGTCGATGATGGCGGTGTCCGCGCCGGCCTGACCGGCAAGTTCCTGTTTTCCCGCGACGATGACAACGCCGATGAGCTGAAGGGCCTCGATCCGGTGCGCTGGGGCGGCGAAGTCGGCGGCTTCTTCGAATTCTATCCGACGGACTGGCTGCGCGCCCGCGCCGAGCTGCGCCACGGCATTCGCGCCCACAACGGCTTTGTCGCCGACATCGCCGCCGACGCCTTTTACGACGTGACGCCGACCGTCAGGATTTCGGGAGGACCGCGTGTTTCCTTCGCCTCAGGCAACTATTTCGACGCCTATTATGGCGTCAACGCGCAGGAAGCGGTGGCCTCGGGCTTGAGCGAATACCATCCCGGTGGCGGGTTGAAATCGACCGGCCTCGGCGGCGCTATCACCTGGAAGGTGACCGAGCCGATGACTGCCAGCCTGTTTGGCGAATATTCGCGCCTGATGGGACCGGCGGCCGATTCCAGCCTGGTCAAGGAGCGTGGCGACCGCAACCAGTTTATGATTGGCGTGTCGACCACCTACCGCTTCGATTTCACGATGTAGGTGAATCGAACGAGAGACGCTTTATTCCTGCGTCTATCTCCGCTAAAAGCCCACCAATGACGAGCTTTTCGCGCCTTCGCGTGCTGACGATACGAATTACCGGCCCGGTGTTCCGGGCGGCCTGAGGGTCGCCGGAACCGCCGGGAATTCTGCGCGCGGCCTCTCGCGCTTTTTCCAGATCATCAGGCATGTCGCCCAAAAGTGGCCCCGGTTTTGGGAAAACGACATGCGCAAAAGTATAGTTCAACGCCCGAGCTCTTTTGCCGCCGGGCAATGCACATGGCAGACCAATGACCGATACAACTGAAACGATCGACTATTCCAAGACGCTTTACCTGCCGCGGACGGATTTCCCGATGCGTGCCGGCTTGCCGGAGAAGGAGCCGCTGCTGGTCAAGCGCTGGCAGGACATGGACCTCTACCGCAAGCTGCGCGAGAGCGCTGCCGGCCGCACGAAATACGTGCTGCATGACGGCCCGCCCTACGCCAACGGCAACATCCATATCGGCCATGCGCTGAACAAGATCCTCAAGGACGTCATCACCCGCTCGTTCCAGATGCGCGGTTACGACTCGAACTATGTGCCCGGCTGGGACTGTCACGGCCTGCCGATCGAATGGAAGATCGAGGAGCAGTACCGCGCCAAGGGCAAGAACAAGGACGAGGTGCCGGTCAACGAATTCCGCAAGGAATGCCGTGAGTTCGCCGCAGGTTGGATCACGGTGCAGGGGGCCGAGTTCCAGCGCCTCGGCGTCATCGGCGACTTCGAGAATCCCTATACGACGATGGCTTTCCATGCCGAGTCGCGGATCGCCGGCGAGCTTTTGAAATTCGCCATGTCGGGCCAGCTCTACCGCGGCTCCAAGCCGGTGATGTGGAGCGTGGTCGAGCGTACGGCGCTGGCCGAGGCCGAGATCGAGTACCACGACTATGAGAGCGACACGATCTGGGTGAAGTTTCCGATCCAGTCTGCTGATGGGGATACGATTTTACACGTCGAGGACGAAGGTGGTGAGCGAACTGGCAGGAAAATTGTCGTAAAGCCGCCGCACAGTTTGTCCCATGCTTCAGTTGTCATCTGGACGACAACGCCTTGGACGATCCCGGGTAACCGGGCGGTAGCCTATTCGCCACGCATTGCCTACGGACTTTACGAGATCGTGGCAGCCGAAAATGACTTTGGCCCTCAGCCCGGTGAGAAGCTGGTCTTTGCCGACGCGCTTGCCGATGAAAGCGCAGCCAAAGCCAAGGTGAATTTTAAGCGACTTCGCACCGTGACAAGCGAGGAACTTGCCAACGTAACGTTAGATCATCCGTTTTTTGCGTTAAACGGAGGGTATCATTTCGATGTGCCCATGCTCGTCGGCGACCATGTCACCGACGATGCCGGCACCGGCTTCGTCCACACCGCGCCCGGTCACGGCCGCGAGGACTTTGACGCCTGGATGGACGCGGCGGTGGATCTGCGCGCACGCGGCATCGATCCCGCCATCCCGTTCACCGTCGACGATGGCGGCTTCTTCACCAAGGACGCGCCGGGGTTCGGCCCCGACCGCGAGGGTGGACCGGCACGCGTCATCGATGACAATGGCAAGAAGGGCAACGCCAACCAGGCCGTCATCGACGAGTTGATCAAACGCAACGCGCTGTTCGCGCGTGGCCGGCTGAAGCACAGCTACCCTCACTCCTGGCGGTCCAAGAAACCGATCATCTTCCGCAACACGCCGCAATGGTTCGTCTACATGGACAAGGACCTCGGCGATGGCTCGACGTTGCGCAGCCGGGCGCTCAAGGCCATCGACGACACCCGCTTCGTGCCCGCCGCAGGCCAGAACCGCATCCGCGCCATGATCGAGGAGCGCCCGGACTGGGTGCTGTCGCGCCAGCGCGCCTGGGGCGTGCCGATCGCCGTGTTCGCCGATGCCGACGGCAATGTGCTGAAGGACGAGGCGGTCAACCAGCGCATCATGGACGCCTTCGAGCAGGAAGGCGCCGACGCCTGGTTCGCGGCTGATGCCAAGGAGCGTTTCCTTGGCAATCACGACGCTTCGAAGTGGAAGCAGGTGATGGATATCCTCGACGTCTGGTTCGATTCGGGCTCGACGCATGCCTTCACGCTGGAGGATCGTCCTGACCTGAAATGGCCAGCCGACGTCTATCTCGAAGGCTCCGACCAGCATCGCGGCTGGTTCCATTCGTCGCTGCTGGAGAGCTGCGGCACCAGGGGCAGGGCGCCTTACGACACCGTCGTCACCCATGGCTTCACCATGGACGAGGATGGCCGCAAGATGTCGAAGTCGCTCGGCAACACCGTCGTGCCGCAGGACGTCATCAAGCAGTCGGGCGCCGACATACTGCGTCTGTGGGTGGTGACCACCGACTACTGGGAGGACCAGCGGCTCGGCAAGAACGTGCTGCAGACCAACATCGACGCCTACCGCAAGCTGCGCAACACCATCCGCTGGATGCTGGGTACGCTTGCCCATGACGATGGCGAAGAGGTGCCGATGGAGAAAATGCCGGAGCTGGAGCGGCTGATGCTGCACCGGCTGGCCGAGCTCGATGAGGTCGTGCGTTCGGGCTACGACGCCTTTGAATTCAAGCGCATCACCCGCATGCTGCTCGATTTCATGGTGGTCGAGCTGTCGGCGTTCTATTTCGACATCCGCAAGGATGCGCTCTACTGCGACGCGCCGTCGAGCCTGAAGCGCAAGGCTTCGGTGCAGGTGGTGCGCCATCTCTTCGATTGCCTGGTGAAATGGCTGGCGCCGATGCTGCCTTTCACCACGGAGGAGGCCTGGCTTGACCGTCATCCCGACGCCGTCTCGGTGCATCTCGACCAGTTCCCGCAAATCCCGGCGGACTGGAAGAACGAGGCGCTGGCGGAAAAGTGGCGCCAGGTGCGGCAAGTGCGGCGCGTCGTCACCGGCGCGCTGGAGATCGCGCGCGCCCAGAAGGTGATCGGATCGTCGCTGGAAGCGGTGCCGGTCGTCACAATCAACGACGCAGCGCTCGAAGCGGCGATTTCAGATGTCGACATGGCCGAGATGGCGATCACCAGCGATCTGGTCATCGCTCATGGCGAGGCACCGGCTGGTGCCTTCGCGATCGACGACGTCAAGGGTGTCGCCGTGGTGGTCGAGAAGGCCGAGGATCGTGGCCTGTTAAAATGTGCACGCTCCTGGCGCTACACCGCCGATGTCGGCCAGGATCCGGAATTCCCGGATGTTTCGGCTAGGGATGCGGCGGTGCTGCATGAATTGAAGACGCTTGGCCGACTTTAACGGTTAGTCGGCTGGATCGGTGCACAAATGCCACGCCGGGCGGGCGAAAACCGCCCGCGCGTTGCCCTTAACGAGTGGTTGAGGTAAACACGCGAAACTCCGGAAGACAAATTGTCGCCGGATTTCCGTCGCAAGTGCTTGGACGATGGGGACCGGCCACAAGGCCGGCGGCAATCGAGAGGCTGTCTAGAGTGGGACTTTTTGGCATGACCGAGAGATATAACGCGCGCTTGGCGCTGCTGGCGCCGCTTGTCGCGTCGGGCCTCGCTTTGTCCGGCTGCATGGGCTCTCCGACCTACGGCACCGACAAGACCGCCGGCGAACAGCTGGCCGGCGATATTTCAGGTGCCTTTTCATTCGCGCCGAAGCGCAAGGAACAGATCGACTACAAGCCGCGTCCGACGCTTGTGAAGCCGGCGCCAGGCCAGAAGGAAGCGCTGCCGGCCCCGCAGGACAGCATCGAGACGGCGAGCGCCGAATGGCCCGAATCGCCCGAGCAGCGCCGCGCCCGCCTGCGCGCCGACGCCACCGCCCATCAGAACGACCCGGCTTACCAGTCGGAGATCGTCGACGACGTGCAGACCGATCCGGCCTCGGTGAAGAGGGCAATGGCGGAATCAGGCTCGAGCCACCCGCCGGCATGGACACCGGCCGATTCCGACAAGGGTCGCGCCGCCGAGATCCAGCGCCGCCTTGCCGACAGCAAGCAGGGCGATCCGAACACCCGCAAATATCTGAGCGAGCCTCCAGTGCAGTATCGTGTCGCGGCCGGCACGGCGCCGCAGAACGAGCTTGGCGAGGACGAGTACAAGAAGGAACGCCGTCTCAAGAAAGAGGCGGAAGGCAAGAAGGGCAGCGGCTGGTTCGACTGGATGCCGTCCCTGTAAAAACCGCTTCTTTCTTATTTCTTGCCGAAGGGCGCCCGGCTCAGCCGCGCCGTTCCCGGAAAAATCCTTTGAGCAACAAGGCCGCCTCGGTCTCGCCCATGCCTGGATAGATGTCGGGCCTGTGGTGGCAGGTTGGCGATGCGAAGAAGCGCACGCCATTGACCACCGCGCCGCCCTTGTCGTCGGCGGCACCGAAATAAAGCCGGCGCAGCCGGGCGAAGGAAATTGCGCCGGCGCACATGGCGCAAGGTTCCAGCGTCACATAGAGATCATGGCCGGTCAGCCGCTCGGCCGACAGTTTGCGGCAAGCTTCGCGGATGACCAGCATCTCGGCATGCGCGGTCGGGTCGGCAAGTTCGCGTGTGCGGTTGCCGGCGCTGGCGACAACACCAGCGCCATTGGCGATGACGGCGCCGACCGGCACTTCGCCTCGCAAGGCGGCAGCCTCGGCCTCCTTCAGCGCCAGCGCCATGAAATCGGGCCGCTTCACGCGATTTCCACTCTGATTATCTCCTCGCCACCTGACGGTGATCCTGTTATGGAGCGCAGGACCTCGAAAATCGGGACTCGGTTTTCGAAAATGATCATGCGCCACATCAAAAGTGCTACAGCGTTCGTTGCGCGCCCGAAAGGATGCGCCACGCTGTAGCAGCGCAAACGGATAAAGGCCACATGGACGACAACGACAAGAAATTCCGACCCAGGAAGGGTCCGGCCAAGAGTGGGCCGAAAGCCGCGGGACCGCGCAGCCGTGATGGCGCCGCCGGCAAGGGCGGCAAGCCGTCCTTTGGCGCCAAGAAGCCTTACGCACCGCGTGGCGATCGGCCGATGGCCGCCGATGGCGAGCGGCCGAAGCGCGATTTCAAGGGCGGCGACAAGCCTTTCAGCAAAGGCCCGCGACCCGAAGGGAAGCCTTTTGAGAAGCGCGAAGGGCCGCGCAAGCCCTACGCACCGCGCGGCGACCGCCCGATGGCCGCCGAAGGCGAGCGCAAGCCCTATGAAAAGCGCGAGGGGCCGCGCAAGCCTTATGCGCCCCGTGGAGATCGCCCGGTGGCCGCCGAAGGCGAGCGCAAGCCCTATGAAAAGCGCGAGGGGCCGCGCAAGCCTTATGCCCCCCGTGGCGATCGCCCGGCTGCGGCCGAAGGCGAGCGCAGACCCTATGAAAAACGTGAGGGGCCACGCAAGCCCTATGCGCCACGTGGCGACCGTCCGGTGGCGGCCGAAGGCGAGCGCAAGCCGTATGAGAAGCATGAAGGCCCACGCAAGCCCTATGCACCGCGGGGCGACCGGCCGGCTGCGGCGGCAGCGGGCGGCGAAAAGCGTTTCGACCGTCCCAAGCGTGATTTCAGTGACCGCGCGCCGCGCGACGCCGGCGATCGACCGAAGCGTGACTTCGCCGACCGCCCCAAGCGGGATTTCAACGATCGGCCGCAAGGCGCGGCAGGCGGCAGCTTCAAGCCACGCCCGCGTCCCGCCGAGGGCGCGGAAGAGGCAGGCGAGCGCATCGCCAAGCGGTTGGCCCGCGCCGGCCTGGCCTCACGCCGCGATGCCGAGGAACTGATCGCCGCCGGCCGCGTCAAGGTCAATGGCCGCGCCCTGACCTCGCCGGCCTTCAACGTGATGCCTGATGACATCATCCATCTCGACGGCATGGAAATCCCGCCGATCGAGCGCACCCGGCTGTTTCTGTTCCACAAGCCGGCCGGCGTCGTCACCACCAACCGCGATCCCGAGGGCCGCAAGACCGTCTTCGACGTGCTGCCGGCTGAATTGCCGCGGCTGATGACCATCGGCCGGCTCGACATCAACACCGAAGGCCTGCTGCTGCTCACCAATGATGGCGGCCTGTCGCGCGTGCTCGAACTGCCGGCCACCGGCTGGCTGCGTCGCTACCGGGTGCGCGTCCACGGCAAGGTCGAGGAAAGCGCGCTTGCGGGCCTGCGTGAAGGCATTGCCGTCGACGGCGTGTTCTACGGTGCCATCGAAGCGACGCTCGACCGTGAGCAAGGCACCAATGCCTGGCTGACGATCGGTCTGCGCGAGGGCAAGAACCGCGAAGTCAGGAACATTCTCGGCTCGCTCGGCCTCGACGTTACGCGGCTGATCCGCATCTCCTACGGGCCATTCCAGCTCGATGACCTCGCCGAGGGCCATGTGCTGGAGATCAAGGGGCGCGTGCTGCGTGACCAGCTCGGCGAGCGCCTGGTCGAGGAATCCGGCGCCAATTTCGACGCCGATGTCACCAAGCCGTTTTCCAACAAGCCGGTGCGGCGCACCGAAGTTCGCGAGCCGGAGCCGGAGCGGCCGAAATTCACCCGCGACGGTGAGCGCCGCCCGATCGGCGAGGGCGGTTTGATCAAGAACCGCAAGCGCCGCGAAGGCAGCCGCGACGAGGCTCTGGGCAAGCTGTCGACAAGTCCCGACAGAAGCGCGGAGAAGAGTTTTGGCGAACGCGGCCCGCGTCCCGAACGCAGCTTTGGCGACAAGCCACGCGGCAGTTTTGGCGACAAACCGCGCGGCGGCTTCGGTGACAAGCCACGTGGTGGCAAAAAGTCCGAGCGCGAGCAGAAGCCGATCGAGCCGCCCGGCCAGCGCAAGGCCAATGTCTGGATGGCGCCGGGCGCGCGGCCGATCGGCAAGGGCAGGGCCGAGGCCGATGCCGCCAAGGCGGCTGAAGCCAAGGCGCGCAAGGCATCGTTCAAGCCGACCTATGGCAAACCGGCCGGTGCCAAGCCGTTCGGCAAGCCGCGCGGCGAACGTCCGGGCGGGGCCGGCGGCGGTGAGCGTCCGCGCAATGGTCCCCGAGGTCCCAAAGCGAGATGAGAATCGTCGGTGGTGAGTTTCGCGGGCGTCCGCTGGCGACGCCCCGTTCGAGCGCCATCCGTCCGACGACCGATCGCACCCGCGAGGCGGTCTTCAACGTGCTGGCGCATCGCTTTGCCGCGCAGTTGGACGGTGCGCGCGTGCTCGACCTGTTCGCCGGCACCGGTGCGCTGGGGCTTGAGGCGCTGTCGCGCGGTGCCTCCTATGGCGTCTTCATCGAGGAATCGGCCGAAGGCCGTGGCCTGATCCGCGACAATGTCGAGGCCTTCGGCCTGACCGGCCGCACCAAGATCTTCCGCCGCGATGCCACCGGCCTTGGCGAAGCGGGCACGCTGGCGCCGTTCGGCCTCGTCTTTGCCGACCCGCCCTATGGCAAGGGTCTTGGCGAGCGCGCCTTGCAGTCGGCGAAAGCCGGCGGCTGGCTTCGCTCTGGCGCGCTGTGCGTGGTCGAAGAGGCGGCAGTGGCGCCCTTCGAGCCGGGCCCCGGCTTTTCCGTGCTGGACGAGCGCAACTATGGCGAGACCGTCATCCGCTTTATCGAGGCGGCCTGATACGCCTTCGCGATTGGCGGTTCCTCTCCCCCAATCCTTCATTGGGGGAGAGCGACTATCTGGGGTGTCAAGTTGCAATTACGAACTCGTTGCGCGCATCGCGTGCTTTTGCATTGAGGATGACCAGG
>NZ_JAMYQH010000043.1:0-52786 GCF_040320765.1 Mesorhizobium sp. M0618 | reverse complement strand
CCTATTCCCCTATTCCCCTATTCCCCTATTCCCCTATTCCCCTATTCCCTCACCCCATCCCCGTGACATGGCGCAGCCAGAAGGCCAGCGCGATGAAGCCGATGATGGTGGTGACGCCGGTCCAGTCGACATTGGCCTTCTTCACATCGCTGATGATCTTCACCAGCAGCATCCAGGCCACGAAGATGATTGGGAGAATGATGACAAATCTGATCATGCGACACCCCAGCTCGAAGCGATTGCACCTTGCCCACATGTAGGAAGCAATCCGGCGCTTTTCAGGATGCCCCTCGCCGACGGCCTATGCCGCATGCCGAGAAAAACGGAGTTTTGTCTTTACTGGCGTAACAAATATGCTAACCGGAGCGCCGTGCCCTTGTAGCTCAGCTGGTAGAGCAGCGGTTTTGTAAACCGAAGGTCGGCGGTTCGATTCCGTCCGGGGGCACCAGCAAAGTGCGGCAATTGAGTAAATTCAGATAGTTAATCTATTGTCCTCGAGTTCGATCCGCCGCCTGATCCACCTTGGAAATCATGCACTTACCGGCGAGAATATCCGCCCCGGAGCATCACCATGTGGAAAGCCCGCCACCGTGCGGCGGCGGGATTTATTGAAGATTAGAACGGCACCTTCCACGCTCCGCTCTCGAATTTCCGGATAATGCCCGCGTCGAAACCTGACTGCCATTCCTCGCCGGCGTTGAGTTTCATTCCAGAGGTTGTGGCGGCGCCGGTGTTCGGCCGCGGAAGTCCGGAACTCCTCGAGGGATGCCTGTTTGCACCGGCCTTCCTGATACCTAGTCGCCGAATTCAGGCGCAGCAACTTAGTCCACAGGTGTGACTTCCTAGCTACATACAAAGTTGCAGGCTCATCGATATAAAGCGCTTGGCGATTTGATGGGGATTTCATGAAAGCTTTTTTGCTCGCTTCATTCGTTGCGCTTTCGGCGGCTCCGGCCATCGCTGCCGATATGATGACCGCTCCTGTCGACACCCATGAATGGACCTGGCAAGGGCCATACGCCGGCGTGTTCGGCGCCGGAACGTTGGAACATTACAAGATCTATGAGCCGGGCGCCCAGGCTGGCGCAACGCACAACGTCGGCTCGGCCGCGGTCGGCGGCTTTGCAGGTTATAACTTCCAGTCCGGCAAGATTGTCTATGGCGTTGAAGGCGAGCTTGGCTACCGCTTTAAGAAGAACACCTTCGACGATATTCCAGGCCCAGGCGTTCTCGACGCCTCCACAGGTTTGTTCGGATCCGTCAAGGGTCGCGTTGGCATGGACATGGGAGCCTACATGCCGTTTGTCACGGCTGGTGTAACCGCCGCAAAGCTGAAGACGTTCTATCCAGGTGGAAACGCCGAGCGGGATGCAACTTTGGTCGGTGGTATTGTTGGAGCAGGCATCGACGTCGCTCTCACACACAACGTGTTCTTGCGAGGCGAATACGACTTCTCCTTCTTCGGCAAGAAGTCGCTTGAATATTGCGGCGGCGGATGCACGCTGGAACACACGCTTCAGACGCACGATTTCCGCGTCGGCATCGCGATGAAATTCTAACTGTTCAGCGCGTCTCCGACGTTGACGCGCTCCGCAGGAATAGCAAGACCAAGGTCCAGCTTGCGAACGGCCTTCCGCGGGCGCAATGTCGCCAAGAACCCGACGGCCAGGGGTCTGGATCGCAAATAGTTCGCGGTTCAGGCCCTTCCTCCGTTTGGGACCATGCTATGCGGCTCTTCTGCCGGGTTGCTCCGGCCCTTGTCGTGCTGGGCGGTCAATTCCACCTGATGATGAACGACGCTTCCTCGCCGGTGATCTCCTTGATGGATTTCAACAGCACCTCATGCACTGCTTGGAGCGATCGGCAATGATCGCAGCTTGGCGATAGAAGCGGCTGCACGATGCTCTTTTGAAGCCGCCTCGCCCAGCGGCGGCGTGTGGACCTGCTCGGGCTCCATCGGAGGATGAACTTCGAATGGCAAGCACCGGACGCATCACGCCCACGATGGGAATCCAAAGCACTAAAATGATTGCACTGGGAAACCTTTTTGGGGGCATCGACATTGTCGGGTTTGCATGGCCCGCTTCTATTTGATCTGACCGACAACGGCGAATTCTATCCCGACACCAAGGGCACAGAGCTTCCGAGCGTGGAGGCCGTGGAAGACGAGGCCGCACGGGCGCTTTTGGAAATAGCGAAAGACGCGATGCCGGACGGCACTCATCGTCAGGTAGCGTTCCACGTTCGCGACGATACCAACGCCGCTTTGTTGGTCGTTAAGGTCACGTTCGAGCTAATACGATTGGGCAGCGATGAAATGGAGCAAAGCGGCGTTCCGCCCGATTAGGAGATGACCGGCAGACCGTGCTACATAGGGGATGCAATTTCCCCGCCCAGCTTACATGGTCTACCTTCCGCCACTGCCTGGCCTCCCATATCTAGCTGCCACTTTGACGGTGGATGGAGCAATCACGGCGGCGCCGTTTGACAAGGCGGATGAAGCCGCAGCCTTCAACAAGCTGATGGCGAAAGCGGAACATCCCGGCAAGGCGATTTTGAATTGAAAGCCGCCGAGGTCAGGCAAGATTGTCCGCGACGGTCTATCCCCCTCGACGCCTTCGATGAGATTGTATTAGCGAGTGCCCTGCGTGCCCGCCTGGCTCATGAGCGAGCGCGAATGCACGTCTTGTTTGAACAGCTTACTCACGCCCGAATGCTCGTTAGAGACGCCGCCGCGATCCGCGCCCATCTGCGCGCGGCCCTTGCGTATCAAACCGTACGTTGAATCCTTCTTGGGTCACGCGTGAGAAGAGAGTAAATAAATCCCTTCGCAGCAAGGGAGGCCGCGATGGTTGAAACGCATATGGAAGTCGCACGCGCGGCTATCGAAACCAGCTTTCGGTTGCGGCACCATTCCCTGGCCGGAACTGCCTCGTTTCGCCGCGATATGGATCACTCCCGACGCGCAATCGAGGCATCACGCGAACTGCTCAAGCGCCTTCGCCAACGTCACCGCGATGACATGGCCCAGGGGTGGGAAGATCCGGGCCCGACTCCTGCTTCCGTCTCCGCCTTCGATGCTGATATTCTTCGCTCTGCATTTCGAGCCCTGGTCAGGGATATGAGCGTGCCTGAATGTCAATGGCGCGATTTGGCTGAGAGCTTGGTCCGCGAATATGTCGGGTGCGAGCAGATCGACGTTGGCCTGTTGGATTGGATCACCCACAAGTAGTCACCAACGCAAAACAGCCCGTCCCGCCCACATTGCCGGTGACACGAAACGGGCTGCGGAAGCCGGCATGCGGTGCTTCCTGCAATCCAACTTTGTGCGCGCACGGTTGTTCCGTCAGCTTCTGCTGACAAGCGGGTACATTCTGCTGCCGTGGCCATTCGACAGTCGCTGGTAGAGTAGACCCGCCGCTCCATTTGCGAAGCGACGGGCTCTCGCCCACCCCATACCTGTCAGAGCAATTTAGATGCCAAACTTTTTGACCCGTTATGGGGCACAGCCGTCGCCTTT
The DNA here is from genome assembly GCF_040320765.1 of Mesorhizobium sp. M0618. Classification (NCBI taxonomy): domain Bacteria; kingdom Pseudomonadati; phylum Pseudomonadota; class Alphaproteobacteria; order Hyphomicrobiales; family Phyllobacteriaceae; genus Mesorhizobium; species Mesorhizobium sp. M0618. The sequence continues at coordinate 49,266 of NZ_JAMYQH010000043.1, read as the reverse complement.
GCAGTCGGTTCTACCCCGCCGTAGGAGGCACCGGCCCAGTAATGTTCCACCGGATGAACTCGACTTCCTTCCCGGTGACTTCCCGCAACGCGTTTAACAGCACCTCATGCAGGACGCGCGTCTGCCTGAATCCGATTCTGCCTGAATCCGATTCTGCCTGCCGATCACCGCGCGCAGTTCGGGTTCTCCCCCCCTCGCGCTTCACGGATTCGATGAACATCAGTTCGCCGAGCCCGTGATGCTCCAAATATTCCAAGTTTGCTGTCTTTTATGACACGCTCGCGACCTGGGTGGATGCCCCAACCCCGGTGAACGTGTTCCGGACCCTGACGGACTTGTAGACGTAGGCGACCCAGAGCCCTGTCAGCACAAACGAGACTATCGGGGCCACCAGCGCATCGCCTGCGAGCACTAGGCTCACCGGAACGCCCAGAACTGACGCAACCCAGATCGTGTCCAGGATGAAAACGACAGGAATCGCCAGCCACTGGAGCAGAAACAATTGCGGAAAGCGGTGGCTTCGCCGCAGCATCGAAACGAGCACAACCAGCTGAAGCGCCAGAAATGCCAGATTGAGGGCAACCTCGCCATACACCGCCAGGGGTCCGTTCGGGAGGGTCATGAGTTGCTGGTAGCCGTCGGCCGAATTGGCGAAGTCGGCGAGTGTGCGCAACGGTGATAACGTCTGACCGATCGCCAGCAGCATTAACCAGCCGCCGAAGCCCACAAGAGCCTCGGGATTCTGCGACGGCTTCGCGGCTGATCGAACAGCAAAGAAAACAGGCACGCCGATCAACAGCAGCAAGATCGCCCAATGCCAGATAGAAAACGTCCCCATTTACCCCTCCCCCGTTTTTGCTCCTATAAGTTGTATCAGGTTTTAAATTCAACTCAAGAGCCGACCTGCATCTGAACCAGGTCTTATGCGGAAGCAACGCTTCTCCTGCCCTTTCCTGCCACTCACACCGCAATCGCCGCCACCAGAATCCTGTTCTGCCTCCGTACCGCCGCCCGCAATTCCGCAATCCTCGCCGCGTCGCGCTTCACGAATTCGATGAACATCATGTTCATATTGTTGAAGATCAGTTCGCCGAGCGCCGCCCCGTCTATGTCCTGCCGCACAAGGCCGAGCGCTTGCAGGCGGACGATCAGGGCGCGGATCTGTTCCGTTAGCGCGCGGTCGAGCGCGGTGTAGGCTTGGCCGAATGGGCTATCGGGCAGTTGCGTTGAGATCGCCATCGCCTGCCGCCACATCTCCTTGCTGAGATAGTGCAGCGAGTGCTCGATATAGATGCCGATCAGCGTGTCCAGCGCATCCCCGACATTGGCCGGCGGCCGGGCGACGACGCCCTGACCGGCATTCAGCACCTCGTTGACCTCCAGCGAGACGATGGCGCCGAGGATGTCGCCCTTGTTTTCATAGTAATTGTAGATGGTGCCGACCGAGACCGCGGCCTGGGCGGCGATCGCCTCGATCTTGGCGCCTTCGTAGCCGGCCTCGCGAAACAATTCCGCGGCCGCCTCGATGATGCGTCGGTGCCGGTCTGCCTTTTGCCTTGCCCGCAATCCGCTCATGTCAGCCTCTTGCCATAAAAACAGAATTGACTCAATTTTAGAATTGGTTCAATTTTTTGCAAGAAGCCACAAAGGCAAGGGAGAACACTCGATGTCACACACAGCCAGCAATCCTCTTTCCATCCTGAAAACTCATTTGCGCGCGGCGACCGCAGCCGCGGCACTGCTGCTTTCGACGGGCGCGCAAGCCGCCGACCTCAACGCGCTGATCTGGTGCGATCATGCCGATCCGGCATTGCTGCAGCCGTTCGAGGAGGCCAATGGCGTCAAGGTCAACGTCAAGGAGTTCGAGGGCACCGGCGCTGGGCTGGCCATCGTCGAACAGTCGCAGCCGGGTGACTGGGACGTGATGGTGATTGACAGCATCGACGTGCCGCGCGGTGTCGAAAAGGGCCTGTTCGAGCCGCTGCCGGAAGACAAACTGCCGTTGGCCGACCTGTTTGCGCAGGTGAAGATGGACGGCTCCACCGTCGTCGGCGGCAAGCGCTACGGCATCACCGAAAAGTTCGGCTACAACACGATCGGCTACAACAAGACCAAGGTTGACCCCGCCGACATGCAGTCGATGGCAGCACTCACCGGCGACAAGTACAAGGGCAAGGTCGCCATCTACGACTACTACCTGCCGGTCATCGGCATGGCCGCGCTGGCGATCGGCAAGAAGACGGCCGAGCTCACCGAAGCCGACCTGCCTGCCCTCAAGGAAGAGCTCTTGAAGATGAAGGCTAATGCCAAACTGGTCGGCGAAGTGACCGCCAGCCAGACGGCGCTGGCGACCGGCGAGGTCGACATACTGGTCGGCGGCGGCGAATGGGTGACGGCGGGCCTGGCCAAGGAAAACCCGGCGCTCGACTTCTCCATCCCCAAGGAGGGTGCGGTGCTGTGGTCGCAGTCGCTGGCCATGTTCAAGGATTCCAAGAACAAGGACATGGCGCTGAAGTTCATCCAGTACATTATGAGCCCGGAAGGCCAGGCGCGGCTTGCCACCTCGTCCTGCTACTGGGGCATGCCGGCGAACACCAAGGCAGCACTGACCGACGACCAGAAGAAGGTTTTGCGCTTCGACGAACAGCCAGGCTTCCTGGCGCGCGCCCAGGCCTATCCGGCGCCGAACGCCGATCTCGACAAGAAGATGCAGGACATGTGGACCGAAATGCTGCAGGCGAAATGAGCTGTAACCGCTCATGAGCACCTCGGCAAACAACCTCCCCAGGGCGGGCTCTGCTCTGCCCAGGGCGGGCCGTGCTCTGCCCCGGGCGAGTTCTACTCTGCCCTGGGCGCTGGTCACGCCGGCGCTCGGCTGGACGCTGCTGTTCTTCGTGCTGCCTTTCGTCGCCATGGGGCTTTCCAGCCTGACGGCGCATGAGGGCGGCGGCTTCACGCTGTCCAATTACAGCCAGTTCTTCACCAACCCCTCCTACTGGCAGGCAATGGTGAACTCGCTGCAGGTGACCGCCATCGTCACCGTGGTCTCGGTGCTGCTCGCCTATCCCTTTGCCTGGATCCTCGCCGAACAGGTGCCGGAGCGCTGGCAGCGGCTGGCGCTGATGCTGGCCGTGCTGCCGTTCTGGACATCCTATGTCGTGCGCTCCTACTCCTGGCTGCTGGTGCTGGCGCAGAACGGCGTCGTCAACCGGGCGCTGACCGGCTCTGGCCTGATCAGCGAGCCGCTGCAACTCGCGAACACGCGTTTCGCCACCGTCACCGGCTTCGTGCACTTCTTCGTCATGCTTTTGACGCTGACGATCTTTGCCAATCTCAAGCAGCTCAGCCCGAGCTACCGCAAGGCCGCCGCCGATCTCGGCGCCGGGCCTGTGCGCACCTTCCTGCATGTCGTCCTGCCGCTGACCTTGCCCGGCATCATGGTCGGCGCCTTCCTCACCTTCGTGCTGTGCATCGGCGACTACATCACGCCGCAGGTCCTGGGCGGCAACAACGAGCTTCTGATGCCGCAGTTGGTGATGATGCAGATCGGCCGGCGCGGCGACTTTCCGCTGGCCTCGGCGCTGTCGATCATCCTGATGGCGGTGGTCACCATCGCCTACCTCGCCTGCGCCCGCTGGCTGAAGATCGAGCGGGCCTGACCATGTCTCGGATTGTCCGCGTCATTTCCTGGCTCTACGCGATCGCCGTCTACGGCTTCATCTTCCTGCCGGTCGTCGTGCTGGTGCTATTTTCGCTGCAGGCGACGTCGTTTCCGATCCCGCCCTTCACCGGGCCATCGCTGCGCTGGTACGATGCGGTTCTTTCGGACACGCGGCTGACCTCGGCGCTGGTGAACTCGCTGCTGGTGGCGTCCATCTCCTCGCTCGCCGCCGTCACGCTCGGTTTCCTATCCGCCTGGGGCTTTGCCCGTTTCGTCCTGCCGGGCTCCGGCCTGCTGCGCGGGCTGATCACGCTGCCGCTGACGGTCAGCTATCTCATCATCGGCATGGGGCTGCTGGTGCTGTTCAACTGGGCCGGCGTGCCGAAATCGCTGCTTGCGGCAGGGATCGGCCATGTCGTGATCAACCTGCCGCTGTGCTTTGCCATCATCTACAGCCAGATGGGCGATCACCAGATCAACATCGAGCGCGCCGCGCGCGACCTCGGCGCGCCGGAATGGAGGGTGCTGCTGTTGATCACCGTGCCGGTCATGGCGCCGGCCATCTTCGCCGGCTTCTTCCTGTCGATGACCTTCTCCTGGGACGAGTTCGTGATCTCCTTCCTGCTCACCCGCTTCGACACCACGCTGCCGGTCGAAATCTGGAACCTGCTGCGTTCCGGCCTCAACCCGAAGACCAACGCCGTCGGCTCGCTGGTTTTCGCCGTTTCCATCGTGCTGGTCGTGCTGTTCGAATTGACATTGCTGCGCAGGAGAAAGGCATGACTGCGCCTTTGGTCGATATTCGCTCCGTCTCGCATCGCTTCGGCCAGCATACGGTGCTGAAGGACGTTTCGCTGCAGATCGAGCCCGGCAGCTACACGATCCTGCTCGGGCCCTCGGGCTCCGGCAAGACGACGCTGCTGTCCATTCTGGGCGGCTTCGTCACGCCCAGCGAAGGCAAGGTGTTCATCCGTGGCGAGGACTGCACGTCCGTGCCGCCGGCCAAGCGCCCGACGACGACGGTGTTCCAGGACTATGCGCTGTTCCCGCATATGAGCGTTGGCAGCAATGTCGGCTTCGGCCTGCGCATGCAGGGGGTCGATGGCGCGACGCGGGCGGCAAAGGCGCGCGCGGCGCTGGCCCTGGTTGGTCTCGCCGCTGCTTTCGACAAGAAACCGCACCAGCTTTCCGGCGGCCAGCGGCAGCGCGTGGCTCTGGCGCGGGCGCTGGTGATCGAGCCGGCGGTGCTTCTGCTCGACGAGCCGCTCGGCGCGCTCGATCTCAAATTACGCCGGCAGATGCAGGACGAGTTGAAAGCAATCCAGAAGCGCGTCGGCACCGCCTTCATCCACGTCACCCACGACCAGGAAGAAGCGATGGCGCTGGCCGACCATTGCGTGGTGATGAATGACGGGCGCATCGAGGACGAAGGCCCGCCCGAGCGCGTCTACGCACGGCCGGCGACACGCTTTTCGGCGACCTTCATGGGCGAAAGCACGATCCTTGCCGGCACGGTCACGGAGGCCGGGGACCGGACAGGCACTGTCGCGACGCCGGTCGGGCCGGTCTCGGTACCCGGCGCCTTGCCGGTGGGCTCTGGCGTTGTGCTGGCCATACGACCGGAGCATCTTGTGCTCGGCGCGGCTGCAGGCAGCGTCAAACTCGGTACTGCCAGAGTGAGCGACATCGTTTTCCAGGGCAGCTTCAAACGCGTGCTCGCCGTCTCCGTCGAAGACCCCTCGCTTCACTTCATCGCCAGGCTGCCCGCGATAGCTACCGTCCGGCCGGGCGACACGGTTGCCGTTTCGTGCGATACCGACCAGATCATTCTGCTGACGGATTGAAATGGGCACGCTCGCGGTCATCGAGGCACCAGACTGGTACGAGACCATCCGCATGAGCGATGGCGTGACCTTGATCCACGAGCCATGGATAAAACCGTTCTTCCGCTGCAACATGTGGCATGTGCGCGGCCGCGACCGCGATCTCCTCTTCGACACTGGGCTCGGCCATTTCAGCCTTCGGCGTCATGTGCCGCTGGTCAGCGAGCGCAAGCTGATTTGCGTCGCCAGCCATACGCATTTCGACCATATCGGCTGCCATCACGAATTTCCGGACCGCTGCGTACACGCCGCCGAGGCCGACATCCTCGCCGATCCGCGCAACGAATGGACGGCAGCCGGCACCTATGCGACCGACGAGATGTTCGATCGCATGCCGCAAGGATGGGACACGGCGCGCTACGGCATCCTGCCCGCACCCGCGGGCCGCTTGCTCGCACAGGGTGATGTCGTCGACCTCGGCGACCGGGCCTTCGAGGTGATCCACACGCCCGGCCATTCACCCGGCGGCATCGCGCTTTACGAAAACAGGACGGGCATCCTGTTATCCGGCGACATCATTTATGACGGCCCGCTGATCGACGACGTCTACCACTCGGTTGTCGATGACTATGTCGCCACGCTGCTGCGTATGCGCGACCTCGATGTCTCGGTCGTGCATGGCGGCCATTTCCCCAGCTTCGGCAAGGTGCGCTACCGCCAGCTTGTCGACGAGTATCTGGAACAGAAGCGGCAGGCCGGCTGCCATCTGCGGCAGCCCTGAAGCGGTTAGCGCATCAGTTCGAAATGCCGCGGGAACGCCTGATGCAGCAGAAGCAGCATGGTCTTGCGCAGCACGTTGGTGTCACGGCTGGACGGATTGAGATGATCCCAATACCAGGCGCCATGAACCAGATAATTCAGGCTCTCCGACAGCGTGTCGATGTCGACGCCGGTATAACCGCCGCTGCGCGAAATCTCGATCAGCAGCTCGCGCGCCTCGGCGGTGTAGGCGAGATCGCTCGGAAGGCCGATCTCGTTGTAGATCTGCATGCTCTTGCGGTCGCTGGAGAACACGACAAAGACCGAAACCCATTTCGGGTGCTGGCGGGCGAAACGTTGCGCGCAATCGACCGCGCCCAGGGCCCGCTCAACCGGAGACAGGCCGGGCGCCCGCACCAACGTCATCCACAGCTCGTCATAGCGATCGCTGAGATACTGCAGGACGGCGCGAAACAGGTTCTCCTTGCTGCGAAAATGAAAGACGACCAGGGCATTGGACGAGCCGACATGTTCGGCGATGCGCTGCATGGTGACGCTTGCCAGCCCCTCCTCCGCGATGAGCTCGATGGTGGCGTCGATGATCCGCTGCACGCTGGCTTCGCCGCGTTCGCGCCGACGGTCCTTGGGCGGCGCGGCATCGTTTGCCGCACTTCCATTCTTCGCCATTGCGCCTTTGCGTTTTGCCGCCGCAGCCTTTTGTTGCGCCATCTTCGTCCAGTTCCTTTCGGACCTTCTCGCGGCGATCACCGGCGCCGCCACGGATCCGTCTATTCGAGATGTCCGGCGTCGGCTCACCACAACCGAGACCGCGGATCAACCACCATCGCGGCAAAAGCCGCAGCGCCCTGTTATAGCGACGGACGCGTTTCGGCGTTTGTGTACCACTGCCCCTTGGCCGTCTCATAGGCCATGGCCGCGCGGAAAACATCGGCATCGCAATAGGTGCGGCCGACGATCTGGATGCCTGTCGGCACGCCGCTTGCCGCCCGGCCCGAAGGGATGGACAGAACCGGACAACGGCTCATCATGTTGAACGGCGTCGTCATCACCCATCCCAATGACGGGTTCACCTGCTTGCCGTTGATCTCGACCGTACCCGTGGTCTGATCGAATTCCGCCGGCACGGAGGGAAGCGCGTTGGTCGGGCAGACCAGCACATCATAGGTCTCCAGCAACGGCCCCAGCGTCTGGTACATCCTGGCCGCCACGTCCAGGGTTCCGACAAAGTCCGTCGCCTTCGACCTTTGCCCGTCCTCGGCGAACTGCCTGGCATAGCTCGTCATGTCCTTGCCGTGCTTCTTGAGCAACTGCGACAGCGATGCGCCGAACAGATGCTCCAGATAGGCCATGCCCGCCCTGAGCACTTCGTCGCCCCAGCCCAGATCGACTTCCTCGACCGTGGCGCCAAGGGAGCGGAACACATCGCAGGCGGCAAGCGTGTTCTTGCGCACATCGGGATCCACTTCGAAAGAACCAAGGTCCATCGAGAAAGCAATCTTCCAGCCCTTGATCGGCTTGTAGTCGAGCGGCAGCCGCAGTTTCGGGCGCAGCGTAGCGATGTCAAGCGGGCTTGGTCCGGCCATCACATTCTGCAGCAGGATCGCATCTCCGACGTTTCGCGCCAGCGGTCCAGTGTGGCAATAAAAATCGAGGTTGAACGGCGGCTCGTCCGGATTGCGCCCGTAAGGCGGCTTGAAGCCGACGAGACCGCAGGCCGACGCGGGAATGCGGATCGACCCGGCAATGTCGGAACCGGTGGCGATCGACGACGTGCCGGACGCCAGCGTTGCCGCCGCACCGCCGGACGAACCGCCGGGCGTGAAATCCGGGTTCCACGGATTGCGCGTCACGCCCCAGCGTTTCGACCAGGTGTAGCCGGCGCAGCTGAATTCAGGCGTCGCCGTGCGGGCATGGACAATGCCTCCGGCCTTGATGATGCGCTCGTTCATCGTCGAGGTATGGCCGCCTATCGCATCCCCAGACAGCAGCGAGCCATGCGAGGTCGGCTTGCCCTTGATGTAGCTCTCGTCCTTGATGCCGATCGGCAACCCCTCGAGCGCCCCGGTCCGGGCGCCCCTGGCGTATTTCGCCTCGGCCTTCCCAGCCAGGTCCATCGCCTCGTCGAAATGCGTGAAGGTGAAGCAGTTGATCGTCGCCTTGGTTGCCTCTGCGCGGCGGATGGTGGCCTGCATCAGTTCGACAGGCGAAAGCTTCTTCGCCTTGAACAGCCGCAGCGCCTCGCCGGCCGGCATGTAGCAAAGGTCGAGATCGGTCATGGGAAGTCTCCTGCGATCTGCGCATCGCGTTTGGCATGGACGGGAGATGACCGCGCCGCGTGCAGCGGCGCGTAAAACGCGGGTCAGGTCATTTCTGCAGGTCGGTCCAGATCTTCGTGTAGAGCGCCTGCACATCCGGCGGGCAGGCCTGCATGAACTGGCCCTTGGTGGCGAACTCAGCGGGGATGTTCACTTCCGGCGCGGTCTTCATGTCGTCGGGCATGAAGGCTTCCGAGCCCTTGATGCCGTTCGAATAACGCGCAAAGGCTGAGATCAGCGCCGCATTCTGCGGATCCATGATGAAGTTCTGGAACAGCTTGGCGTTGTCGATATTCTTGGCGTCCTTGAGGACAGCGACATTGTCCATCCAGATCGGATAGCCTTCCTTGGGATAGCCATAGACGATCTTGTCGTTCTCAAGCCGCTCGCGCAGCGATATGCCGTTCCAGTTGACGCCCGCGGCGATGTCGCCCCTGCCCAGGCCATCGACGGCCGCATAATCGAGCGAAAGCCATTTCGCCTTCGCCTCCACCAGCTTGTCATGCACCTTCTTCAGCATCTGCATGTCGCTGCTGCAATATTTGCCACCCTCGTAGGCGATGGCGAGGAACATGATGTCACCCATTTCGGGTACGACATTGATCTTGCCGACGAGTTCGGGGGGTGGGTCGAGGAAGATCGCCGATGTGTTCGGGTCGCCGGCATAAACCGACTTGTTCACCGAAATGCCGGTCGTGCCCCACTGCCATGGAACGGTATATTTACGGCCTGGATCGAATGGAACATCGACCCATCTGGGATCGACGTTTTTGAAGTTTTCCATCTTGTTGGGATCGGTCTCCAAGAGCAGACCTTCGCTGATCCAGACCGGCACGACGCTCGCCGAGGGCACGACGATGTCATAGCCGGAGGCGCCCTGCCGGACCTTGGCCAAGGCGGTGTCGTTGGAATCATAGTCGGTGACGGTGACCTTGACCTTGTAGGTCTCTTCGAACTTCTTGATCAGGTCGGGGCTGGTGTAGTTGCCCCAATTGTAGATGTTGAGCTCGCCTTCGGCACGGGCCACGCCCGTGACAGTCAGCAACGACAGGCCGATGGCCGTCGCGGTCAGTTTCCAGTTCATGCTGCATGCTCCCATTGTTGGGACCGGCGGCACTACGGCCCCAAGTCCGTTTCCTGCTGACGAAAAGATGGCCGCGACAATGCCGATCGACGGCACGAGAAAGGCCGTCGACATCGCATTTGCGGCGCGCCGGCAACGGCAAGCCGCATGGCAGTCAAGATATTCCCCCCTTTATTGTGGCCATTCACCGGCTGGAACCCGGCTGTCCAACTCAATTCTCGACCTCAGGAATAACTATGACTAAACATACAGTCAATATCTTATCGTGGATACGGCCATGGCTCGCCCATTGATGCGCCCGATGCGGTGGTGACTCAGTGAGCAGCCAGGAAAGAGGTTTAGCCGCGATGCCGGACGCGTCAGGCCGTCGAGGCCGAAATGCTCGCGGCCGCAATTCGCGGTGGCCGACCGGCCACTGCTTTTAAGGAGAGAAACTGCCGCGCGATGTCGCGCACCGAAGCGGCCGCCAATGCCGCCGGTCATCCGAAAGGATGATCAGGTTACAGCGCTACAGCGCCCTTTGCGGGCATGGCGCTCCGGCTGCATCGCCACAGCGCGACGCCGTGGGCTGCGGCCGGAAGCTCGTCTCTTCGGACTGGCGCACCAGTTCGGCAAAGAGCAGCGCGAAGCTTCCCAGCATCAGAAAGACGATGATCAGGCGTGTTACCGGCAATATGTCGGCCTCGACTGGCTAGCCCCCACGCCACCCATCCACTGCCGGCTAACATGACCGATCCGGCTTTACGAGACTTTAAGGCCGGTCTTAACCATCACATTCGCGTAGCCTTTGACATGATACGCGAACGGCAAGCCCGCATCCGCCGTCCTGCGGCCGCCTTGCCATCCGGCATGGGTCGCATCCGGGATGACAGCTCCCTTTGCAGACGTACCCCGCCCATGCTACCCCGGCGCTGGCGCGGCCCTGCCGCTGCCAATCGGTCGTCATCGGGGAGCCATGAGCAAAGCCGCCAGCCGCATCGCCTTCGTCTCGTCCGACACCGCTGACGCCAAGACGGCGCTGGAAAGCCTGTCGGCGCGCTATGGCCAGTCTTCCGTCGAGGAGGCCGGGATCGTCGTTGCCCTTGGGGGTGACGGCTTCCTGCTGCAGACCCTGCGCGACACGATGGGGACCGGCAAGAAGGTCTACGGCATGAACCGCGGCACCATCGGCTTCCTGATGAACGAGTATCGTTCCGGTGGCCTGACGGAGCGTCTCGAAGCCGCCGTCGCCGAGACGATCCGCCCGCTGGAGATGCTGGCCGTGACCTCGGAAGGCGAAACGATTTCGGCACTGGCGATCAACGAGGTGGCGCTGTGGCGTCAATCGTACCAGACGGCCAAGATCCGCATCACCGTCGACGAACAGGTACGGCTTGAGGAACTGAACTGCGACGGCGTCATGATCGCAACCCCGGCCGGGTCCACCGCCTACAATCTTTCGGCGCACGGACCGATCCTGCCGCTCGACGCGCCGCTGCTGGCGCTGACCCCGGTCAGCCCGTTTCGCCCGCGCCGCTGGCGCGGCGCGCTGCTCTCCAACAAGGCGACCGTACGCTTCGACATCCGCGAGCCGGAAAAGCGGCCGGTGAACGCCGCCGCCGACCATACCGAGGTCAAGGCGGTGACCTCGGTAACGGTGCGAGAATCACCCACGGCGACAGCAACGTTGTTGTTCGATCCCAATCATTCCTGGAACGAGCGTATTCTCGCCGAACAGTTCCGCTATTGAGCCGGCGCTGCGACCGACAGGTCGATTAAGCATCCCGATTAAGGTTACAACTTCACAATCGTGCCATTGCTGCCCGTTTCTGTTGACAAATCGAGGGCTTGCTCCTAATTGCAATACCAATCTTGCAGGCGCGTGGCGCTTGCCGCGACAGACGCCATTAGACGCCGTTGCGCTTCCCCGAACCAGCCAAAGACAACAACACTTGTCCTCAGACACCACGACCGCTCAAGAAGCGTTGACCTTCGCAGACCTCGGCCTGTCGCCGAAGGTCCTTTCCGCAGTCACCGACGCCGGCTATACCCAGCCGACGCCGATCCAGGCTGGTGCGATCCCGCACGCCTTACTCGGCAAGGACATTTTGGGCATCGCCCAGACCGGCACTGGCAAGACGGCTTCCTTCGTGCTGCCGATGCTGACCCGCCTCGAAAACGGTCGGGCCCGCGCCCGTATGCCGCGCACGCTGATCCTGGAGCCGACGCGCGAGCTCGCCGCGCAGGTCGAAGAGAATTTCATCCGCTACGGCAAAAACCACAAGCTCAACATCGCGCTCTTGATCGGCGGTGTCTCATTCGACGAACAGAACAAGAAGCTGGAGCGCGGCGTCGACGTGCTGATCGCGACGCCCGGCCGCTTGCTCGATCACCGCGAGCGCGGCAAGCTGTTGCTCAACGGCGTCGAGATCCTCGTCATCGACGAAGCGGACCGCATGCTCGACATGGGCTTCATCCCCGATATCGAGCGCATCTGCGAGATGATTCCGTTCACCAGGCAGACGCTGTTCTTCTCGGCAACGATGCCGCCGGAAATCACCAAGCTGACCGAGAAATTCCTGCACGCGCCGGTGCGCGTCGAGGTCTCGAAGGCAGCATCCGCCGCCACCAACATCATCCAGCGGCTGGTCAAGTCCGGCTCCAAGCCATGGGACAAGCGCGAGACGCTGCGCAATCTGATCAAGGCCGAAGACGCGGAGCTGAAGAACGCCATCATCTTCTGCAACCGCAAGGTTGAAGTGGCGGAGCTGTTCCGCTCGCTACTGAAGTATGATTTCGACGCCGGCGCGCTGCACGGCGACATGGACCAGCGCGCGCGCATGCAGATGCTGGCCAATTTCCGCGACGGCAAGCTGCGCTACCTCGTCGCTTCCGACGTCGCCGCGCGCGGCTTGGACATCCCCGATGTCAGCCACGTCTTCAACTATGACGTGCCGATCCACGCCGAGGACTATGTCCACCGTATCGGCCGTACCGGCCGCGCCGGACGCTCCGGAAAATCCTTCACCATCGCGACCAAATCGGACACCAAATACATCGATGCCATCGAACGTCTGATCGGCAACAAGATCGAGTGGCATGACGGCGACTTGTCGACGGTTGTTGCCAGCGAAGGCGGCGAGGATGATGCTCCGCGCCGTGGCAAGGGCGCACCGCGCCGCGCCGGCCGCAAGGACGACGATCGCGGCAGGGAAAAGGGCGGCGAGCGCAAACCGCGCGAACGCCACGCCAAGCGCAGCGAAGACACGGCACCGGAAACAGTCCGCGAGGATCAGCCCGTGGCCGAGGCCGCAGCCGCCGACGTCGGCGAACGGCGCTCGCGCAAGGAAGCGATCCGTTCGGAAAACACCGAGCGCAAATCATCCGATCGCAATGAACAGCGCGCACCGGAACGCGGCGACACGAGGCCGCAGCGCGACAACAGCCGCCCTGCCCGCCAACGACACCAGGAAGACAACGATTCCACCGTCGGCTTCGGCGATGACATGCCGGCCTTCATGCGGATCGTCGCCAAGGTCTGATTCCCGACCGCTTCAAAGGCAAGCCAGCCATCCGGCTTGTCTTCTCGGCAAAGGTTCCTGCCTGACTCGCCCGTTACATCGGCCCAGGCATCATCTTGGTCGGTTTTTCCAGCATCGGAAACTCGGCCTTGTTGCATTTCACGTTCGGATTCGTCGGACTGAACATGCCGTACGGATTGTCCCCGAGCCAGGCATGCAGGTCGTAGTGGACGAACTCCTTCGGGATGAGAGGGTAGTGCCCCTCCATAGGCCCCATGAAGGTCTGGCCAAACAGCTTCGGGGGTTCCTTGATGTCCGGCGTCAGAGGCACCAGCCATTCCACGCCCACCAGCCGCAAGCCCTTCTTGGTCGGTTCATAGATCAGCACATTGGGGTGCATCGGGTCGAGCTTCTGGCCGACACTCGGGACATTGACGAAGTGGATACCCATGGCGCCCTTCGGGTAGTCCATCGCACCCGCTATCTTTTCTCCGCTGTAGTAGACGCAGCCGACCGTCGACAGATAGAGGTCGCGGACGGCGACGGTGTAATCGTCATATTTGGCGAGCGATTTTTTCAAGGCTTCGATGTCGGCCTTGTTGGCGTCCTCGGCCCGAGCCGAAGCAACGTTCAGCCACGCGCCCACCAAACCTGTCAAAACGAGGACGCCGCAGCGCCCAAGGCTGGCTGTTCTTGTCATGCATTCCTCCCAGATTTCTGATCTGGCCGTGCAAGACCGAGGCGGAAAAATGCTGATTGCGCGGCCAGTGACACCGCCTCATCCCCTCAGGAACAGCGATGATGCTATTCCTTTCCATAGCTGCGGGAAAGCTATATTTTAGCAATAGCTAATCCAACAACGCCAGTATCCGTGCAAACAAAAACGGCCCCCATGGGAGCCGTTTCGCATTGGTTTGCCGTGCAAATCAGGTGAGCGGCGACAGCTGGATCTCGACGCGGCGGTTCTGGGCGCGGCCTTCGGACGTGGCATTGGATGCGACCGGGCGCGTCTTGCCGAAGCCGGTGACTGCGAAGCGGCGCTGATCCACGCCCTGACCGGACAGATAGTTCGCGACCGCCAGAGCACGACGCTGCGACAGATCGAAATTGTGCTGGTCGCCACCGGTCGAATCGGTGTGGCCGAACACGTCGACCGTGGTCTGCTTGAACTTCTTCAGCACCAGCGCGACAGAGTTCAGGACCTGGTAGAAGCCGGGCTTCACCGCATCCTGATCCGAGTTGAAGGTGATGTCGGACGGCATGTTGAGAATGATCTGGTCGCCGCTGCGGGTGACGCTGACACCGGTGCCCTCGAGCTGCCGGCGCAGTTCGGCCTCGTTCTGGTCCATGGTGGCGCCGATGGCGCCGCCAGCCAGCGCGCCGATGCCGGCGCCGATCAGTGCGTTGCGGCGGTCATTGCCGCCGGCAAGCAGGCCAAGGCTGGCGCCCGCTAGGGCGCCAAGGCCGGCGCCGGCCGCCGTGTTGGAAATCTTCTGGTCGCCCGTATACGGATCGGTGGTGGTGCAGGCGCTCACGAGCACAGCCGTCGCCACGACGACGAGCACAGTCTTTTTCATAGGATGGTCCCTCTCCAAGTCACGCCTTGCGGTGGCGCCAAATCAGCCCTTCCCGCGACTTGTACCACGAATTGCGGCGAAAAGCGGAATGGCGAAAGCGCCGCTCACGGCTTTTCCCGAGAGATAATACCCGGCGGTGGCGCCGCATCGCCGTGCCGGAATGGTCTGGATCAGGCTACCAGAGGTTCTTGCCGTCTATGACAACCACTTCGACCTTGTCGAGATCGAAATCATCGAACAGCCGCGCATTGACGCTGATCTTGGGATTGTCAAAATCCGGCTCGCCGGTGGACCAGTCCGGCGTTTCGGTAAAGGTGCCGCAGCCGCAGGTGGCGCAAAAACCGTGCTTTACGGTTTTCGATCCCCAGCGGTAGAAAGAGACGTTCTCCATCGGGCTGGTGAGCTTGAATTGCGAAGGCACGTAGTAGGCCCAGAGCGAGCCGCGCTTCGAGCAGAAAGAACAAGTGCATTGCGTCACCGTCTGCGGTGCCTGCGAAACCTCGAGTGTCGTCGCCTTGCAATGACAGCTTGCCTTGATGGTCATCAACGAACTCCTCCTGTCGCCCGCCACCC
The DNA here is from genome assembly GCF_040320765.1 of Mesorhizobium sp. M0618. Lineage (NCBI taxonomy): Bacteria > Pseudomonadati > Pseudomonadota > Alphaproteobacteria > Hyphomicrobiales > Phyllobacteriaceae > Mesorhizobium > Mesorhizobium sp. M0618. Next base: position 33,953 of record NZ_JAMYQH010000043.1, on the reverse strand, counting down.
TATGCGACAAAGGCACCATAAAGAGGTGCTCCTGACAACTGTCTGTCAGCAGGCACACCCGAACCGCGCAAACCCGGCCTGCGGCTCCGGTCACACGCGACCGCGGACGTCCGACCGCCGTCCTGTCGTCAATAGGAGCGCGGCGGCACGAACAGGCAGATTGTCTTGCCGGCGTCGAGGCCCGCTTGGTGCGCGCACCAATGGAATTCGCCGTCCGGGCTGTCCTTGACACGCTTGTCGGTCATTGGAACGATCTCACCCGTTCCGGCGATGACATAGCCCTCGGGTTTCTCCAGCACTTCGCCTGTATGGGTCGTGCGACAATCATAGTTGGCGCAGCATGCGAACGGATAACTCCAGCCCTGTGGCTTTGCCGCCGTGGGCGTGGCGTCATGCGCGAAGGCAGGTGCCGTCAGCATTGCCATCGCGCCGATCGCGAACAGGGAAAACAAAAGTCGGCCAGCCGGTTGAACGGCATTGGCCGATCTGAGTGTGGCAGCAGACATGACGCGTTCCTTTCAAACGAGCTCAAGCGTTTCGCTTGCCCGTTCCCGGAACGTATCTTCCCAGTGGCCGGATCGTCGGGTCGCAGATATGCCGCGTCCGGCCATAAATGCTTTTTCTCTCCCAGCCCTTGGATGCTGGGCTGATTCCTTGGTCGGCGCAAGACGATGCATTCCCGACATCGTTCTATGGACGTCAGGTATCCGCTACCGCCGACGAGATGAGGCCAAGGTCAATTCCCGGCAAACGGGCGTCGGATAAACGGAATAGGCCCGCTGTGGTTCCAGCCTACTGCTGGTCAGAGCCGGCAATCACGTGCTCTTGATACTGCGGCAGGTCATCGGTGATGGTGAACCAGCCCGCCTTCGAACCGACGAAGATGTGCGCGGTCGGGCGGATGGATGGGTCGTCGACGAGGGTTCCCATGGCGACATGGACATAGGCCCCGTCGCGCACGAGCGAATAAAGCAAGGAGCCGCACCGGCCACAATGCGCGTTATGGCCGCTTTCGTCGCCGAAGATCAGGAGCTTGTCCTCGCCTTCGGTGAGGACAAGCTTTTCACGCTCGATACCGGCGAAAGGCTTGAAGGCCGAACCGGTGGTGCGCCGGCAGTCCGAACAATGGCAATTCGCGGCATAGATGAATTCGTCAGTGACCTCGTAGTGAACCGCACCGCAGAAGCACTTTCCGGTGAGCTTGCTCGGCAACACACTCCTCCGTCGCTGTGGTGCGCAGGGGTATGTTCAGATTGAGGTCAGCTAAACTCACCTGAACATGGACATATCCTAATCCAGGTCTGCTACGGCTTCGCCCGCGCCGCCCTCGATGCGCTGCGACAACGAGGCTTCCATGAAATCGTCGAGGTCGCCATCGAGCACGCTCGACGGGCTGGTGCTCTCGACGCCGGTGCGGAGATCCTTCACCAACTGGTAGGGCTGCAGCACATAGGAGCGGATCTGGTGACCCCAGCCTATATCGCTTTTCGACGCTTCGGTGGCGTTTGCAACCGCCTCGCGCTTTTTCAGCTCTTCCTCGTAAAGGCGCGAGCGCAGCATCTCCCAGGCCTTGGCCTTGTTCTTGTGCTGCGAACGTTCAGCCTGGCATGCGACCGCGATGCCGGTGGCCAGATGCGTGATGCGCACCGCCGAATCGGTGGTGTTGACGTGCTGGCCGCCCGAGCCTGACGAGCGATAAGTGTCGATGCGGACATCGGATTCGGAGACGTCGATCTCGATCGTGTCGTCGATGACCGGATAGACCCAGACGCTGGCGAAGGACGTATGCCGGCGCGCATTGCTGTCATAGGGCGAGATACGCACCAGGCGATGAACGCCCGATTCCGTCTTCATCCAGCCATAGGCATTGTGGCCTTTGATCATCAACGTTGCGGACTTGATGCCGGCCTCTTCGCCGTCATGCATTTCCAGCACTTCGACCTTGAAGCGACGGCGCTCGGCCCAGCGCGTGTACATGCGCAGCAGCATCGAGGCCCAGTCCTGGCTTTCGGTACCGCCGGCGCCGGCATGGATTTCGAGATAGGTGTCGTTGGAATCTGCTTCACCCGACAGCAGCGTCTCGACCTGGCGGGCCTTCGCTTCGCCCTGCATCGAGCGGATCGCGGCTTCCGCCTCTGCGATCACCCCCTCGTCGCGCTCTTCCTCACCGAGCTCGATCAGTCCGATATTGTCTTCCAGCGCCTGCGTCAGGCCTTTCACCGAGGCGATGCCCTCTTCGAGGCCCTGGCGCTCGCGCATCAGCTTCTGCGCTTCCAGCGGCTCGTTCCAGAGGCTGGCGTCCTCGGCGCGCACATTGAGGTATTCAAGCCGCTTTATGGCCTGATCCCAGTCAAAGATGCCTCCTCAGCAGGGTTATCGCCTGCCTGATCTCGTCGACAATATTCTGCGTTTCCGCGCGCATGGCTGGCTGTTCTGTCCTGTTTGCTGAAGTGGGTTGGCGCGATACATAGGCAGGCCGCCGCCGGCTGTAAAGCAAAATGGGCTGGCGCCAAGGCCAGCCCATCCGCTCCTGAAAATCATCAGTAGAGGCCGCCGCCGCCGGACTGGATGGCTTGATTGGCCTGCGGCGACAGCGCGCCACCGGTGGCATTGGAGCCGTCGGCGCCCATGCCGATCACCCAATAGCTGTCGGCGGGACCGGTGCCCGGCTTGAAGGCTTCGATGATGGTTCCGGGATCGCCCGATGCGGCACGCATGCCGGTCTTGCGGTTGATGGCAACCAGGTTCATGCCTTCGGGCACCTTGAAGTCGACATTGGGCGTGCCATCCAGCGCCACCCGCATGAAGTCCTTGAAGATTGGTGCTGCGAGACCACCGCCGGTGGCGCCATGGCCGAGGCCGCGCGGCGTGTCGTAGCCCATGTAGAGGCCGACGACGAGGTTGGGCGTGTAGCCGATGAACCAGGCGTCCTTTTCGTCGTTGGTCGTTCCGGTTTTGCCGGCGATGTGGCGGCCGAGTTCATTGATGGTGGCGCCGGTGCCGCGCTGCACGACGCCTTCCATCATCGAGGTGATCTGGTAGGCGGTCATCGGATCGAGCACCTGCTCGGAATTGTCGACCAGTTCCGGCTCCGGCTGGTTTTGCCATTCAGGCGCATTGCAGCCCTGGCAGCCACGTTCGTCCTGCTTGAACACCGTCTTGCCGTAGCGGTCCTGGATGCGGTCGATGAGCGATGGTTTGATCGATTTTCCGCCGTTGGCCATGATCGAATAGGCCGACACCATGCGCATCACGGTGGTTTCGCCGGACCCCAGCGCCATCGGCAGGTAGGGCGCCAGATGGTCGTAGACACCAAAGCGCTCGGCATATTCGACGACCAGCTTCATGCCCATGTCATTGGCAAGCCGCACCGTCATCAGGTTGCGCGACTTCTCGATGCCGGAGCGTAGGGTCGCCGGACCGGCGACGGTGCCGTCATAGTTCTTCGGCGTCCAGCTCGTGTTGCCGCTCTGGATCGTGATCGGCCCGTCCATGATCACCGAGGCCGGCGTATAGCCATTGTCGAGGGCGGCCGAATAGACGATCGGCTTGAACGAGGAGCCCGGCTGGCGCATGGCTTGCGTGGCGCGGTTGAATTCGGACTGCGCGTAGGAGAAGCCGCCGACCATGGCCAGCACGCGGCCGGTGTGCGGGTCCATGGCGATCAGGCCGCCTTCCACTTCGGGCACCTGGCGCAGGCTGTAGGCGCCATCGGCACCATCGTTTTTCTGCACGAAGATGACGTCGCCCGGCTTCAGCACCTCCGCCGGCGACTTGGCCTTGACGGTCTTGCCGGCAACCACATGGCGCATGGCAAAACCCATGTCCTCCTTGCTGATGGTGCCTTCGACGCGCTCCTTGACGATCTCGCCCGACGCCTGCCGTGCCGGCTGCAGGCCGATCGACAGGCCGGTCGCCGAACTGTCGAGCACGACGGCGAGCGACCATTCGGGGACATCCTCCAGCCCCTTGACGGCGCCAAGCGGCACGCCCCAGTCGCCCGACACGTCGATCGATGTCACCGGCCCGCGATAGCCGCGCAGCGTGTCGTATTTCATCAACCCGTTCTGCATCGATTTGCGGGCAATGAGCTGGATCTTCGGATCGAGCGTGGTGCGGACGGAGAGACCGCCTTCGTAAAGCGCGTTCTCGCCGTAGCGGGCGATGATCTGGCGGCGCACCTCTTCGGTGAAGTACTCGCCGGCGAACAGATAGGTGCCGCTGCGCCGCGGCGTCACGCCCAGCGGCTCGGCCTTGGCCTTGTTGCCCTCCTCACGCGTGACGTAGCCGTTCTCGACCATCTGGTCGATGACCCAGTTGCGGCGCTCGATCGCGCGATCGGCATGCTTGAAAGGGTGGTAGTTGTTCGGCCCCTTGGGCAGCGAGGCCAGGTAGGCGGCCTCGGCCACGGACAGTTCGTTGACCGACTTGTCGAAATAGGTCAGCGCCGCACCGGCGACGCCATAGGCGCCGAAGCCGAAGAAGATTTCGTTGAGGTAGAGCTCGAGGATGCGATCCTTGGGATAGGCCTGCTCGATGCGGAAGGCGAGGATCATCTCCTTGATCTTGCGCTCGTAGGTCTGGTCCGAGGACAACAGGAAGTTCTTCGCCACCTGCTGGGTGATCGTCGAGGCACCGACCTGACGCCGGCCCGAGCCGAGATTCTGCAGGTTGACGATGATGGCGCGGCCGAGGCCGGTCACATCGATGCCCGGGTGGTTGTAGAAATTCTTGTCTTCGGCCGACAGGAAGGCCGCCTTGACGCGGTCCGGTATGGCCTGGATCGGCAAATACAGGCGCCGTTCGCGCGCGTATTCGGCCATCAGCGCGCCGTCAGACGCGTGGATGCGGGTGGTCACCGGCGGCTCGTATTTGGCCAGCACCTCGTAGTCGGGCAGATCCTTCGACAAATGGCCGATATAGATGGCAACGCCCGCCGCGACCAGAAGGGCCAGCGTCGTGCCGATGCCGAAAAAATAGCCAATGAGACGAATCATACCCGCTCCAGTCCTTGGTTCGGGAATTTCCTAAACGAAGCCGCCTTTCGCGCAAGCTTTCGAGCCGGTCCCAATCCGTAATCGAAAACCCTTGTCGCCGCCATGTGGACAAAATACGGCAATGCCTGATTTCGCGGTCGCGAGCCGGAAATAAAAGCATTGGGTGTTGTCGTCGCGCAACGCCGCCTCTGGTTGCAGGCGCCGCCGGTCATGTCAACCTCCGGTTCCCGGTCCGGCCTTGGCCGACGCGAACAGCGCGACGGCGTTGGTTATGCTCTGGGCCGCCTTGCCGCGCCAGTCGGCGTTGAGCAACTGCGCCTCGTCCTTGGCGTTCGAGAGATAACCGAGTTCGACCAGCACTGACGGCACGTCGGGTGCCTTGAGCACCTTGAAGCCCGCCGAACGCTGGGGATTGTTGATCAGGCCGACGCTGGTCGACAACTGGCCGACCAGCGTGTGGGCGAAACTCATCGAGAAATTGTGCGTTTCGCGGCGGATCAGGTCGATCAGGATGTCGGTGACTTCCTTGTTGTCGTTCTTGATTTCCATGCCGGCGAACTGGTCGGAGAGGTTTTCTCGGTCGGCAAGCGCCTGCGCCTCGGGATCCGAAGCCTTGTCGGAGACGGTGTAGACGGTGGCGCCGCGAATGCCTTTGACGCTGATCGTGTCGGCATGGATCGAAATAAGCAGGTCGGCCTCATGCTGACGGGCAATGCGCACGCGATCGTCCAGACGCAGGAATTCGTCTGTGTCGCGCGTCATGAACACATCATAATTGCCGACGGCTGCGAGTTTGTCCCGCAGCTCCGTGGCGAAGGCCAGCGTGACGTTCTTCTCGATGGTGCCGTTCAGGCCCTCGGCACCGCCGTCGATGCCACCATGGCCGGGATCGATGACGACGGTGAACCGATGGCCCGGATTGGAAACCGGCCCGGTGCCGACCCGCCCTCCCTTGTCGGTCGAAACGGTCGATCCGGTGGTCAGCGCCTGATTGGCCAGCGCCACATCGAACTCGCGCTCGGATGCCGCCGACATGTCGATGGCAATGCGGTAGCCGGGTCCGTCCTCGTTCTTGAGCAGGTCGAGCTTGTCGACCGCAAAGGGACCCTTGCCGGTGAGGACCAGCCGCGAAACGCCCTCGCCGAGCGCGCCCAGGCGCACGCTCTTGACCAGGCCCCGCGCCTTCAAATCCTTGGCATCAACGGCGAATCTCGTATTCGCGAGATCGATGACAAGACGGTTGGGGCCGCGCAGCAGGAACCATTTGATACCGGGTTCGCGATCGAAGTCCATGACGATGCGCATCTTGGTGGCATCGCCCGCCATCTTGTAACCTTTTGCCACGAGCGGAGCGTCGGCGGCATTGGCATTTGAGGACAGGGCAGATGAGACCGCCAGCAGCAGCAAGAGGGCGAAAGCGGCCAGGATCCGGCCGCCGACACGACATCCCTTGTCTGTGAAGTCCGCCAATCCCATCTCTCTTCCAGTCGCTCCCGGTTTGGCGCCCGGCGCCCGGTCATTTCGTCCATATGCCGGTTAGGCCGCGAACTCGATTAACGATTGGTATCCAGAGAAGGTTAACCAAGCCTTTTCATGCAAGGGCGGCAAGCCTAGCTTACGCTACGGAACGGCTTTTTGCCGGCATCGGAAATCGGGGTTGCCTTCCATCCCGCCAAATCATAAAAGCGATGGTGGATCACTGCAATCCTGGAACCGCCCTCCTCCGCAGCTTCTTGCTACAGGGTCAGATGTAAAGGCGGCTCCTTTCGCTTCAGGCGAAAAGGGTTCAGGTGATCGCGACGAATTTCGCAGGCGTGCTCCCGTGGCGGGGGAATCGCCTGCGTGAGGAAAACGGCCGGGTTTGTTCCCGCGCCGGCTCTGTATGAGCAAACAAGCTGGTCCGGTTCATCCGGGCTTTGGTTCAAAAGGTTCTGTTGGTGACGATGGCTTCAAGCGCAATCATGGAAAGGTCCGCATCAAACCGCGCCATTATGGCTGCGGGCGGCACCGCCATGGCGCTCAAGCGGCGGCCGGCGGACGTTCAAATATCCGGCACCCACATTCCAGACACGCAGCAGCAGGCTTTGCCTCGCAAGCTGCGGCTGACGGCTGCCGGGGGGAAACGAAATAATGCCCAACAAAATGCTGATAGACGCCTCCCACCCGGAGGAAACACGCGTTGTCGTCGTACGCGGTAACCGTATTGAAGAATTCGACTTTGAATCCCAGGACAAGAAGCAGCTCAAAGGAAACATCTACCTAGCCCGCGTAACGCGCGTAGAGCCCTCCCTTCAGGCAGCCTTTGTCGAATATGGCGGCAACCGTCACGGTTTTCTCGCCTTCAGTGAAATTCACCCCGATTACTACCAGATTCCGGTCGCCGATCGTCAGGCACTGCTACGCGCGGAAGCGCAGGAGGCCGAGGACGAGGAGAACGAGGACGGCGACGGCGATGACCGTCAGAGCCGCGATCGCGGACGGCGCGGTCGCAGGCGCGGCGGCAAACCCCGCGACCGGGGCGAGCACAAGCGCGATGCTGCCGATTCCGGCGAGGCAAACGACGCTGCCGACGAGGCAGAAGAAGGGGCCGACGCTGGTTTCGAAGAGATCTCGCACACGTCCGAGATCATCGAACATGCGGCCGATACGTCCGAACAAGCCGATGCGTCCGAACATGGCGAGGATTCCGCCGAGCAGGACGAAGGCGAAACCCGCGAAGGCGGCCCGACGTCGATCGCCGCCTCGGTCGAGGCCGATGTGATTTCCGAAGCCGTTCCGCAGGCCGAACAAGGCAGCGAAGCGACCTCCGGCGACAATGATCGCGGCATGCTGGAAGAAGTGCAGTCCTCGCATCCAGATGATCACGAGGTCGAATCGGTCGGCGCCGAGGATGCGCTGGAGGAAGTGCGCAACCGCCGCAAGCCGGTGCGCCGCCAGTACAAGATCCAGGAAGTGATCAAGCGCCGGCAGATCCTCTTGGTGCAGGTCGTCAAGGAAGAGCGCGGCAACAAGGGTGCGGCACTGACCACCTACCTGTCGCTTGCCGGCCGCTATTCGGTGCTGATGCCGAACACGGCGCGTGGCGGCGGCATTTCGCGCAAGATCACCAGCGCGGTCGACCGCAAGCGCCTCAAGGAGGTCGTTGCCGATCTCGAAGTGCCGCAGGGCATGGGCGTCATCCTGCGCACCGCCGGCGAGAGCCGCACCAAGGCAGAGATCAAGCGCGACTACGAATATCTGATGCGGCTTTGGGAAAATGTCCGCAATCTCACCTTGCAGTCCACGGCCCCTGCCCTGGTCTATGAGGAAGGCAGCCTGATCAAGCGCTCGGTGCGCGACCTCTACAACAAGGATATCGACGAGATTCTTGTCTCCGGCGAGGAAGGCTATCGCGAGGCCAAGGACTTCATGCGTATGCTGATGCCGAGCCACGCCAAGGTGGTTCAGCCGTTCCGCGACACGACGCCGATCTTTGTGCGCAACGGCATCGAGGCACAGCTAGACCGCATGCTGCAGCCGCAGGTGACGCTGAAGAGCGGCGGCTACATCATCATCAACCAGACCGAAGCGCTGGTTGCCATCGACGTCAATTCGGGCCGTTCCACCAAGGAGCACTCGATCGAGGACACCGCGCTCCACACCAATCTGGAAGCGGCCGAGGAAGTCGCGCGTCAGCTCAGGCTGCGCGATCTTGCCGGCCTGATCGTCATCGACTTCATCGACATGGAGGAGAACCGCAACAACCGCTCCGTCGAGAAGCGGTTGAAGGATCACCTCAAGAACGATCGTGCGCGCATCCAGGTCGGCCGCATCTCGCATTTCGGCCTGATGGAGATGTCCCGCCAGCGCATCCGCGCCAGCGTGCTGGAATCGACCATGAAGCCCTGCCCGCATTGTGGCGGCACCGGCCATGTGCGCTCCGATTCGTCGGTCGCGCTGATGGTGGTGCGGGCGATCGAGGAATTCCTGCTCAAGGATTCGCGCAGCCACATCACGGTACGGACGCCGGCGGCGACCGCACTCTACGTGCTCAACCACAAGCGCGGCACGCTGGTGGAACTCGAAAGCCGCTTCGGGCTGACGATCACCGTCGAGGCCGACGATTCGGTCGGTTCGCAGCACTATGCGATCTTCCGCGGCGCGCTGGCTGAAAAGCCGGAAGGCTTCGTCGAGGCGCGCAGCTTCCCGGCCTATGTCGAGCCGGAAGAGCCCGAGGACGAGATTGCCGTCGTCGAGGAAGACGACGAGGCGCCGGTGCAGGCCGAACAGCCACGCCAGCAGCCGCAGCAACAACCCCGACCTGCTGCCGCCGGTGGCGAGGAAGGCGAAGGCCGCGACCGCAAGCGCCGCAAGCGTCGGCGTCGGCGCGGCGGCAAGGATCGCGATCGCGAACATGGCGCCCCTGCGGACGGCGCTTCCGTCTCGGCTCCGGCCGGTGAGTTTTCGGACTCGGACTCGGCCGTCAGCGATGGCGACACGGAAACGGACGACAACGCCCCTGTTGGTGTTGCCGAAACGTCCGAGGCAGTTGAGGCTTCGGACGAAGGCCAAGGCAAAAAGCGCCGGCGCGGCAAGCGCGGCGGCAAGCGCAACCGCCGCGAAGACGGTGAAGGCGAGGCCGAGGCAAGTGCTGGCGAAGCAGCCGACGCGTCCGAAGGCGAAGTCTCGGCAACCGAGGTGATCGCCAGCGAGCCGGTCATTGCTGCACCAGCCGAAGAGCCGGCGGCGCTTGCTCCGGCCAATGACGACGCGCCGAGCACGGAGAAGCCGAAGAAGCCACGTCGTGCCGCCAAGCCGAAGAAGGCCGCGGCCGAAATCGTCGCCGAAGAGCCGGCTGCCGAGGCGGAAGCACAGGTCGAGACGCCGGCCACTGCGTCCGACGAGGCGGTGGCTGTCGAGAAGGCGCCGAAGGCCCGCCCGTCGCGGCGCAAGCCGGCGGCGGTGAATGCGCCGGTCGAGCCGGTGGTGTCTTCGACCGTAGCGGAAGAACCCGCGGCCAAGGCTGAGGACAAGACCGAGGACAAGCCGAAACGCGGCGGATGGTGGCAGCGGAAGGGCTTTTTCTAAGCCTTTCAATCGCATGAGCTAGTTCTCTGACAAAAATCCCGCGCCGTCTCGAAGACGGCGCGGGATTTTCTTATCTGGCGTTATGCCGGATCGCGAAAGGCTAAAACGCTTCTTTGATTCCAAGCATGTCGTTGTCCCAAAACCGCTGCGCACTTTTGGGCGACATGCATCACGGCGCGAAGATCGACCAGTTCATCATCCTGGCCAGCTTTTCCAGCGCGATCGACCCCAGCTTGGAATTGCCGTTGGCATTGAGGCCCGGCGACCAGACGGCAAGCGAGGCCACGCCCGGCACGATGCCCAATATGCCGCCGCCGACGCCGCTCTTGCCGGGAATGCCGACGCGGAAGGCGAAATCGCCGGAGCCGTCATAATGGCCGCAGGTCAGCATCATGGCGCCGATGCGGCGTGCCCGCTCGGCCGACACCACGGAATGCCCGGTCGCCGGGTTCTTGCCGCCATTGGCGAGGAAGCGGCCGGCGAGCGCCAGTTGCCGGCAACTCATGGCGATGGCGCAGTGGTGGAAGTAGACGCCCAGCGCCAGTTCCGGCGCATGGTGGAGATTGCCGAAGGATTTCATGTAGTTGGCGAGCGCGAAGTTGCGATAGCCGGTGGCCCGTTCGGATGCTGCGACCTCGCGGTCGATGATAATGGTCTCGTCGTCGGCCAGGAACTGGATGAAGCGCAGGATCTCGCCGATCGCCTCGCGCGGCTGGTGGCCGGCAAGCAGGATGTCGGAAATGACGATGGCGCCGGCATTGATGAACGGATTGCGCGGAATGCCGTTCTCATGCTCGAGCTGCACGATCGAGTTGAACGGATTGCCTGACGGTTCGCGCCCGACCCGCTGCCACAGCGCGTCGCCGACATTGCCGAGCGCCAGTGTCAGGGTGAAGACTTTCGAGATGCTCTGGATGGAAAAGGCCTGGTCGGCGTCCCCCGCCGTCAGCACGTGGCCGTCATTGGTGACCGCTGCGATGCCGAATTTCTTCGGATCGACCTTGCCCAACTGCGGAATGTAGGAAGCGACATCACCGCGATCGGTGCGATCGGCCATTTCGGCAGCGACTTCGGCCAATGCCTGGTCAAGTTTGGAGGCCTGATCAAGTTTGTGGGCCTGATCAAGTCTGAGGGCCTGTTCGAGTTCCGGCATGGCGCTACCTCAACCAGCGTTCGAGGCGCGCCATCGCCTCGATCATGTCGTCGTGGCTGCCGGCGTAGGAGAAACGCATCGTGCGGTGCCCGGCCTGAGTGTCGAAGTCTTGGCCGGGTGTTGCCGCGACATGCGCCTCGGCCAGCATCTTTCGCGCGAAGGCCATGCTGTCATTGGTATGCCTGGTGACGTCACAGAAGGCATAAAAGGCGCCGTCCATGGGCGCCGCCAGCGGAAAGCCGAGCTCCGGCAGGCGTTTCATCAAGAGCTCGCGATTCCAGGCATAGCGACCCTTGACCGCTTCCAGTTCCTCGGTCGCCCTGAACGCCTCGATCGCGGCGATCTGCGACAGCTCCGGCGGCGAGATGTAGAGGCTCTGGGCGACGCGCTCGACCGGCCGCACCAGGTCTTGCGGCAGCACCATCCAGCCGATGCGCCAGCCGGTCATGCAGTAATATTTGGAGAAGGAGTTGATCACCGTCACATCGCCGCCATAGGCAAGCGCCGTGGTGTCGGGGGCGGCATAGGCCAGCCGGTGATAGATTTCGTCGGAGATGACGGCGATGCCGAGCTCTTGTGCCGTCCTCACCAGAACCGCCAGTTCATCGGCCGGTATGACCGCGCCGGTGGGATTGGCCGGACTGGCGAAGAGAACGCCTTTCAGCGGCTTTTCACGATGCGCGGTCTCCAGATGGCCGGCATGCAGGTAGGCGGCGTCGCCGAGCTCGATCTCGACCACGTCGATGCCGAGTGCGGCCATGATGTTGCGATAGGCGGGGTAGCCGGGCGCCGCGATGGCGACGCGGTCGCCCGGATCGAACATCGCCAGGAAGGCGAGGTTGAAGGCGGCCGACGATCCAGTGGTCACCGCGATCCGGCCGGGCTCGATATCAAGCCCGTAGTGATCGGCGTAGTGTCCGGCGATCGCCTTGCGCAAACCTGCCAGTCCCAGCGCGTCGGTGTAGCCGATGCGTCCCTCCTGCAAGGCCTTGGCTGCGGCCGCGCGAACCAGAACCGGTGCGGGGTCGGAAGGCTGGCCGACGGCCATCGAAACAACCGGCACGCCCTGGGACTTCAGCCGGTTTGCCTCTGCCAGAATGTCCATCGCATGGAAGGGCTCGACATTGCCACGACGTGAGAGCGAAACGACCATTTAACCAGTATTCCCGATGACTGACGGCGCCAGGCACTGGCGCATGTGCCGCACAAATGCCCGATTGATGTGAGGATCACAAGTTGAGGAAGTTTCCGGCGCCGACTTTTCATCTTTCGCCCGCTCGTCTACCAGTGGAGCCATCATGTTGAGCCGACCCAGATCGACGATTGCCCAGGCAGCGCGCGTCTTCGCGACGCTTTCGCTTGGCGTTGCCGTTGCAATGGCGAGTTCGGTCAGCGCTTTCGCCCAGAACGTGCCGGTGGTGCGGGACGCCGAGATCGAGGCGCTGGTGCGCGATTACGCGCGGCCGATCTTCAGGGCGGCCGGCCTGGCGAATGACGGCATCGACATCGTTCTGGTCAACGACCAGAGTTTCAACGCCTTCGTCACCGGGCGCCGGCTGTTCATCAACACCGGCGCGCTGATGACGGCTGAAACGCCCAACGAGATCATCGGCGTCATCGCGCACGAAGCCGGCCATATCGCCGGCGGCCACCAGCAGAAGCTGCGCGACCAGCTTGAACGAGCCAAGACGATGGCCGTTATCGCGACATTGCTTGGCGCCGGCGCCATTGTCGCCGGTGCCACAACCAGCAGCCGCGGTCTCGCCGGCGCTGGCATGGGCGTGGCCGCCGGCGGCGGCGAGATGGCACAGCGCAGCATCCTCGCCTACCAGCGCACCGAGGAGATGACGGCCGACCGCTCGGCGATCACTTATCTCAACGCCACCGGCCAGTCCGGCATGGGCATGCTGAAGACATTCCGCCGCTTCCAGACCGCACTTTCGCTTTCGGGCGCCCAGGTCGATCCGTATCGGATCAGCCATCCAATGCCGCAGGACCGCATCGCCAATCTCGAAGTGCTGGTGAAACAGGACCCCAATGTCGACAGGCCGGACCCGCCCGCGCTGCAGCAGCGCCATGACATGATGCGGGTGAAGATCGCCGTCTACATGGAAGGCCAGGCGGCCGCGTCGCGGCTGATGCGAAAGATGCAAGGAACCCTCGCCGCGCAGTACGGCGACGCCCAGTCGACCTACCTGTTCGGCAACATCGCCGCCGCTCTCGCCAAGACCAATGCACTGATCAAAGCGCAGCCGAAAAATGCCTACTTCCAGGAACTGCGCGGCGACATCCTGATGAAAGCAAACAAACCCAAGGAAGCTGCGGACGCTTACGCCAAGGCGGTCAGCCTCGATTCGGCTCGGTCCGGTCTGCTGCCGGTGTCCGTGGGCCAGGCGCTGATGGCCGTCGGCACGCCCGACTCCCTCAAAAAAGCCGTCGTGCAGATCAACAATGGCCTCGGTCGCGACAAGGAAAATTCAGCCGGATATCGCTATCTGGCACAGGCCTATGGCGAGTTGGGCGACATACCGGGCGCTGAACTTGCCACCGCCGAAAGCCATTTCTATTCCGGCAACTACAAGGATGCGAAGATTTTCGCCATGCGGGCGCAACAGCAGATGAAACGCGGCGAGCCGCGCTGGCTTCGCGCCCAGGATATCATAAACTACAGGCCGTCAACCAAGATCAAGTGAACCTTCCGGTCGCGCGCCACGACATAGCCAGACCGGAAAACAGGTAGAAGGAACAGGAACGATGAAAAAGGCACTGCTCATGGGCACCACGGGGGTTGCGGTCGCCCTGGCCATGCTGGCTTTCGGATTCGTTGCCGGAAACCCGCAGATCGCCAGGGCCGGTACCGCGCAGCCGGTCGAGACGGCCGCGGCCGATACCAAGATCGACCGCACCGAGGTTGAAGGCATCATCCGCGACTATTTGTTGAAAAACCCGGAAGTCCTCCTGGAGGTTCAGGATGCGCTTGAGGCCAAGCAGAAGGAAGAGCAGCGCATCGCTCATCTCGGCGTGATCAAGGATGCCAAGGACCAGATCTTCAACTCCGCCTTCGACGGCGTCGTCGGCAATCCGAACGGCAAGGTCACCATCGTCGAGTTCTACGATTACAATTGCGGCTTCTGCAAACGCGCCATCGACGACATGCAGGCGTTGACCAAGACCGATCCGGACCTGCGTTTCGTGCTCAAGGAATTCCCCATCCTCGGACCGGATTCGCAGAAGGCGAGCGTGGTTTCGATGGCCTTCCACCTGATGCACCCGGAAAAGTACGGCGAGTTCCACAATGCGTTGCTCGGCGGCCAGGGACGCGCCACCGAGGCGGCGGCCATGAAGGTCGCGCTATCGCTCGGCGCCGACGAAGCGGCGCTGCGCGAGAAGATGAAGGACCCGACAATCAACGAGGCCCTCGCCAAGACCTACGATCTTGCCAACAAGCTGGCGATCACCGGAACGCCGTCCTATGTCGTCGGCAACGAGGTGGTGTTCGGGGCGCTCGGGCAGGAAGTGCTGGCTGAAAAGATCGAGGCGGCGAAGGCCGCGCTCTGATCTTGCTCGCCAGCTATTTCTCACGGGCACATTTCCGCCTGTTGTGGACAGTGAAAGAACGCACTTGCGCTCTTTCCGCGGGCGGCTATGCCCATTATAGAGGGCCCAGCGCGCCGGCTTGATGACGGCGCCGGGAAAGGTCGGCTTTTTGAAAACGGTTTTCGTCCTGAACGGTCCCAATCTCAACGCGCTCGGCAAGCGCGAGCCGGGCATCTATGGCGGCAAGACGCTTGCAGCGATCGCCGACGACTGCAAGCAGGCAGGCACGGCGCTGGGGTTCGAGATCGATTTCCGCCAGTCGAACCATGAGGGCGACCTTGTCGACTGGATTCAGGAAGCCGGCGACAAGGCTGTCGGCATCGTCATCAATCCGGGCGCCTACAGCCACACCTCGATTGCCATCCACGACGCCATCCGCGCCGTCGCACCGTTGCCGGTGGCCGAAGTTCATCTTTCCAACATCCATGCGCGGGAACCATTCCGCCACGTCTCCATGGTCGCGCCGGTCGCCGTCGGCATGATCTGTGGCTTTGGGCCGCTCGGCTATACGCTGGCGCTACAGGCGCTGGCCGCACGCCTATGACCGGCCAACAAACAGAAGGCTCGAAAATGTCGATAAAGAAGACCGGTGTTGACCAGCAACTGATCCGCGATCTGGCGGGCATACTGAACGACACCAACCTCACCGAGATCGAGGTTGAACTGGGCGACCTGAAGGTGCGGGTCTCGCGGCAGGCGCCAGCTGTTCATGCAATCGCAGCGCCGCAGCAGGCCTATGCGCCGGCAGCAGCGCAAGCTGCCTCCGTAGCTCTGCCCGTTGTGGCAGATATTTCCAAGAACGCAGTCACCTCGCCGATGGTCGGCACAGCCTACCTGGCGCCGTCGCCGGACGCCAAGGCATTCATCGAAGTCGGCCAGAAGGTCAAGGAAGGCCAGACGCTGCTGATCATCGAAGCAATGAAGACGATGAACCAGATCCCCTCGCCACGCGCCGGCACGGTGACCGCGATCCTTTTCGAGGATTCGCAGCCGGTCGAATATGGCATGCCGCTCGTCGTGATCGAGTAGAGCGGGCCTGATGTTTCAGAAGATCCTCATCGCCAATCGCGGCGAAATCGCCCTCCGGGTGCTGCGCGCCTGCAAGGAACTCGGCATCCAGACGGTGGTGGTGCATTCGACCGCCGATGCCGACGCCATGCATGTGCGGCTCGCGGACGAGAGCGTCTGCATCGGTCCGCCGCCATCGCGCGACAGCTATCTCAACATCCATCAGATCGTTGCGGCCTGCGAAATCACCGGCGCCGACGCCGTGCATCCGGGCTACGGCTTCCTGTCGGAGAACGCCAAGTTCGCCGACATACTGGCCGCGCACAACATCACCTTCATCGGTCCGTCCGGCGACCATATCCGCATCATGGGCGACAAGATCGAGGCCAAGCGAACCGCCAAGCGCCTCGGCATTCCGGTTGTGCCCGGTTCGGACGGCGCCGTCACCGACCAGAAGGAAGCCAGGCGCATTGCCTCCGAAATCGGCTATCCCGTGATCATCAAGGCATCGGCCGGCGGTGGCGGTCGCGGCATGAAGGTCGCCCTCACCGAGGCTGACCTGGAGATCGCCCTGCAGACGGCGAGCACGGAAGCCGGTGCCGCATTCGGCGACGATGCCGTTTATATCGAAAAATACCTGGAAAAGCCGCGCCATATCGAGGTGCAGGTGTTCGGTGACGGCTTTGGCCGCGGCGTGCATTTCGGCGAGCGCGACTGTTCCTTGCAGCGCCGCCACCAGAAGGTCTGGGAAGAGGCGCCCTCGCCCGCCCTCAATGCCGAAGAGCGCGCCCGCATCGGCGGCATCTGCGCCAAGGCCATCGCCGATCTCGGCTATTCCGGCGCCGGTACGATCGAGTTCCTCTACGAGAATGGCGAGTTCTACTTCATCGAGATGAACACGCGCCTGCAGGTCGAGCATCCGGTGACGGAAGCGATCACCGGCATCGATCTCGTGCATGAGCAGATCCGCGTCGCCTCCGGTGGCGGCCTCTCGGTGAAGCAGGAGGACATCAAGTTCAACGGCCACGCCATCGAATGCCGCATCAACGCCGAGGACCCGCGCACCTTCACCCCCTCGCCGGGCACGATCACCCATTTCCACACACCGGGCGGCCTGGGCATCCGTGTCGATTCCGGCGTCTATTCCGGCTACAAGATCCCGCCCTACTATGACAGCCTGATCGGCAAGCTGATCGTGCATGGGCGTAATCGCGTCGAGTGCATGATGCGCCTGCGCCGCGCGCTGGACGAGTTCGTCGTCGACGGTATCAAGACGACGCTGCCGCTGTTTCGCGATCTCGTCGGCAATGCCGACATCGCCAATGGCGATTATGACATCCACTGGCTGGAAAAATATCTGGCCAAGGAAGAGTAGCGCGGAGACGCGATGACCCGCCCCTACGCGCCCGGCTATCGCATCCCCACCGACCTGCTGCTCAAGGCCTACGCCTCAGGCGTCTTCCCAATGGCAGAAAGTGCCGGCGACCCGGAGGTGTTCTGGGTGCGGCCGGAGACGCGCGGCATCATTCCGCTCGATGGTTTTCACGCGCCGAAGAGCCTGAGGAAAACGATCAAGAAGAACCCCTTCGACATCCGTTTCGATTTCGATTTCGAAGCCACGATCGACGGTTGCGCCGAGAAGCGGGTGGAACGGCGCTCGACCTGGATCAATGCGCCGATCCGCGAAGCCTATGTCGAACTGCATCGCATAGGCCATTGTCACTCGGTCGAAGCGTGGCGCGAGGACCGGCTGGTCGGTGGCCTCTATGGCGTGTCGCTCGGCCGGGTGTTTTTTGGTGAGAGCATGTTCGCCAGGGAGACGGACGCTTCCAAGACCTGCCTTTTCTATCTCGTGGAGCGCTTGAAGGCACGCGGATTCGCGCTGCTCGATACGCAGTTCACCACCGAGCACCTCAAGCGCTTCGGCGCCGTCGACGTGCCGCGCGGCAAATATGAAAAGATGCTGGCCGACGCGCTGAAGGGCGAGGCCGTATTCTATCCCTGACGCCCAATTCTATCCCTGAAGATTGAGCCTACTTCCCAGTGGCGGCTTCCAATGGCGTCTGCGAATGGAACATCATCTTCCAGCCGTTGACGCGATGGACATAGCCGGTGCTGACCAGCGCGGCGTAAGGTTCGCCGTTCTCGCGTGTCGCATGTGCCTCGTAGGTCAGCATGATGATGTCGCTGCCCGGCTCGATAATACCCTTGAGGTCGATTTTCAGGTCGCGCCAACGGTTGGGCTTGGTTGCGGTCTTGGCGAGATCCGCATTGTCCATCGCCTGTGCCATCTGCGGAAACGCCACCAGGCATTCGGTGTCGGCATTGGCCGCATAGTAGGCCGCGTCGCCCGTCCAGAATCCCTTTTCGAGTTCCAGCAACTCTGCCTTGCCGGCCGTGATCCGCTTGCTGTCTGACATCGGAAGATCCTCCCTGCGCATAAATGCGCGCTCATCCGTGCCCCAACGTATGGTGGCCAGGACGGTTCCGGGGGATCAGTTGGTGTCGGTGGTATCGGGTTCCGAAGCGTCCGGCTCCGTCACGCCAGGCTCTGTCACGTCCGGAGCGGTCGCGGCTTTCGGTTTGGCCGCGGCGGGCTTGGGCGCCTCGGCTTTGGTCGAGTCTGCCTTGGCGCCATCGGGCGCCGGCACATCCGACTTCTGCTTGCAAGCCTTCAGCCAGACGTCATAGACGGCATGCTCGACGGCATTGAGGCCGGGGCTTTCGGCAAACATCCAGCCGGTGAAGATGCGGCGGATCTTGCGGTCCAGCGTGATCTCGTCGACCTCGACGAAAGAATCGGTCTTCGGCTCTTCGGTCTGCGGCCGTGAATAGCAGACGCGCGGCGTCACCTGCAAAGCACCGAACTGCACCGTCTCGTCGATATAGACATCGAAGGTGATGATGCGGCCGGTGATCTTGTCGATACCGGCAAACTCGGCAACGGCATTGGTAACCCGGTCCGCTCCCGCGGGCGGCGCCGGCGCGGGTGCCGCGGGCTCAGGCGAAGCGGCGAAGGCCACGGTGCTGACGGCAAGACCGGCGGCTAGCGCCAGACTGGCCGATATTGAGTAAGAAAAGCTCATGCAAAGATACCGGTGGTTCGCGCCCGGGTGATTCTGTCGATCGCCAAGGCTAGTCGCCGTTTTCTGATCAGCAAGCAGCTAAACACCAATTGTGGCGATAAAGGACCGGCTTGCACCCTGTCGCTACGACCCGGGTGTCCAGGCATCGTAGTCGCCGGTGACCTGCGGGCGATGCTGATTGGTCAGCACCGAGCCCTTCGGGCGATAGGCCGCCGGGCTGCCGGTCAGATTGGGCTGATGCGGCTTCTGCCAGTCGCGCGGCTTGTAGTCCTCGCTGGACGGCGCAACGTCGACGCGGTGGTGCATCCAGCCGTGCCAGCCGGGCGGTATCGCCGAAGCTTCCGAATAATTGCGGTAGATGACCCAGCGGCGCGTGCGGCCTTCCGAATCGATGCCGCCTTCGTAGTAGAAATTGCCGGTTTCGTCCTGGCCGACCTTCTTGCCGTACCGCCAGGTGTGCAGGCGGGTTCCTATCGTCTGGCTGTTCCACCAGGTGAAAAACTGCGTAAGGAAAGTCTTCATTTCAAAACCCTCGCGCCGGCAGCGCCCGTTTTCCTGCTTATGGCGTCAGGCCTTGCCGAAGGCAAGGCTTTTGCCACGGCGTGCGCGCAAATGGCTTGCCGGAAACCCGACACAAGCCTGTGATCCTGCCGGTCGCTGCATGCACGCTTGCCAAGCCTTTACGGTATTTCTAAAGCTCTGCGCGCCCATGCCTGCATCCAGCCCGGCTTGAGGCCAAAGGAGGTGACGATTGGCCACGGAATTGCCGACCACCGACATTCGCATCAGCGCCGAGGCGATTCGCCACCGCAAGGGCGGCACGCCGATCGTTTGCCTGACCGCCTATACCTATCCCATCGCCCGTCTGCTCGATCACCATGTTGACCTGCTTCTGGTCGGCGACAGTGTCGCCATGGTCCTGCATGGCCACAAGACGACGCTGGGCGCCTCGCTAGAGATGATGATTGCGCATGGGCAAGCGGTGATGCGCGGCTCGGCCAGGGCCTGCGTCGTCGTCGACCTGCCGGCCGGCAGCTATGAGGTCACGACGGCGCAAGCCGTGGCCTCGGCGCGGCGGGTCGTCGACGAAACCGGCTGCCAGGCGGTGAAGCTCGAAGGCGGCCTCGACATGACCAGCCAGATCGAGGCCATCGTCGCCGCCGGCATTCCGGTGATGGGACATATTGGCCTGCAGCCGCAATCGGTCGAGAAGGACGGCGGCTACAAGATCAAGGGCCGCACCGAGGAGGCTGTTGCGGCATTGCTTCGCGATGCGCTCGCCGTCGAGAATGCCGGCGCTTTCTCGGTGGTCATCGAAGGCACGGTCGAGAGGGTCGCCGCCGATATCAGCCGCCGCATCGCCATTCCAACCATCGGCATCGGTGCCAGCGGTGACTGCGACGGCCAGATCCTGGTCATCGACGACATGGTCGGGCTGACCGTCGGTCGCGTGCCGAAATTCGTCAAGGAATACGCGGACCTGCGCAGCGTGATCTCGCATGCAGCTGAAACCTATGCAGCCGAGGTGCGGGGCCGGACATTCCCCGGCCCCGGCCATGTCTTTTCGGCGACAAAGAACAGGGATGACGCATGAGCCAACCCGTCGTCGTCGACAGCGTGGCCGCACTTCGCGCGCAAATCCGGGACTGGCGGCGCGACGGCCTTCGTGTCGCCATGGTGCCGACCATGGGTGCACTGCATGACGGACACATCTCGCTGGTCAGGATCGCGCTCCAAAAAGCCGAGCGCTGCGTCGTGTCGATCTTCGTCAACCCGACGCAGTTCGCGCCGAGCGAAGACCTCGACAAGTACCCGCGCCAACTCGGCCGCGACCTCGACCGGCTGGGCGCGGCAAAGGCCGACCTTGCCTTCACACCGACGGTTGGCGAGATGTATCCTGCCGGCTTCGCCACGAAAATCTCGGTCGGCGGCCCCTCCGCCGGGCTTGAATCGGACTTTCGGCCGACTTTTTTCGACGGCGTCGCCACCGTGGTGGCAAAGCTCCTCCTGCAGGCAACGCCCGACTGTGCGGTCTTCGGCGAGAAGGACTACCAGCAGCTTTGCGTGGTGAGGCAGCTCTGCCGCGACCTCGACCTGCCTGTCGAGATCATCGGCGCACCGACGATCCGCGACGCGCATGGTCTCGCCATGTCGTCACGCAACGCCTATCTCGATGAGGCCGAACTGAAGATCGCCCGCCAGCTCAACGTGATATTGCGCAATACGGCTGCGGCCCTGGCGGCAGGCGCCGGCCAGAGCGACGCAACCGAAGAGGCCAGCCGCGCCCTCATCGCCGCCGGTTTCCGCGAGGTCGACTATGTCGAGGCACGCCAAAGCCTGACGCTTGCACCATGGCGTCGAAACCGCGAAGGGCGTCTTCTTGCGGCAGCATGGCTCGGCAAGACGAGGCTGATCGACAATGTGGAGGTTCCCGCTGCCTAGCGAGAAGGCTTCGGCCAGATAGACACGGACCGCGACCAAGGTCGATGGTCCCGCACTCCCGGCGGATTGCTGCCGCGCCTAGCTCTCGCTCTTTTGTCCGCCGGCCTTGACGATCAGGTGTCCCGCGACGATCCCAACCACCCCGGCAAAGGCTTTCACCAATGCATCGATGAGGCGTGCATGGCGACCGGGATCAATGAGCTGAAGCAGTTCCAGCATGCCGGCGGTCACAGCCACGAAGATCACGACCTGATACAGTCGGTTGGGAAAGCCGATCGCCAGGGCGAAGCCCAGCAGGACATAAGCCAAGGCACGCTCGACATTCGCTTCAGCGAGGTGCGGCCGCATCTGGATCGGCGACAAGGTCGCGAAAATGATGATGGCGAGCAGCGCCAGCGCTGTAATGCGGGACAGTTTGGTCATGCCCTTGCATATCCGTCGTGAGCCGGCACAGCAAACGCCGCGATGACGCATGGCTTGATCGCTCTATTCATCCCGGTGGTCTATCCCAGCGGCTTCTCGAAACTCAGCGTCGTCGGTCTTGAGGTATCACGGGACTCCTCCGCCGCACTGACAGGCAAGAACCCTTTCGACCGATAGAAGGCGATGGCACCGGCATTGGCTTCCTCGATCTCGACGCGCAGCACTCGCGCTTGCGGGAAACTGGCCTCGACCTCGTCGAGCAGTGCCTGCCCGATCCCCCGCCGCTGGCAGTCCGGATGGACGTAGAGCTGGTTCAACAGGATGATTTTCGCATCGGCGGTGGCGGCGGCGAAAGCCATGCCGCCGATCCGCTTGCCGTCATCGGCCACCAGGAATTCCGAGTTGGGCCGCGTCAGCCGCGAGCGGAGCGAAGCGATCGAGTGCCATTCGTCGGTGATCTCGGCGACTTTGGCAGCGCCATAAATGGCGTCATAGGTCGCATGCCAGGTTTCCACCAGCAGCGTCCGCACAGCGGCAAGGTCGCGTTCACCTGCGGTGCGGACGAACACGGCGCTACTCGATGCCCAGCTTGGCCTTGACGAGGTCGTTGACGGCTTGCGGGTTGGCCTTGCCGCCGGTCGCCTTCATTACCTGGCCGACGAACCAGCCGGCCATGCTCGGCTTGGCGCGCGCCTGTTCGACCTTGTCAGGGTTGGCGGCGATAACGTCGTCGACGGCCTTCTCGATGGCGCCGGTGTCGGTGACCTGCTTCATGCCACGGCTCTCGACCAGTTGGCGCGGGTCGCCGCCCTCATTCCAGACGATCTCGAACAGGTCCTTGGCGATCTTGCCGGAGATGGTGCCATCCCTGATCAGATCGATGACCGCACCGAGCTGCTCGGGCGAAACCGGAGCGTTTTCAATGTCTTTTCCGGCCTTGTTCAATTGCCCGAGCAGATCGTTGATGACCCAATTGGCGGCAAGCTTGCAGTCGCGGCCGGCGGCCACCTTTTCGAAATAGTCGGCGATCGGCTTTTCCGAAACCAGGATCGAGGCGTCATAGACGGACAGGCCGAGCGACGCGATCAGCCGCGCCTTCTTGTCGTCCGGCAGTTCCGGCAATTCCTTGGCCAGCGCATCGACATAGGCCTGGTCGAATTCCAGCGGCAAAAGGTCGGGATCGGGGAAGTAGCGGTAATCATGCGCCTCTTCCTTGGAGCGCATCGAGCGCGTCTCGCCCTTGACGGCGTCGAACAGCCGCGTCTCCTGATCGATCTTGCCGCCATCCTCGAGGATGGCGATCTGCCTGCGCGCCTCGTAGTCGATGGCCTGGCCGATGAAGCGGATCGAGTTGACGTTCTTGATCTCGCACCGCGTGCCGAACTCGCCGCCCGGCTTGCGCACCGAAACGTTGACGTCGGCGCGCATCGAACCTTCGTCCATGTTGCCGTCGCAGGTGCCGAGATAGCGTACAATGGTGCGCAGCTTGGTGACATAAGCCTTGGCTTCGTCGGCCGAGCGCATGTCCGGCTTGGAGACGATCTCCATCAGCGCCACGCCGGAGCGGTTGAGATCGACATAGGACATGGTCGCATGCTGGTCGTGCATCGACTTGCCGGCATCCTGCTCCAGATGCAGCCGCTCGATGCCGACCTCGATGTCCTCGAATTCGCCCTGGCGGTCCGGGCCCACCGAAACGATGACCGTGCCCTCGCCGACGATCGGCTGCTTGAACTGTGAGATCTGGTAGCCCTGCGGCAGGTCGGGATAAAAGTAGTTCTTCCGATCGAAGACCGACTTGTGGTTGATCTGCGCCTTCAGCCCCAGGCCGGTACGGATCGCCTGCTTGACGCATTCCTCGTTGATGACCGGCAGCATGCCCGGCATCGCCGCATCGACCAGGCTGACATTGGCGTTAGGCGGCGCGCCGAAGGCCGTCGAGGCGCCCGAAAACAGCTTTGCTTCCGAAGTGACCTGCGCATGGACCTCGAGGCCGATGATGATCTCCCAGTCGTCGGTTGCGCCGGGGATCAGGCGTTTTGCGTCAGGAGTACGGGTGTCGATAAGGGACATGGCGGCCTGCGAACTGGAATGATGGGAAGCTGCATTAATGCACATTCTGATTTGCAACTTCGCTAGTGCAAACCGCCAAAAGAGACAAGCGCAAAGCCACGGACTGGCCTTTTCAGCCGCGTTCGCCTATAGGACGCTCATTCCAATGGAGAGTGGATGTCCACTTACGCTCAGTCCCGGTAAGGCCCTGACCTCCTGGCGAGGCAGGGCAGAAAACCTGAAACCCCGTGCCGCGAAGCTTCGCGGCGGCGGCATTTTTTGTTTTCCCGGAAAACTCTCACATGGACATTTCGCGCATAGAACAGCGCATCCTGCACCTGCTCGCGCAGGGTGGACGCATTGAAATCGAAAAGAACGAGAAAAAGCGGATCGCCTCCGTCAAATGCCTGACCCGCGACGGCTGGCATTATCCGGGCGTCGATCTCGATCTGTTTCGAAAACTGAAGCGTAAGAAGGCGGTTTCTTCGTCGGGAGGCGGCCCTTACCGCATCACCCGGCGCGGGCTCGCACTCGTCCGCTCCGAACTCGACAACAGGTAAACCACGGCTCCGCCGGTCGGTTCTCAGGCCGGCGGTTCGCCTCGCCGCTCAGGCGGTGGCGATATAGGCCCTGATCTCGTCGGCCTCGCGCTCGACATCCTCGATGCGGCGCTTGACCACGTCGCCGATGGACACGATGCCATCGAGCATGCCGTCCTTCTCCACCGGCAGATGGCGGAAGCGGCCTCGGGTCATGATCTCCATCACCTCGTTGACGGTGTGGTTCTCGTTGCAGATCTTCACCTTCGGCGTCATTGCCGAGCGCACGGCGATATCCAGCGCGGCTCCACCTTCGCGGGCGACAACCCGGACGATGTCGCGCTCTGACAGGATGCCGACGATCTTGCGATCGCCATTGGTGATGACCAGCGCACCGATCTTGTGCTCTGCCAGGATGCGGATGGCTTCGCTAAGCTTTTCGTTCGGCCCGAGCGTCAACACGTCATGGCCTTTTCTCTCGAGAATTGCCTTCACCGTCATGGCGTCCTCCTTTGCCTGCCGGTTCCTGCCCTGACCGGCCTTCACGTAAGAGTGAACATCGTGCGCCGTGATCGGTTGCATTTCAAGTGCGGTGGTCGGTCGTCTCCCATTCAGGCGCCTGCCATCGCCTGTCGAACCAGCGCAAGCCGAAGAAGCCCGCGACAAAGCCGCCAATATGGGCCTCCCAGGCGATCTGACCATCTACCCCTGGGGCAAACCCGAGCAGGCCGGTGGCGAGATTGATGACCATCCACATGGCGAGGAAGATCACGACACCGCGCAAGCGCAATACGAATGCGATCGGCAGCACAGGGCCGGCGAAGGCGGCCTTGCCGGCCGAACGGTCGGTGCGGAAGCCGAAACGCGCCGCAGCCCCCATCATGCCTGATATCGCACCGGAAGCCCCGACCAGCGGCGCCTCACCATAAGGATGGATCGCCCAGAAAAGCGCGACCGAAGCCAACCCGGTTGCGGCAAAAAACAGCGCGAACCACAGCGTTCCCAGGCGGTTTGCCAATGGTGAACCAAACGCGGCGAGCCACACCATGTTGATGGCGATATGAGCAAAGCCGCCATGCATGAAGGCATAGGTGAAGGGCCGCGAAAACAGGAACCAGTCGAAGCCGTATTGCCCGGTGTAGAGAACGGGGATGAAGGCCCCGTCATACAGCAATGTCATCTGCTGGGATTCGCTCAACACATATTGCTGCAACAGGTAGACGACGACGCAGATGCCGATCACCGCCAACACGACGGGTGGCAGGTTGAACACCGGCTCGCGCCGTCGTCGCGGCGCGTCGTCCATCTGTTCCGTGTCCGAAGGGTTTACCGGTTCGTTCATGCGCATCTGGTCCAGGAATTCCTGCGCGTCCTTTAGAGCAAGGATGTCCGGGTTGGAACAATTCTGTTTTCTCAACAGCGAACGCCCGGCACCGCATCGTCTTCATTTGCTACGAAACCGAAAGGAAGCGAAGTGGAAATGCTCCGGGATTTGAAAAACTCGCAATGAGCGTTCTCGGAAGCGATGGGCCTCCTCCCTAGAATGCGGCCAATTTCAAAGGGGTCTCCACATGATCAAGCATATTCTTTCGCTGGCGGCAGCCGCCGGCATAGCCGGTCTCGCCACCGCTGCTTCGGCGCAGGGCATATCCGGCGCGCCGGCACCCTTCGATAAGGGCGGCGTCAAGATCGCCGTCGTCAGCTTCCTCGGCTCCGGTGACTGGCTCCAGGCATTCGAGGCCGGCGTGAAGCGCCAGGCCGATGCGCTCGGCATCGAGGCCAACATCTCGCAGGCGCGCAACGACATCAACACCGAGCGGCAGTTGATCCAGCAGGCGATCAATCTCGGCGTGCAAGGCATCATCATCAACAACGGCCAGCCAGAAGCCATCAAGGACGTCGCACAGGCAGCGCTTGACGCCGGCATTCCAGTGGTGGCCTACGACACCAACCTCGACAACCCCAAGATCCCGCAGGTCGAGCAGTCCGATGCCGACATGGCGCGCCTCGTGCTCGACCAGGCGGTCAAGGACCAGGGCGAGAAATTCGACGGCGGCGTCCTCTATGTCGCCGGCTTCGCACCGCTCGACCGCCGTTATGCGGTGTGGAAGGATTTCGGCAAGAAGTACCCAGGCATCAAGGAAGTCGCCACCTGGGGCGTGGTCAACGACACCGTTGCCGCTTCGGTCGCCGACCAGACCAAGGCTGTGCTCACCGCCAACCCGACGCTTTCGGTCGTCTTCGCCCCATGGGACGAGTTCGCCCGTGGCGTGAAGCTCGCCATCGACGAGCTTGGCGTGGCAGACAAGGTGAAGATCTACGGTGTCGATATCTCGACCTCGGACATCCAGGCCATCCTCGAACCGAACAGCCCGTGGGTGGCGACGGCGGCAACCAACCCGGCCGTCGTCGGCGAGGCTTCGGTGCGCGCGCTGGCCCAGCTGATCGCCGGACAGAATCCCGGCCATTCGGTGCTGATCCAGCCGACGCTCGTCACCAGAAAGGACCTCGTCGACAACAACATCAAGACGATCGAGGACCTGCAGGCGAAATTCCCGGCCTTCAAGGACAGCGATGCCGCAAAGGCACCGTGGATCCCGGCGACGAATTGAGCTTCTGCGCCTTCACAAAATCAGCGATCCAAACAATCATCCCCGGCCTGCTGGGGGATGATTGCGCCTGCCTCCGCCACACCACCCGCTGCGACAGGCAAAGTGCGCCGGACCGACCTTTTGAAAGACAATTATGGTTTCTGTCCCCACCCCCGACTATTCCAGGAACATGCGCCTGATCGGTCATTCCGACCAAGGCGGGCGGCCGGACGGATTGCAGGTGATGGTGCATCGCGGCTTCGCCTATGTCGCGCATCCCTGGTCACAAGGCTTTTCCATCATCGATGTACGGGATCCCAAGAATCCGGGCGGGACGGTGTTCGTGCCCGCGCCGCCGAATACCTGGACCATCCATCTGCAGACGCATGAGGATCTGCTGTTGGTCGTCCATGCACGCGATCTGTTCGCCGACGCCGCTTTCGCGTTCGACGAGAAGGTCTACTACACCCAGTCGATCGGCGAGACGATCGGCACCGCGTCTGGTTCGGGCGCGGCGCGGACCTGGTCGGCCGGCATGGCCGTCTATGACATCTCGAAGCCGACGCAGCCTCGCCAGATCGGCTTCTTCCCGGTCGACGGCATCGGCATCCACCGCATCTGGTACGTCGGCGGGCGCTACGCCTACGTATCGGCGCTTCTCGACGGCTACAGCGACTACATCCTGCTGACGGTCGACCTTCAGGACCCGGCACGGCCAGTCGAGGCCGGTCGCTGGTGGATTCCAGGAATGCATCTTGCCGGCGGCGAGACACCCGGCTGGCCCGACGGCCGCCGCTATGCGTTGCATCATGCGGTCGTCGAGGGTGATACCGCCTATGCCTGCTGGCGCGACGGCGGGTTGACCGTCCTCGATGTCGCCGACCCTGCCCTGCCGAGGCTGATCAGCCACAGGAACTGGTCGCCGCCCTATGGTGGCGGCACCCATTCGGCGCTGCCGCTGCTCAAACGCGGCTTGCTCGTTGTCGCCGACGAGGCCGTGCTCGACCATGAGGAGGATGGGCGCAAGCTCACCTGGATCTTCGACATACGCGATCCGGCGAACCCGATTTCGATCTCGACCCTGCCGACCCCGGACGAGACCGATTACACCGCCAAGGGCGGACATTTCGGTCCGCACAATCTGCACGAGAACCGGCCGGGCAGCTTTGTGTCAGACACCCTGATCTTTGCAACCTACCAGAATGCCGGCGTGCGCGTTTTCGACATCTCCGATCCCTATCGCCCAAAGGAGACCGGGGCGCTGGTGCCGCCGGCTCCCAGCCGCATGGTCGACAAACGTCCGAATCGGCCGCAAGTGATCCAGTCGACCGACGTATTCGTCGACGCCAACGGCATCGTCTATTCGCCGGATTACAATGCCGGACTGGCGATCATGGAATATGGCGGCTGACAATTACGACCGTGCCCCGTTGGCTTGCTTGCCTTTCCCAGTTCCCGCTCAACCTGTAACCGGCTGAACCAATTGTCCCTCACCGCCGCCCCCATTGCCGTCGCTGTCGCCGGGATCGAAAAATCCTTTGGCCCGACGCGCGCGCTCGCTGGAGCCGATCTTACCGTGGCAGCCGGGGAGGTCGTGGCGCTGATGGGCGCCAATGGCGCCGGCAAATCGACTCTGGTGAAAATCCTTTCAGGCTCGCATGTACCCGACGCCGGAACGATCACCCTGGGCGGCGGGATCGTCGCCCTCGCCTCGCCCAGCGCCGCCAAGGCCGCCGGCATCGCGACCGTCCATCAGGCGACGGATCAGGCGGGGGCTGCCGGACTGACGGTCGCGGAGAATCTTCTGCTCGATGAACTTTGCCAGCCGGGCGAGCGCTTCTTCGTCTCGGCCCGGTCGATCCGCAGGCGTGCGCGCGCCATCGCGGCGCTGATCGATCTCGACCTGCCGCTCGACCGCGACTTCATCGACCTGCGGCCGGCGGAGCGGCAATTGATCGCCATCGCCCGCGCCGTCGCGGCCAAGGCCTCCGTTCTAATCCTCGACGAGCCGACATCCAGCCTCTCGGCCACGGAAGCGGACCGGCTTTTCGCCATCATCCGGCGGCTGCGCGCGGGCGGCATGGCAATCCTCTACATCTCGCACAGGCTGGGCGACCTTGCCGCCATCGCCGACCGCGCCGTGGTCATGCGCGGCGGTCGCATCGTCGGCGCCTTTGCCAAACCGATCGATTTCCCGGCCGCCGTTGCGGCCATGATCGGGCGGACGCTGGAAGCCGCCACCCATGACGGCAAGATTTCGGCGGCCCCAATCATCGCCTCCATCAAGGGTGCGCAACTGATTCCCGGTGCGAGGCCTTTCGATCTCGATCTGCGCTCCGGCGAGGTCGTCGCGCTGACCGGCACGCTTGGCTCTGGCAAGACCCGGCTGTTGCGCGCGCTTTTTGGTCTGGAAACGCTGGCGCAAGGCAGCTTCGTGCTCGATGGAAAACCATGGCTTTCCAACGGGCCGGCGCGATCGATCGAAAACGGCGTCTTCATGGTCGCCGAGGACCGCTGGGCATCGTCGCTGCTGCCGCCCGAGGTTCCCGGCGCCTCGATTGCCGGAACGATTGCCCTGCCACATCTGAGGCGCTGGTTTCCGGACGGCCTGCTGCGGGTCGCGCGCGAGCGCAAGGTTGCCGCCGAGGCGATCGCCCGGCTCGGCATCAAGGCGCGCGGCCCCGATGACACGCTCGACGAGCTTTCCGGCGGCAACCAGCAGAAGGTCGTGCTCGCCCGCTGGCAGGCGGCACCTTGCCGGCTGCTGCTGCTCGACGAGCCCTTCCAGGGTGTCGACGTCGGGGCGCGTGCCGACCTGATCTCCGCAATCCGCAACAGCCAAAGCGGTTCCGCCACGCTGATCGCGACCAGCGACACCGAAGAGGCGCTGGAGGTTGCCGACCGCATCCTCGTCATGCGCGATCACTCCCTTCACGAGGCCGGTGACGGCCATGGCCCGCTGACCGACCAGATCGGCAAGGTCGAGAGCGAAAAGGCCGGAGAGCATCGATGACGAACCCGACGACGGTCCAGCAGGCCGCCCCGCGCACATCGCTTTTCCGCGAAACGCGCCGTTACGCGCTGTTCGTGCTGCTGGCACTGATGGTGATCGGCTTCTGGTACGCGCAGCCCGCCTTCATCCGCTCGGCCAACCTGTTCTCCATCCTGCAGGCGGTTTCGGTCGTGGCGATCCTCGGCGTCGGGGTCTCGATCACGATGTCGGCCGACGGCTTCGATCTCTCGGTGGGCAGCATCGCCGCCTCGTCGGTGATGGCGGCAAGCTATGCCATGGTCGTATGGCAGCTGGATGCGGCCCAGACCATGGGTCTGGTCTTGCTGATGGGCGCCTTCATAGGCCTCCTGAACGGACTGCTGATTGTCCGCATCGGCGTCCCCGATCTTCTCGCCACGCTGGCGACAATGTTCCTGCTCGCCGGCCTGCAGCTAATCCCGACCGGCGGCCGCTCCATCACCGCCGGCATGGTGCTGCCTGACGGCTCGTCCGTTCCCGGTGCTTACGATCCGGCTTTCCTGATCCTCGGCCGGTCACGGCTCTTCGACACCGTACCCCTGTCTGTCGTGGTCATGGCGGTGGTCGCCATCCTCGCCTGGTTCCTGATGGAGCGTACGCGCTGGGGACGCGTCTTCTATGCGATCGGCGGCAACGAAACGGCCGCGCATCTATCCGGCGCGCCGACCAAGGCATATCGACTCTGGGCCTATATCCTGTCCGGCACGCTTGCTTCGTTGGGAGGGCTGATCGTCGCTTCGCGTGTCGGCCGCGGCGACGTCTCGGCCGGCAACTCGCTCCTGCTCGATGCGGTGGCGGCCTCGCTGATCGGCTATGCCGTGCTCGACAAGCGTCGCCCGCATGTGATCGGCACGGTGGCCGGCGCAATTTTCGTCGGCGTCCTCCTGAACGGCCTCACCATGCTGAACGCGCCCTACTACACGCAGGACTTCGTCAAGGGTGTCGTGTTGGTTGGCGCTCTGGCGCTGACCTTCGGCCTTGGGAAGAAGCGATAGTTCACACCAGCCGACCACGGAACGCAGATTTTTCGTCGCATAGCGATCGGACGATGCCGCCTTAGCGACCGCCGGGATGGTTGCCAGCACTTGTCGGCAGGTAGAAATACACGCCCGCCGTTAACCCCGAATCGCCTGGCGCGAATCAAAAAAGAAGCCGTTCAAGGTTTCCCCTGAACGGCTGGTCGAGCCCCCTGCTCCCCTAAAACTCTGACTGAAGTGCTGCCGATCGTCGCGAAACGACCGCTTCTGGAGTGGTTTTTGTTTGCCACGGGGCTCGTTTCGACGCAACGTAAACCACTTGTTAACCTTAACGGCCCCGACCCGTGAACAAGTGTTAACGACGCTGGCACGCTTCCTGCTCCGCAACGCATGTAGGTCATCGGAGGGCGCCCTTCTGTTCACCGATGGGACATCAGACGACAGAATGCGCGGAGCAGCATAGCATGAACCAGAATGGATCGATCACGCTGTTCCAATATTGGAACCGTCTGCGTGACGGACGCCCTGCCCCGAAGCGTTCAGAGGTCGAGCCGGCCGACATCAAGTCGCTGCTGGCCGACACCTTTATCCTGGAACGTGACACGCGCGGACAGGCCGTGTTCCGGCTCGCCGGCACCAGGCTTTGCGCCTGCTACGGCCGAGAACTCAAGGGGTTTTCCTTTCCATCGCTGTGGCGTGAGAAGGATCAACGGCTCGTCTCGCGGCTGATCCACGGCGTCTTCGAGCAGAAGTCGGTCGTGCTCATCAGCTATGAGGGCTTCAGCCGCAACGGGCGCTCCAACAAGTTCGAACTGCTTGCCCTGCCGCTTGACGGCGGCGTCGAAAATCCACGCTGCCTGGGCGTCATCAGCGCCGTGGAGAAGCCCTTCTGGCTGGGTGCCGACCCGATCACCGACGCGTTGATCGATTCGATCCGCGTCATAGATCCGGAGAAGGAGCTCCTCAACAACCGTCCGGCGATCGATGTTCCCTCGCTCGTTCCCGATGAACTTGGAGCACCCGAGACGATCTCGGCGCTCGGCCGGGCGCGCCGCATCCGCCATCTCGTCGTCTTCGATGGCGGGCGCGAGGAATAGTCCGTTTGCGGCCTGATGCACGTCGCCCAAAACCGCGCCGCTGTTTTGGCACCACGGCCTGCAAAAAGGAAACCTTGGAGCGCCCGCTTTTTCCCTTTGTTAACCCGCTTTGTTGTACTTCTCTGATGAAGTTCCTCGCATCGGCGCGCGGGATGCCAAACGGGGTGTAGGCAGTCATGAGGTCAGCGGCGGTCGACTATGCGCCGTCCCAAGCTGAAAGGCGTAACTTTCAGCGCGTCCGGGTCAAAATCTACGGACGCTTCATGCTGGAAGACCGCACCGAACACCCCTGCCAGGTCGTCGACATGTCACCGGGCAACGTCGCGTTTCGCACCGACCGCATCGGCATGCCCGGCGAAAAAATCATTGCCTACATCGATCATATCGGCCGCATCGAAGGTGTCGTCACGCGCACCTTGCAGGACGGTTTCGCGATGACCGTCATCGCGTCGGATCGCAAGAAGGACAAGCTGGCCGCGCAATTGACCTGGCTCGCCAACAAGCATGAACTCGACCTGCCGGAAGATCGCCGCCACGAGCGCGTCGCGCCGCGCAATCCGACCAGCGTGCTGCAGCTCACCGACGGTCGCCAGTACCAGTGCCGTATCATCGACCTTTCGCTCTCCGGCGCCGCGGTCGAGATCGACGTCAAGCCGGCGATCGGCATCCAGGTTATGCTTGGCACCATGCGCGGGCAGGTCGTGCGTCATTTCGAGGACGGCGTCGCCATCGAATTCGCTGTGATCCAGCGCCCCGAAACGCTCGATTCCGAATTCAACACGCCACGCACCTGAGCAGGCCCGACAGCGACACTCCAGGAAACCGGCCCTTGTGGCCGGTTTTTTGTTTTCGACGCCATGACCGGCATGCTTAGGCCACTTTAGGCGGGGCTTGGAGCCCTCCGCGCGCCGAGATGGCGCCTCAAGATCCAAACGAATTAATACTCAAATGATTCAAATTTTACGTTTATTCTACTGGAGTTTTACTCAATATCTACTTCGCGCTTTTGCGTCAAATAAATCCACATGTGGCAATGTCTCCTTCGAACGGGGAGACTACAACAATGAAGAAAACGAGGGGCAAGCTGTTGCTGGTGGCAATGGCGATGCAGCTTTCCGCTTGGGGATCAGCATATGCCGCGGGACCGACCTATATGCACACCGGCGGACGCACCACCCAGCCTGTCGGTCATTATGAGTTCTGCCAGCGCAGTCCTGGCGAATGCAGCGAACGGACCCCGAAGGGTGCGCCGGTCGAACTGACCCGCAAACTGTGGGCGACGATCGTCAACATCAACAATTCGGTCAACACCCGCATCAAGCCGCGCACCGACATGGAAAACTACGGTGTCGAGGAATATTGGGCCTATCCGGCCAATGGCTATGGCGATTGCGAGGACTACGCGCTGGAAAAGCGCCGCGAGTTGATGGATGCGGGCGTGCCGGCCGGCAATTTGCTGATGACGGTGGCGCGCCAGCCGAATGGCGACGGCCACGCGGTGCTGACCGTGCGCACCAGCCTCGGAGAATTCATCCTCGACAATCTCGAGACCAAGGTCCTGTCCTGGACGGACACCGACTACACCTATCTCAAGCGCCAGTCGGACCAGAATTCCGGCGTTTGGGTGACGATCAATGACGGCCGCTCCGACGCGGTCGCCAGCGTCCGCTAGAACAGAGCTCAAGCGCGCCGCGTGAATGCGAGGCGCTTCAGGAGAAACCCGGTCGAGTCCCCACCCTCCCCGTCCCCAACGACCGGGTGAAAGGAGCCGGCCCCGTCCCCGGGCCGGGGGCGGCGGCGTGGGGGGGGGGGGGGGGTCGTGGACGAGGAAAAGAGGACGAATACTCCGAGGCTATTGTGCAGCTAAATAACCACAACCCCCCCCACCCGCCC